>CAYJWT010000017.1:5269-14573 GCA_964373935.1 uncultured archaeon | reverse complement strand
CCACACCCATATTGCCCCCCCAACAGCATGTGCTGTGAATGTTGCCCCCAAGCTCCTGGGAAACAGCCTGCTTGAAAAAAACTTGCAGATTATTGGAATGAGCCAGAACAGGGAATAAAACCACACAGTCCTTCCAACAGGATGCAGAACGAAAGCAGCTATTGCAAGCAATGGCACAATAATGCTGGCGTCTTTCCAGCTATTCTTTTTCATGAACAATCCAAAGTAGATTGCGGCGAAAACCATTGGGAGCAATCTTGCAACATTAAGGAAGGAAAACTCTTTTCCCAGCAAAATGTTTGAGGAAAGCTGGGCAATTAGAATTGAAAGTGCCCCCAGCATTGGCCCCAGGAAAGCCCCTGCTATTGGCCCGAAGAACTGGAACACCGTGAAAAACTGGTTTTCTGCCCCCACCAAGCGGGAAAAATTTATCTGGCTTCCAATGAGGGAAATTATTGCAAAAACCATTACAAAAGCAGCCTTTGCTTTCCCATTTTTTAGCATGCAAGGTATTCTGCCAGCATGCCATTAAAAAGCTTTTTGCGCTTCGGACAAAACAAAAATGCTGCCCAGAACGCAAACAAAGGAAGAATTTTTTAGTGCAGATTTCACTGCCTTTTGCACATCATCAATTCTTGAAATTTTTTTAAAATAGTATTTTTTGCTGCATCAAACCTATTGAACTTTATGAGTTGCAACTCTTTGGTTTGCTAAAAGCAGTTTATCAACGTTTTTTGAAACAACTGCCTCTGGCTTGAAAACAAAGCGATGCTGTTTTGTCTCTTTCATTCCTAGGCTAGTCAAAAGTTCTCTAACATCTGGGTTTGCTACCATCAAAATATTTCCAGACAAGCCATGCCTTGCAAGAAAATGAACGCTGTGCGCTACCACTGAACTGCCAAACCCTCTTCCTCTATACTTTTTTGGCACCCCAAATCGTTCCTGCCCCTCTAGGAAATGAATTGTGGTTTTCTTGGAATTTTTTTCTTTTGCAGTACTAGCATTGATCCCTGTCAGTAATTCAAATGTCTTACCATGAAAAGCAACCATCCTGTACACTGTTCTCTTCCCAAGTTTTCCAACGGCTTCTGCAATATAACAATAATTTGGCATTATTCCATAGCTCCTCTTCCATGTCCTCCCATAAACCACTCTCGCTTCCCGCATTCCTGCAAATGCCTTATTCAATTGCTGTGCAAGCCCCTTGGGAATTTTCAAGGATTTTGTTTCCACAGGCTTTCTCCAAAGTCTAACTAAACGCATTTAAACCACTTCTTTCATTTAAATTGCATACCTCCCCTATTTATTTGTTACTAAAATATTTTTTGCTTCCCCCAAAACAAAAATGCTTCCAAGTACACAAATAATTTTTTCTTTATCTTTTAAGGCATTTTTTACCGCTCTTTTTGCATCTGCAATAATTTTTATTTTTTCAAAGCCAAGTTTTTTTGCATTTTTTTCAATTTTTTTTGTTTGCATGCCACGCCATTTTGCCTTGCAGATAATTAATTGTTCCGTTACAGGTTTTAATTCCCTCAACATTTTTTTCACATCCTTGTCCGCAGAGCAGCCAAAAACAATCACCGCTTTTCTCCCGGGAAATAGCTCTCTGAATGTCTCACAAAAAGAATGAATGCCAGCAGGGTTGTGTGCAGCATCAAAAACAACAATGGGATTTTTTTTCACGATCTCAAACCTTCCATCCCACTTTGTTTTCCTTGTTCCTTCCCTTATTTCTTCATCTGAAACAAAAATTTTTCCCAGAAGAGAATGCACTAATGCGATTGCAAGGGACGCATTGTACAATTGGTGTTTTCCCAGCAATCGTGTTTCAATGTTTCTCAGCCACTTTTTTTTCCAGCGGAAATCAAAAACCTGTTTTTCCAAGGAAAAGGATTTTCTCTTGAATGAAAAGCCCTTTGGCATGAAAAAGAACTGCGAATTTTTTTGCCTGCATTTTTCGGCAAAAGCCTTTCTTATTTCCGGGGAAAGCTCTGTTGTGCAGAGCACAGAGTTTTCTTTTATTATGCCTGCCTTTTCTTTTGCAATTTTTTTCCTTGTTTTCCCCAGCCACTGGGTGTGTTCCAGAGAAATGTTTGTTATCGCGCAACCCAGCACATTCTGCACGGCATTTGTTGCATCCAATCTTCCCCCCATGCCTATTTCCAGCACTGCAATGTCAACTTCTTTTTCCGCAAAATGCTTCAAAGCTATCACCGTCACAAACTCAAAAAAAGACAGGCCTGTTCTGAACTTCCTGTCCTGTTTTTTTGTTTCCTCAACAAGCTTTACAAGCCCACTGTCAGAAATTTTTGTCCCGTTTACAACAATCCTTTCATTGAATTCCTCAAGGAAAGGGGAAGTGTATTTTCCCACTTTATACCCTGCTTCCTGAAGTATGCCTGCAATATAGCTTGTTGTGCTGCCCTTGCCGTTTGTGCCAGTTACAAGAATGCTCTGGAAGGAATGTTCAGGGTTCCCTGCCTTTTCAAGAAATGTCTTCATCCTGTCAAGGCCCGGAACAATCTTTCCAGGATTGAGTGAAATTACATAGGAAACTGCTTGCTGCTTATCCATCAGAAACCTAAAATGGTGTAATGGTTTTTTCTAGCTTTTTGTAGCCAGAAAATTATTTTTTTCTTTTTTTTGCCTGTTTAACCCAGATTGATAATATACCAGGGGTGATACTGAATTTTTCGGCTGCGCGTGTAAGTGCGCCGTACTGTCCCTTGACTGACAAAAAATAATCAATTGCTCTCTTCTTTGTTTTTTCCGAGTACCTTATCACCTTCCCTTCACCCACAACTTCCAGGGCTGATAATGGGATTGCCTTCTTTTTTTTAATCATGCTGAGAATTACTTCAATTTCAACATTACTCAGGCCCAAGGCCCTTATTTCTGGGGCCCTTGCAATTGCTTGCGCTAATTGGTAGGCAAAACTGAAAGAATGCCTGCTGGCAATTCTTTTCATTGTCTTTTCAACAACAGGCAGTAACTTTATTCTTTTTTGTTCTACCGCCTTTTTTTTCTGCAAACGCTTTTCAGCTGAAAGTTTTCGCCTTATTTTCCTGGCAGGCACCACCCGATGAGGCTTTACAGTCTTTAGCAATCGCATAACATTCCCTGTTCTTCAGAAAAAAGATTGCATTACTGGTTATTAATTTTATTCCTAGCCCTCACATCATTTCTGTTTTTTTTCTTTTTCAAGCCAGCGGCTAATGAAAGCAGACATTGTACCCTGTGTTTTCCCAAATTTATTTGCCGTTGCCAGAACAGCCCCCCATTTGCCTCCAGAGCGCCTGACTTGTTTTCTGTAAAATGCCAATATTGCATCTCTTTCTTTTTTAGTAATCCTTGTGCCTCCCTTGCTTTTTGGAATATTTATCTGTTTTTTTCTCTCAATCAAAACCAAAACACGTTGAATAAACGTGTTTCCTATATTGCCATTAATTAAAGGGTGCATTCCTATTGCAATTGCAAGCCCGTTTCTTGTTTTAAAAGTTCTTTCTTTCAAAATCTCAGTCATTGCTTTCCCAACAACATCAACCCATGCCCCTGGCCCGCTTTTCCCCAGCACTCTCCTTGGTTTTGTTTTTCTTGGCAGTAAAGGTTTCATTTCCAACGGTTTTTCGTGAACACGCCCGATAACTTTTCGTTTTTGCAAAAAAAAACACCAAATAATTACGGTGGCTTTTATTAATAACTTTTTCTTTTCTCAATAATAGCATGCTGAAAATCTATAATTCCCTCTCGCGCAAAAAAGAGCAGTTTAATCCATTGAGGGGCAAGAGCATTGGGATGTATGTCTGCGGGCCCACTGTTTACGGTCCGGGGCACGTGGGGCATGCGCGCACTTACATTGCCTTTGACGTTGTCAGAAGGTATCTTGAATACTCAGGATATGGGGTAAAGCTTGTTGTGAACATTACTGACGTGCATGATGACATTATTGAAAAGGCAAGCCAGCAGAACAAAACGATTTTCGAGCTTGCCGAAAGGAACATAAAGCTTTTTTTTGCAGACATGGAAAAACTGCTGGTAAAGCCGGCTGACGTTAACCCAAAGGTTACAGCACACATCCCGGAAATAATTGAAATGATAAAAGCCCTCCAGAAAAAGGGCTTTGCCTATGAAACAGATGACGGGGTTTATTTCAACATTGCAAAATTCGGGGGCTATGGGAAGCTTTCCGGCGCAAAAGCAGAAAAAGGCGTTACCGGAAAAAGAGTGCAGGCAGACAAGTATGAGAAAGAGTCAGTGCAGGATTTTGCGTTGTGGAAAAAAGCAAAGGAACTTGACCCCTTTTGGGAAAGCCCCTGGGGGAAAGGAAGGCCGGGCTGGCACATTGAATGCAGCGCAATGAGCACAAAGTACTTGGGGAAAGTTATTGACATCCATGCAGGGGCAGTTGACCTTATTTTTCCCCACCATGAGAACGAGATAGCGCAAAGCGAGTGCGCAACAGGAAAAAGCCCTTTTGTAAGGTACTGGATGCATGCAGGCCTGCTTTACGTGAACGGCCAAAAGATGGCGAAAAGCCTGGGCAATTTTATTACCATTCCAGAGTTCCTGGAAAAGCATGATGCTCTTGACTTCAGGTTTTTCATTGCGCAGGTGCACTACAAGAGCATTTTGGATTACACAGTGCAGGCAATCAGTGATGCCGCAAAAGCGAGAGAAAAATGGAACAGCTTCATTCAAAGGCTTCAAGAAGAGGGAACTGGCGAGGAAAACAGGCAGGCAAAAAAAATAATTGCCATGTCAAGGAATGGCTTTGAAAAAGCAATGGACGATGACTTCAATACCCCCAATGCCTGGGCTTCCCTGCAGGAAATGCAGCGGAAAATAAATTCCCTGTTGAATGAAAAAAAATTGGGAAAGAAGAATGCTGAAAATGTCATTGGCTTCCTCAGGGAAATAAACAATATTTTCATGGTTTTTTCTTTTGAAAAGCAGGAAGGCAGGCTGCCAAAAGAGATAATGCAATTGATAAATGAAAGGGAACAGCTTAGGAAACAAAAAAAATGGCTGGAAGCAGATGCCCTGAGAGCAAAATTATTGAAAGAGGGCATACAATTAATGGACACTGAACAGGGAACAAAATGGAAAATTGTGAAAAAATAGGCTAAGTGAAAACATGCGGGAAAAGGCTGATTTAAGCGAGCTTGTCAGAAAAATTCTCGCAAAGTACCCTGGGGAAAAAGCAGTTTTTTCTTCCTGGTTTGAGAAAGTGTGCAGGGAATTAAAGCAAAGAAAAATAAAGCTGGGAGCGAGAGAAAAGAAGAGAATACAAGGCATTTTGTTTTACCTTTTATACAAGCACCCTGTTTTCCAAAGAAACCAAGGCCAAAGCTGGAAAGGTGTTTTTTCCGGAAGCGAGCCAATTGTCAGCTATGCTGAAATCAGAAATGCCATTATTGAAAATCCTGCATTGCCAGTGCGAAAAATAAAAAGCATTCTTTCAAGGAAACAGATTATTGCTTCACTGGGACACATATCAATGGTAAGGCAGAAACTCCGCGTGGAAATGCCAAGCCAGATCCAAGATTTGAGAAAAACATGGAGAAGAAAATAGTTTTTAATGTAAAAGCGCGCAAACAACAAGCAATAAGAAGCTATTTGGGGGAAATTATTTCATGCTGAGGAAGCGCACAATCATTGCTTTCGCGATACTGTTTGCACTGGCATTTCTGGCTGTAAAACTCTTTTCACCACACGTTGTAATGGTTTTTCTCAGCCTGTTTTTTCTTTTCGTGGGAAGCGTGTTCATCTGGGCATATTTGGATTTTTCATATTTGCTGCGGGGAAAAAAGTGGGGCAAGCTGCCAAAAATCAGCATAATTATTCCAAACTATAACGGCCAGGAAACAATCGGGAAATGCATTTCTGCAGTGCTGGCATTTGATTACCCGAGGCAATTGCTGGAAGTAATTGTTGTGGACGATGGGAGCACTGATAATTCAGTGCAAGTAGCAAAGCAGTTTTCTGGAGTGAAAGTAATTGCAAAGAAAAAAAACGCAGGAAAAGCTGCAGCCATAAACACTGGCCTGAAAATTGTGAAGGGGCAATTTGTTGCTTGCATTGATTCTGATACCTATCCTGAACCAGGCTGCCTGAAAAAAATGATTCCATTGTTTGATTCGGAAGGGGTTGGGGCAGTAACAGGACTCATCAGGGTACACAACCCGCAAAATTTACTCATGCGCATCCAAGAGATTGAATACCTCATCGGCTTCGGCTTCTACCAGAGCGTGCTCTCGATGATAAATGCTGCTTTTGTGACACCGGGGCCAATGGCTGTTTACAGAAAGAATGCCTTGCAAAAAGTCGGGGGCTATGATGAGCAGAATATTACGGAAGACATGGAGATTGCACTTCGCCTGCAATACAATGGTTACAGGATAAGGGCCTGCCATAGTGCCCATGTTTTCACAGAAGTTCCAAGCACCTGGAAAGGCTGGCTAAGGCAGAGGCTGAGGTGGTACAGGGGAAAAATTTTCAACACGCAAAAATACAGGGAAATGGTTTTCAACGCGAAATTCGGCGACCTTGGGTTATTCAGCCTGCCTTTCACTTTCATTCTCGAGCTTTGCTCTATCTTTGCGCTCTTTGTGATTGCCATTGTAATAATGCAGAACGCTGTTCTTGCACTCCAAGGATTGTATGCCTGGGGCACCATTGCAACAATACCGCCCTTTGAACTCCCAAGATTGCTTGTACACACATCTTCTGTTTTTACTTATGCCCTAATTCTTGGAATATTCCTGTTCGCACTGCTCACATCCCACTGGATTGCAAAAGACAATATTGGAGTGAAAAAGCTCCTGCCAATTGCAAGCATTGTGTTTTTCTATTCCACGATGGTTGCTTTTGTCTGGCTGGTAAGCCTTTTTAAAGAAATCAACCGCAGTGAATATAAGTGGTAAGCATGGATGCAAGGTACAGGCACTATCTCATGGCTTTTGTGCTTTCAGTGCTTGTTTCAATCAGCGCCTTTTTCATAATAAAGCAGATTGACACAGGGCAGCTGGCTGGCCTGGCCAAGCAAGTGGAACAGGATTCCCTGGATTCAGAATCGGCAAGGCTTTCCCTGATTTTCATTGAATCGCTTGAGGAAGGCAAAAAGAAGGATGAGGCATGCATTGCTTTGCAGGAAAGGTCCAGCCAGCAGATAAACCAGACTTATGGCCTGCTTCAGGCGCTGGAGGATGCGACAAAAACATTTTTTTTGGCTGATGTGAAAGCGCTCAGGCAAAAATACTTTCTTTCAAATGCGGCCCTGTACCTTGACCTGAAAAAAATGAATTCTTTCTGCAGCCAGAAAAACCATTTGGTGTTTTTTTTCTATAACAGCGAAGCCCCCTGCCCGGAATGCGATGTCCAGGGAAAAGTGCTTGATGCACTGAGGGCAGACTGCCCAAGCGTGAAAACATTTGCTTTTCCAGCAGACAACAATCTTCCGCTTGTCGAATTATTCAAGAAAACATTCAATGTAAACAACACTCCCTTTATTGTGATTGACGAAACCACAATCTTTGACAGGCTAGTGTCAGAACAGGAACTAAAACAGGCAGTGGGCTGCTGAAATTATTTTGGCTTTTTTTGCTGCCTTCTTTTTTCCCTCAATTCAGCCCGACAAGCGTTGCGGGGCAGTTTATCCTGAATGGCTTTTTCTTTTTCATACAAAATCCAGCCAGCTTGAATATAGGGAGTCTTTGCCGTGGACTATTTCAAAAAACCTTTTCTGCAGTTGCATTGTCAGTGGTTTTCCAATTCCTATTTCCCTTTCGTCAACGGAGTGGATGGGGGTTATTTCTGCTGCTGTTCCAGTGAGGAATGCTTCATCTGCAGTGTATAACTGGTCGCGGGTGAAATGTTCTTCCCTCACTGGGATTCCTTCATTGTGCGCTATTTCAATTATTGATTTTCTTGTAATGCCCTGGAGAACGTGGGTTTCCGGGGGCGTAATAAGAATGTTGTCCCGCACAATGAAAATGTTTTCCCCGCTTGCTTCTGCAACATTCCCCTCTGCGTCCAGCAATATTGCCTCATCGTGGCCTGATTGCAATGCTTCTATTTTTGCAAGAATGCTGTTCACGTAATTGCCTGCTGCCTTTGCCTGGACTGGCATGGAGTTCGGGGAAATCCTCTGCCATGAACTAATGCCTGCTCTTATTCCTGTTTCCAGGACTTTTTTGCCAAAGTATGTTTCCCATTTCCAGCACGCAATCCCGACCTCCGGTTTTATGCCCAATGGGTTTAGCCCCATTCTCCCATAGCCATAGAAAGCAAGCGGCCTGATATAGCACTCTCTCAATCTGTTTTTTTTCACTAATTGCAGGATTATTTTATAGAGCTCTTTCCTGGTGAATGGAATGTGCATTTCAATAATCAGGGCGGACTTGTAAAACCTGTCCAGATGCTCTTTCAGCCGGAAGACAGCAGGGCCTTTTCTTGTTTCATAGCATCTCATCCCCTCAAAGATTCCACTTCCATAGTGCAGGGCGTGGGTGAGGAAATGCACTTTTGCTTTTTCCCATGGAACAAATTTGCCATTGAGCCAGATATACTTGGTTTTCTGCATTAAGACAGCTCTTTTGCTTTAACCAAAACTCTTTCAAAATCTAGTATTTTGTTGTTTTTAATTTTAATGCCTTCTCTTTCAAGCAATTCTATTTTTTGTTTTGTGCCTTTTGCATACCCGCCTGTTTCGCCACTGCTTTTCACAACGCGATGGCAAGGCACTTTTTGGGAAAAGGGGTTTGCATTGCAGGCATTCCCCACAGCCCTTGTCGCAAGAGGATTGCCTAAACAAATTGCAATTTGCTTATAGGTTGTTATCCTGCCCTTCGGAATTTTTTTCAATATCCGCCAGACTTTTTCATCAAAAGACATTTTTTATCATTGCCATAAAGGTTTCATTTGCCATACAAACCTTTTTTCCTTATGTAATTTTCAACTCTTTCTGGAAGCATTCCTTCAACGCTTTTTCCTTTAGCAATATTGTGCCTGATTGTGTTTGCTGAAATTCCAAGATAGTTGTTTTGCTTCAGGAAAACGCAGTTTTTCCTGTTAATGAACTCGTTTTCCGAAATTGTTGCATCGGGGCTTTCAGCAACAATTATTTTTGCTTTTCTTACTATCCCGCCGGGGTCTTTCCATTCAGCAAACTCTTTCACGAGGCCAGAGCCAATGACAAAATAGAATTCATGTTTTGGGAAATTTTTTTTCAGAATTTTAAGCAAATCAATCGTGTAATTTGTTTTGTTTCTTTTTTCAATGTCCAGAACTTTTACGTTTTTCT
>CAYJWT010000017.1:0-5259 GCA_964373935.1 uncultured archaeon | reverse complement strand
TCCTTGCCATTTCCACCCTGTCGTCAAACGCGGCAAGGGCTTTCTCCGGCTTGAAAGCATGCCTGTAGCATGGCACAATCCAAAGCTCCTGGACTATCCCTGAGCCAAGGACAAATTCTGCCGTGCGCAAGTGCCCAAGATGAAAAGGATTAAAGCTTCCCCCGAAAACAGCCACTTTCATGGATAAAAAAAGCTGAAAATAAATTAATAAACTTTGCATTCATCCTTGCTTTATGATAATAATTGTTTCAGGCTTGTCGGGAAGCGGGAACAGCACTCTTGCAGAAAATCTCGGAAAAGCAATCGGGTTGCCAGTTATCCATGCTTCACACATACTGAAGCAGCTTGCCGGAAAAAAAATCCACGACATTGATTTCAGGAAAACAGAAAAATCACAGGGATTTTGGGAAAGCCCATCGGGGAAAAAGATGCTGGAAAAAAGGGGCAATGACCAGAGCATGGATAAGGCGCTCGACAAAAAGCTTTTCGAAATTATTGAAAAAGGCAATGCCGTAATTGACTCCAAAATAATTGGCTACCTCAGCAAAAAAGGGATAAAAATCTGGCTTGACTCGGGGCTTGAAACAAGGGCAAAAAGGATTGCTGGGAGAAGCAGCATCTCCAGGGCAGTGGCAAAAAAAAGGATAATGGAAAGGGATTCCTTCAACAGGAGATTCTACAAAAATCTTTATGGCTTTGAATTCGGGAAAAACCTGGAAAAATTTGACCTGGTGATAAACAACGAAAACCTCACTTCAGGGCAGACACTGGAAAAAGCGCTGGAATTCCTAAAAAACAAAAAGCTCATTTAGTGCCAGATGCAACCCATGCACTCCACGGCAATTCAATTTTTCCATTTTTCAAAAACTTTCCTGCTTTTTCAATTACAGCCAGCCTTGCTCTTTCACGCATGACAGAATCTGTATTTTTCAATGCTGCGGCAATAGGCGCAGCAACCTCGGTGGTGTATTCCCAGTATTGCCCTGGGGAAAGGAAAAATATTTTTCCCGTTATTTCAAACTCTTTTATTTCCCCGAACCCTGCTTTTTTCATCAATCTCGAAACAGTGCCGCTTTCTGCACACCTAAAAATCCCGGGTTCGTCAGGGGAAGGAAGGGGCATTCCAAACAGTTCATGCAATGTTTCTCCAATTACCGTGGCCCAAGGGTTTTTTTCTTTGACATTCCAAACTGAAACACACAGCCTTGCTTTTGGCTTCAGGACCCTTGAAAATTCCCTCAAGCACGCATCCATATCTGGAACAAACATTATCCCATGCCTGCATAGCATAGCATCAAAATAATTGCTTGGAAAAGGCAATTTGCATGCATCCGCAACGATTGCATTGTAATTTCCCGCTTTTTGTTTTTCTGCATTTTCATTTGCAATCTTTACCATTCCTTCGGACAAGTCAATTCCAACAACAATGCCTTTCCTGGCAATTTTTGCAGCAGTCAATCCCGGCTCTCCTGTCCCAGTCGCCGCATCTAGCACAATGCTTTTTTCCGATAGCTTTGCTTCAAAAACCAGTTTTGCCCCGATCGGTTGTAGCCATTCCATTACAAAACTGTTCCATTTTTTCCACCCGGAAGAAACACTGTTCCAAGATTCCTTCTGCTTTTCAATAATGTCCTGCATTAAAAACACCATCACTTATTTTGCAAATAATTTCCTCATCCCTCAAGAATTTTTTTCATTGGTTTCCAGTAATAGTCATGCCAGCCCTGCGAAATTGATGAATAACATTCTGCCGGAACGCCTGTCTGGGTAAATGAAAGCCTTGTCCCTTCTTTTTCATGGCATTCAGACATTGGCATCCTGCCATACCCCTACAATATTGCCTTCAGTGTCCTTTATCCTGGCATAAAGCCCAATGTTCCCCACAGGAAAGGTTTCCAGAACAATTTGGGCGCCTTCCTTTTTTGCCTTCTTCAAGGCGTCCTCAATTGAGGCAACTTTTATCACTATTACAGGGCCTGTTTCTTTCCTCTTTTTCGTCATTCCCCCGTTTATTGCGCCTGGTGTTTTTGGCATTCCCTTGTCATCTGTTTCAACGGTGTTCACAAGCCAGTACTCATCGCCCGGCATTTGGGATTTTGTTATCTGCCAGCCAAAAACAGTTCCATAAAATTTTCTGGCTCTCTCAATACTGTCTGCAGGTATTTCAAAATGAACAACCTTGTCCATTTTCTCACACCCACACTGCAAGAATGCTTTCCATTACCCCAGTCCCCCAAATTTTGGTAAAAAAAATAATTCTCAAACAATTATTAAAAAGAACGCTGTCGCGCGGTTTCAGCAAAATGCGCGGGAAAAGCAAAAGAAAAGTATTTTAAAGCAGAACAGCTTTTTTATTATCGGGAATTTTTATGGACAGATTACAGACAGGAATTCCGGGTTTTGACGATATAACCGGGGGAGGCATTCCCTTAGGAAGTTCTGTCCTTATTTCTGGGGGAACTGGCACATGCAAAACAATTTTCACTCTCCAGTACATTTACAATGGCGCAAAAATATTCAACGACCCTGGGCTTTATGTTACCATTGAAAGCAACGTGAAAAACATTACCTGGGACATGCAGAGCTTCAACTGGGATATCAGGGCACTGCAGGACAGGAAAATGCTCAACATTTACAGGCTCAAGTTCGGGGGCAAGCAGAACATGGAGGACCAATTAGAGAACGAGCTTGAAACAATAGGGGAAATCGTGAAAGAGCAGAACGTGAAAAGGCTTGTTGTGGACAGCACCACTGCGCTTGGTGTTTACCTTGAGCGGACAGAAAACATGAGGAACATGCTGTTCAAATTTGTTGACAGCCTCAAGGATTTGGGATGCACAGCCCTTCTCACTTCAGAAACCAAGCCCGAAAAAACAACTTTCAGCGCTTTCGGTGTTGAAGAGTTTATTGTGGATGGGCTGGTTGTATTATACTTTGCGCCCCCTCACAGGTACATCTACATCAGGAAAATGCGCGGCACAAAGCACTCAAAAGCAGTCCACCCGTTCGACATCACAGACCAAGGAGTAAAAGTAAACTCAAAAGAGCAAGTGCTCTGGGAAGCAATAAAGTAAAGAAATAAATTTACAAGAAACAACTATTTTTGAATGAAGAAAAAACCTTTCACGATAAACTGCCCCGGAACACTCATTGCACTGCAGCATGATGGGGATGAAATAAGCAAAAACTTGCCAGAGCTTCTAAAATATTTTCGGGCGGGCAAAAGACTATTCATAGAATTTGCACAAGTGCCATACAGTTATATATGCAGAACTGCATTGCAGCATGGAATGAAAGAAATTGTAAGCCTTGACAGAGGGAAAGTAGAAAAACCAGCATATGCGCTTCAGGATAGAGCAATTTTTCACATAAGACCAGAAGAGAAAAAAATACTGGATAAAACAACAATGTCAAATGAGAGTTATCTCAGGACACTTGATTTCTATGGCATGGGCCCACTCAGGGAAAGAAAATGGGCTCTGAAGCTCAGGCAGGCAAAAGAAGGAGATGTAATAGTGCTGAACCCGCAGCATGCTTACAGGATTGCGCCCCTGCTTGGCATTTCAAGAAAGAAAGTTGTATGGCTCACACCCCCAGACATGGAGCGATTGAAATCATACCGGATTGCCCTCACTGCAAGAAAGAGAAGGATAGTCAAAGAGGCCAGGAAAGCACTGCGGAAACAGAGAATAAGGGAGAGAAAAACAAAAAAATAAATTAGGGAATGCAT
The DNA here is from genome assembly GCA_964373935.1 of uncultured archaeon. GTDB lineage: Archaea > Iainarchaeota > Iainarchaeia > Iainarchaeales > CAYJWT01 > CAYJWT01. The sequence continues at coordinate 1,529 of CAYJWT010000017.1, read as the reverse complement.
GTAATAGTTGCATGAAAAACATTAGTTTCTGGTTCAAAACAAAGCTTATTTCCAGGCACATGAAAAAATTCGATAAAAAAGCAAAGATAACTCGGAAGGCGCATAAAGGTGCTGATAATGCAGGGCATTCCACATTTAGCGTTTATGGGGATTTTGGAAGAACATTGCAGCATTATGCGCCCATACATACAAAGCTTCTGGAATATGCCAAAAATGGGATTAAAGGCAAAAGAATACTGCACCTAGCATCCGCAACTGGCGTTTACACAAGGTTTCTGCAGGAAAAAGGCGCAAAAGCAATTGCATTGGATAGGAATAAAGATGCAGTGAAGATAGCGAAAAAAATCGGGAATGAAAGAGTTGTAAGGGCGAATGCCGAGGCCACAATATTCATAAGGGCTGATGATTTCGAAAGTGCCGTTTATAAGAAAAACCATTTGCCCTTCAAAAAAAACTGCATGGATTTTGTTGTATCAGACCATTTTCTTTTTAGCGATTATGATGAAATAGACGATTCACCCCGTAATCAAAATGCGGGCAGTTTGTCAATATTGAGTGAAATTCACAGGGTTTTGGCCCCCGAAGGAATAGCCATAATTCATTTTCCGGAAAAAATGCTGTCTGACAGCATGCTAGCAGGAATAAGGCACACTGGCTTTGAAATAATGGAAACATCAAGAAACCCGCATAGCAGAGACATGAGCTTTGCGGTTTTAAAGAAAAAAAACTAAGAGGAAAAAAGAATGCCACAGAAAAACCAAAAAATAGCAAGGCAATTAAACCGCTTTGACAGGAAAAAGAAGGCAACCAAAAAAGCCATGGCACTGGCACGGGCCACAAAAAAAGAAACAACGAACTGGGATGCTGATTTCGGCAGAACCCTCCCCCACTACATTCCAATACATGAGTTGCTCCTGAAAATGGCAAAAGGCAATATAAAAGGGAAAAAAATCCTCCACATTGCCTCCTCCACAGGCCTGTATACATTTTTTCTCCAGAGCTTGGGCGCAAAAGCAATCGGATTTGACATAGGCACGGAAGCCCTACAAATTGCAAAAAATTTAAAGAATAAAAGACTTGTGAGAGGAGATGCAAGAACCTGGGCCTATTTTAAAACAAAAAAACATTTCTTGCCTTTCAAGGATGGCTCAATCAATATTGTGGTGAGTGACAATTTTCTATTCAGCGATTATCCAGAACTGGAATATTCCAGCCCTACTCCAGCAAGCATGGATACAATGGCAGAAATACACAGGATACTAAACAAGAGAGGGTTGGCAATAATTAACTTGTTGGCTGACGAATTTAGTGGTTTTCACGCCCAATTAATCGAACGAATGGGCTTTGAAATTATCAAGCCTAAACAATACAAAGATAACAATCTATGGATCAGCCCAATATCAGAGATGGGAATTCTTGTACTGAGGAAAAAATAATTTATTGAAGATTTTTTACTGCCAGCCTTACATCTGATGCAGTGATTGTTTTCCTGTTTGCGTGCTTTGCGAATTCTGATGCGGTTTTTGAAA
>CAYJWT010000016.1:0-14718 GCA_964373935.1 uncultured archaeon | reverse complement strand
AGCAACAGAACCAACACTCTTCACCAATGCACCAACAGCACGACCAGAACCAGCATAACCCACCAATTCACCAACAGCACGACCAGAACCAGCACTCTTCACCAAATCACCAATAGCACGACCAGAACCAGCATACCTCACCAAATTTTCGAATTCACTCTTACTAATAATCCCCAGCAATTTTTTGAATTCACCCTTACCAGCAATTGCAATAATTCTTTTAGCATCAGCATATCCAACAACAGGCCTTACCTCACTCTGTTGAGCTAATCTGGCACGCTTTTCCGCCTGCAAACGAAAAATCCTTCCTTTATTGCCAGCCAACAAATCATACTTGCTCGGCGGATTACTGCCACTTTTTGCAGAACGTTTAACCAAATAATCACCACTAAATATTATCATTTTCTTGTTTTTAATAGTTTTGGACAGGCAGGTTTTGCACCTAAATTGAGGGTTGCATTTTTATTCCGAAACTTGCACCTAAAATAAACATTTTCAAATAACTAATTAACTTAATAAAGTTTAGCTTAACATAAGATAATTATATTGGTTTAGTACCATATAGGTTTTGGACATGGTTGAAAAAAAGTTTTTTTTAAAATCTGGAGCAGAACTTCAAAAGATTGGACTTAGAGCTCAAATTGTTTCATTCCTAATTCAAGAAGGTATAAAACAAGGCAATGTTGTAAATGATTTAGAGGACAAAAAAAAGGTCATTGTGGCAATAAATGTTTCATATAATCCACCAAACCAAGAAGGTGAAATTAACGAAATTGAAAAAATTAAAACTGGACTTGTGGAATACTTAAACAATCTTTCAAGAAGTGATTACGAGTGTTATAGTCAGATACCAACAGATATTTCTGCCTCTAGCTTGATGGAATTGAATAACCCCCATTATATTAACTTAATTGATTTACAGACTCTTTCTTCTTCACTTATGTTAGAACAAACCAGTAAAGGTGTGGGGGTAATGCTTGGTTTAAAAACAGAATTCAAGATTTTGGCGAGCAAACTCGAACCGTTAGGGCTGCTACCCAAAATCCTTGAAGAGTTAAGAAAAGGTTCTAAAAATTAAAAACTACGGCTTTTTGTTTTTTGCTCTTTTGTTTGTACTTGCCTTAAGCCTAAACCTGAAAATGCACCTAAAATCTGTTTTCTGCACTTTTATTGCCCAAAAGTTAGGAATTTAGGTGCAAAGCTGGACAGGCATTAGCTCATGCCCTCTTCCCTTAACAGGAAATATGCCTGTTTCTTGAATATCCTTGCGCTTTTATCCCAAGAAAGCAGGGGCTTTTTCAGCTGCCAACAACAAACTATATTTTTCTGGCGCATTCCCCAACTATGCTTACTTCAGGCATATGATCGGCTGGGGTGAAGCTCTCCGCCCCATTTTTTCAGGAGATACTTGAAGGAAATCGGGGCAATAATGGTTGTGAGCAATGCCATTCCAACAATCGGGGCAAAAACATTCTGCTGGATAATTCCCTGCGACAATGCAAGCGTTGCAATTGCCAGTTCAACATCTCCCTTTGGTGTTGTTCCAAGGCCAACAAGAACGCCCTCTTTCACAGAGCCCCCGTTCAGCACAACCCCAATTGTTGCCCCTGCAATCATCCCGAAGACTGCAATGAAAAGAAGAACAGCCATGAAAGAGAAGCTTGTAAGCAGAGCAGGAATGCTAAGGTTTAACCCAACCCAAACAAAGAACACCGGGACAAGAAAGCCAAAGCTAATTGTGTGGATGGACCTGGTCAATGCATGCGCCTCCCAGACCCTTGCGTTACCGGCAATCTTTTCGTTAAGCGATTGCCTGACAATGATTCCTGCAATAAGAGCTCCAAGGAATGTTCCAAGCCCGGCAAACTCCGCAAGCACTGCCATTGAAAGAGTGAGCATTATTCCTCCAGCAAAAACGCTTGCCTCGGAATGCTCCCTGGCAAAAAACCTGAGGGCCCATGGCACAATATAAAGCTTGAACAATATAACAGCAATAGCAAAAAACACGACCTGTCCTGCAAAGAAAGCAAGGTTTGTCTGACCAAGCGCAAGATTCAGAATTGCAAGAATTATTGCTATAAGGAAAAACTGTATTATGTCAGCAGCTGCCCCGGCAGTGATAATAATGTTTGCAACATGGGTTTTCAGCAAACCCATTTCTTCCAGAAAGTCAATCGAAAGGGCTATTGCGCTTACAGCAAGCGCAATCCCCACTATTGTTGCTGCAACAATGTCAAGCCCGAAAAACCTTGTTGAAACAAAAATACCCAGGAAAAGCAGGAGAAGATTGCAAATAATTGAAACAGAAAACGCTTCTCTCAGGTTTTTTTTTGCCTGCCTCGGGTTTATTTCCAGCCCAACAAAAAAAAACAACAGTATTGCGCCCATGTTGGCAAGGAGGGGAAAAAGTTCTGTTGCTTCCGGAGAAAAAAACAACTGGTTTACAAGAGGAATTGCAAGAACCATTCCCGCAGCTATTTCCCCCACAACCCTTGGAATGCCCCAGGACCTGAACAATTCCTTGAAAACAAAGGCAAGCGCAACCGCAGCAAGAAAAGCAACAAGCGCAGACACGGCAAAACAAAGGCAATACGCCAATTTAAGTTTTTCCTCTTAAAACATTGAAAAAAAGCCAAAAACACAGAAATGCATATCCATCAAAAATATAGGCTTTTAAAGGTTTTCGGGGCAAATATTTGTTAGTAATTTTCTGTTTTTTTTTTATGGAGGCGGGTTTATGGCAGAAATGGCACAACAGCCGGTAGTTTTTTTGACTGAGGGAACAAAGAGGACAAGGGGCAGGGATGCCCAGAGGATAAACATCCTTATCGCGAAAGCGGTTGCAAACGCTGTGAAAAGCACTCTTGGGCCAAAGGGGATGGACAAGATGATTGTGGATGAGCTGGGGGACATTACAATAAGCAATGATGGCGCAACAATCCTCAGCGAGATGAGCATTGACCATCCAGTGGGAAAAATGATGGTTGAGGTGGCAAAAACCCAGGATGATGAAGTGGGAGATGGAACAACAACAGCAGTCATTATTGCGGGAGGGCTGCTGAAAAGGGCAGAGGACCTGCTTGATGATGAAATACACCCAAGCAGCATAATCAAGGGCTATAGGATGGCTGGAAAAAAGGCAAAAGAAATACTGCAGGACATTGCAGAAACTGTTTCTTTTGATGACAGCAAAACCCTCAAGAGCATTGCGGTAACATCAATGACGGGCAAAGCAGCCGAATCAACAGAGGAGATTGCCGACCTTGTTGTTGATGCAATAATGCTGGTGGCAGAAAAGGAAAACGGGAAAACAGATGTTGACATTGACAATGTCAAGGTAGAGAAAAAGCAGGGAGCATCTCTTGCTGAATCACAGCTGATAAGGGGCATTATTGTGGACAAGGAAATTGTGCATTCCGGAATGCCGAAAAAGGTTGAGAAAGCAAGGATTGCATTGATTGATGCAGCGCTTGAAATAAAGGAAACTGAAACAGACGCAAAAATAGAAATAACCTCCCCTGACCAATTGCAGGCATTCCTTGACCAGGAAGAAGCCATGCTGAGAAAAATGGTGGAGAAAGTGAAAAAATCAGGGGCAAATGTCCTAATTTGCCAGAAGGGAATTGATGACATGGCACAGCACTTCCTTGCAAAAGAAGGAATTCTTGCAGTAAGAAGGGCAAAAAAATCTGACATGGATGCACTGGCAAGGGCGACTGGTGGAAAAGTCATAACAAGGATTGATGACATGGCAGCCGAAGACCTTGGAAAAGCAGACATGGTGTACGAGAAAAAGATTTCTGGAGAGGAAATGCTGTTTGTGGAAGGATGCAAAAACCCGAAAAGCGTTTCACTCCTGCTCAGGGGCACGGGAGAGCATGTCATTGACGAGGCAGAAAGGGCAGTCCATGATGCATTGTGCTCTGTTGCTTCTGCCCTGAAAAGCGGAAAAATTGTTTCAGGAGGAGGCAGCACTGAGGTTGAAACAGCAGTCAAGCTCAGGGACTATGCCCAAACCATTGGAGGAAGGGAACAGCTTGCAATAGAGGCATTCGCTGACACGCTGGAAGAAATCCCAAGAACCCTTGCAGAAACAGCTGGAATGAACCCATTGGACACCCTCGTAAGCCTGAGGGCAAAGCACAGGGAGAAAGGAGGCAAAACAATTGGTGTTGATGTCTTCAAGGCAAAGCTTGTGGACATGAGGCAGCAGAATGTCATTGAACCGCTTGCAGTGAAAACACAGGCAATTACCGGGGGAACCGAGGTTGCAGAAATGATCCTCAGGATAGATGACATAATTGCAGGCAGCAGCAAGGGAAAAGAAAGCATGCCCCACATGCCGCCAGAAGCGATGAGCGGGGGAATGATGTAAGCAGTTCCTCTTTCTTTTTTTTATTTTATTTTTTTTTATTTTTTTGCTTAATTCTGATTTTTTTCGCCTACTGAACATTTTTTTTATATAAAAGAAAACAAAAACCGAAAAGGCATTCTCAGAAACATTTAAATACAATTTAAACCTATTAAATAGCGGTGATTTTAATAACAAACCATTATCTTCAACCTATTCAGTCAATTGGAAGCAATCTCTTGGACATCTTAGTGTATGATGCTGCCAGGTGGGTGGCACAGCTGATTGCTGTGGTAATAATAGTGCTCATTGGTTATTTTGTTGCAAAGGTAATCAAGCAAGTGGTAATCAAGCTTTTGCAGAGCACAAAAGTAGACCAGTGGGTTGATGAACAGAACCTTACAGCAGCGATTGGCGGAAGAGAAGTATCTGTCTTGACTGGAAGCATAGTAAAGTGGTGGATTATTGCAGTGGTGCTACAGCAGGCACTCATAAGCCTTAACCTTGGTGTCCTTGGAGGATACCTTGGGGCCATTTCGAACTACATCCTCATTGGCTTGGTGGCATTGGTAATGATTATAGTTGGGATGCTGCTTGGCAGGTATGCCAGGAATGCTGTCCAGGCAACAAGCCACAAGTACAAGAAGACAGTTGGAATTGCCTTGGAATTGGTGATAATTTACGTTGCCCTCGTGCTTGCTCTAAGGACAATTGGCATCAATGTCAGCATTCTGGAAGACGCTTTCAGAATAGGCTTTGCGGCCTTTGCACTGACACTTGCAATAATCCTGGGCTTATCCTTCGGGCTTGCTTTCAAGGAAGACGCACAGTGGATTGTTTCAGAACTGAAGAGATTGCCCACAAAGAAATAAGGGCTTCAGTTCTCTGCTTTTTCTTTTTTTATTTTCACAGCCCAACCTATGAGTTTAAATAATTTTAAGCCGCCATTCAGTATAGTGGGAAAATGAATATCGGGGAACTCAGGCCATACTCAAAAAAAGTTGACCTGACAGCAAGGGTTGTGAGCAAGAACGAGCCAAGGGAAGTGACGTCAAAGCTTGACAACTCAACCCACCGGGTAACAGAGGCACTTGTCGGGGATGAGACTGGAACAGTGCTGCTTACCCTCTGGGATAATGCAATAGACCTTGTACAAGCGGAAAAGGTTTATAAGATATCAAACGCATACACTTCCCTGTTCAAGAACAGCCTCAGGGTAAATATTGGAAGGTATGGCAAAATAGAGGAAAGCAAGGAAAAGATTGGCGAAATAAACGAAAAAAACAACATCAGCGAAAAAGAGCTTTCCATCAGGTAAACTTAACTTTTAGCGGCAAATCAGCCGTTGTGCCAGTCTCCTGAAATTTCGGTAAACTCCGCAAGCTCTTTTCTGAAAATTTGCTGTATTTCCTCCAGCCTTTCAGGGGTTTTTGCCTCAAAAACCATGACCATTACTGGCAGATTGCCTGACGGTCTTATAAGCCCCCAGCCGTCCGAAAACTCGACCCTTGCGCCATTAATGTCAATCACTTTTGAAAACCTTTTCTTGAACTTTTTTATTATTTCCTCAATCACAAAATACTTTCTTGAATCATGGCACTCCGCATGAATGACAGGGGAACAGTAATACTTGGGCGTTGACTTCATTATCTCTGAAAGAGCATTGCTTCCGGCTTCAATATGCTCCAGTGATTTCAATGCAGCAAAGCAAGCATCATCGAAACCGTAATAATCATTGAAAAAGAAAATATGCCCCGACCTTTCCCCGGCAAGCACTGCCTTGACCTCTTTTCCTTTTAATTTTATATGAGAATGCCCAGTCATCCACATCACTGGAACTCCCCCATGCACTGGAATGTCCTCTTCCAGCCCGCGCGTACATTTTACGTCATAAACTATCCTGCCGCCAGGGTGCTTTTTCAACAAATCCCTTGAAAATAAAATAAGCATTTGGTCCGGGTAAATGACTTTTCCTTCCTCATCAACAAGCCCAATCCTGTCGCCATCCGCATCAATGGCAATTCCAAAATCTGCGTTTTCCCCAACTGTTTTTTTCCCTGTTTCCTCCATCATATCCATAAGGCTTGGGTTGGAAACACCATGAGGATAGGAGAAATCAATATCACAGTATTGCTCAACAACATCCTGCCCGCATTTTTTCAAAAGTGCTGAAAGAGTTTTCCCTCCAATCCCGTGCCTTCCATTTACCACAATCTTTCTTCTTTTTTTAAAAGAAAATCTTCCAGCCAAATCCTTCAGATAGGCCTGGGTTACTTCCTTTTTTCCAGCCTTCCCCGCCCCATTGGAAAATTCCTCTTTTTTTATTATGCCATAAAGCTCTTCAATATCCTTGGTAACAAGTGTGGATGACAAATCAAGTCCCAGCTTCAGGCCAGACCACCCATTTGGGTTGTGGGAAGCAGTGATTACTGCAACCCCTTTTATTTTGAGTAAATACTGGGCAAAATAACACATGGGGGTAGTGGACATGCCAATATTGGTGGTGCTTATTCCTGAACTGTTCAGGGCTTTTTCGAAAATGTTTGCAAACCTTTCAGAAGTTTCTCGTGCATCAAAACCAACAACACAATTTTTTATTCCCCTTTTTACCAGCATCGCCCCAAAGCCCTTCCCTATAAACCACATGCTTTCTTCATTTACCTGTTCTGGGCTCACAAGGCCTCTTATGTCATATTCCCTGAACATTGTTCTTTCAAGAGAAGGCATAGTAAAAACCGTGCTTGTTTTTTTATAATGGTTTTGGTTCAAAAAGCAAAATTCACTGCTCTTTCAGTATTCCAACAAATTGCGGGTGCAGTAGGGGGCTGCAAACAAGAATGTCCGACTTTTTTACTGCCCATCGGCTGCCCTTGAAATCTGTTACCATTGCCCCTGCTTCCATTGCAATAAGGTTTCCTGCAGCGCAGTCATAAAACTCGCAGCCATTGTCAATAACGGCCTCAAACCTGCCTGCAGCAGTATAGCACAGGTCCAGCGCTGTTGAACCATAAACCCTGATGCTTCTTACATGCTTGTACAGCAGGTCAAAAATTTTTGTATACCGCACTTTTTCCTCCTTGCTTGCGCCCCTGTTCACCAGCACAACCGCCTTGCTGATATCATCCAAGCCGCTTGCAGAAATTTTTTTGCCGTTCAGAAAAGCGCCTTTCCCTTTTTCGGCAGTGAAAATTTCCCCAGTTATGGGATTGTATACAACAGCTAGTACAACCTGCCCCTTTTTTGCGAGCGCAATCGAAACGCAGAAATGCGGCACAGCCCTGGTGAAGTTTGTTGTGCCGTCCAAAGGGTCAACAATCCACAAAAAATCTGAGCCCTGGGCATCCATGCCCGCTTCCTCAGAAAAAATGTCATGCGTTGGAAATTTCTTTTTTATTCCTGCCATTATGATTTTTTCGGCCTGAACATCGCTCTCGCTCACAACATTATGTGCATCCTTATAGGAAACAGTGTGGGCCCTGCGGAAGCTTTTCTTCAGCAGATTACCTGCCTTTTTGGCAACAGAAACAGCAACAGAAAGCATAATTATCCAATAAAACACATAACGGATAAAAACCTTTAAAATCCTCACTTATCAAATTATGTGTGAGGGCACGTAGCTCAGCCTGGCAGAGCATTGGTCTTATAACAGTGCAACGGGTGAATTAGTTGTCTCTTGTTGCACTGTTAGCACGCCAACGGTCAGCGGTTCGAATCCGCTCGTGCCCAAACACCTTTCTTTTGCGAAAAGAAAAGCCTCGGGAAAAGAAAACGCCCGAACACCTGGTTCGGCGCCAAAAACAAGCATTACAAAAGTTGCACATTGTTCAGAAGGAATAAGTAAGAATCTCAAAAAAAATCAAGAGGCAAAAACATGGCCGAAACAAAATTTGAACCAGTGCTGTCCTATGGAGATTTAGTTCTTACAGTTGCGTTTACTGGCAACCAGTACTTTTACAAGTTATCAGAAAAACATGGTGGAAAAGATTTGCTGGCAATTGCCTGTGACCCACCGATTGAACATCCTCACCTATATGTGATACAAAAGGTGGAATTCCTAAAAAGCGGCAACATTAAGCATTTTCTGAAAATGATTGAAATGATAAGGATAGGGCTCAGGACCAATAACCCAAAAGCAGACATTGCTTCTTTCTCACCAAATGATAGAATGATAAACTATTACAAACGCCTTGGGGCTGCCAGAAAACACGAAACAGGGTACATTCATTTCCCAGAAAATTTGGCACAACGGCAGAGAAGAAAAAAATAAGGCACTCTTGGTTTAAAAGATTTGTCAATTAATTGATTATTATGCAAAAACAATCCCTCCAGGAGTATTCCCGAGAGCAGGAAGAACAAGTGAGAAAGCTCTGGCAAAAAAAGAACGTTCCTGAAAAAGCCAGAAAGCTTTCTGCGAAACAGAAAAAAAAGTTCTATTTCATGGACGGCCCCCCTTATGCAACAGGCCACATCCACATGGGGACAGGGCTAAACAAAATCATGAAGGATGTTGCAATCAGGTCAAAGCGCATGCAGGGCTATCATGTTTTTGACAGGCCGGGATATGACACCCATGGCCTGCCGATAGAAAACAAAGTGGAAGAAAAACTGGGCTTCAAGAGCAAGCAGGAAATTGAAGAATACGGGGTAAAAAAATTCGTGCAGGAATGCAGGCAGTATGCAACACAGTTCATTGGCACAATGAACCAGGAGTTCAACAACCTGGGAGTATGGATGGACTGGCAAAACCCCTACATCACCCTGAGCAACGAGTACATTGATGCCATCTGGTGGACTTTCGGGAAAGCGGAAGAAAAAGGCCTGTTGTACCTCGGGGCATATCCTGTACATGCATGCCCAAGGTGCGCAACAGCTGTTGCTTACAATGAAATAGAATATGTGAAGCAGGCAGACACGAGCATTTACGCAAAATTCAGGGTGAAAGGAAAAGAAAACACTTTCCTCATAATATGGACAACAACCCCCTGGACACTCCCTGGAAACATGGGAATAATGGCACACCCACATTTCGACTATGTTGAAGCGGAACTTGGCAATGGGGAAACATGGATAATCGCAAAAGAAAGATTGCAGCAATTAATGAATGTAGTTGAAGCGGGGTACACAATCAAAAGGGAATTCAAGGGAAAAGAACTTGGGGGAATGCGGTATGAAAACCCCATTGCAAAAAATTTGGGGCTGCCAAAGCTGGAGAATGTTTACAGGGTAATAATGAGTGAAAGGTATGTTAACCTTGAAGATGGAACAGGATTGGTGCACACGGCACCAGGGCACGGAAAAGAGGATTTTGATGCTGGCACGAAAGCAGGGCTTCCTTCAATCTGCCTCGTTGGGCTGGATGGGCTGCTTACAAAAGAAGCAGGAAAATATGCTGGAAAAAAAGCACGGATAGTGGATGAAGAAATAATTTCGGATTTGGAGCAAGAGGACGCGCTTGTTTTCAAGCACCCTTACTCCCACGATTACCCTGTCTGCTGGAGATGCAAAACCCCACTGCTAATGATTTCCGTCCCCCAATGGTTCTTCAAAATTACAGATATAAGAGAAAAATTATTGAAAGAAAACGAAACCGTGCAATGGGTTCCTGCCTGGATGAAAGAGAGAATGAAAAACTGGCTGGACCAATTGGGAGACTGGCCCATTTCAAGGGCAAGATACTGGGGCACACCCCTCCCAATCTGGGTGTGTGAAAAATGCGGCAGCAGGAAAGCAATTGGCTCAATAAAAGAACTGGAAAAAGAAGCAGGGAAAAAATTGAAAGAAGCGCACAAGCCAGAGATTGACGAAATTTTCCTGAAATGCAAATGCTCTGGAACCATGAAAAGGGTGCCGGAAGTGCTTGATGTGTGGTTTGATTCAGGAGTAAGCAGCTGGGGCGCATTATCATACCCTGAAAACAAGAAACTTTTCCAGGAGTTCTGGCCAGCCGACTTCAATCTCGAGGGAACAGACCAGTTCAGGGGATGGTGGAATTCACAGATAATATGCTCTGAAATAAGCTTTGGAAAAAAGCCATTCAAGGCAATTGCAGTTCACGGATTGGTATTGGACGTTGACAGGGCAAAAATGTCCAAAAGCAAGGGAAATGCCACGCAGCCAAAGGACGTAATTGAAAAATACAGCAGGGACTATCTCAGGCACTACTTGATAAGCAATTCCAAGGGAGAGGACTTCAGCTTTGACTGGGAAGCATTCAAGGACATCCACAAGTTCTTCAACATTTTCTGGAACACCTGCAACTATGCGCAATTATACCTGAAAATGAAGCCCGAAAAGCACGAAAAAATCAATGCAAAAAATTTGGAAGTTGAAGATTTATGGATATTGAGCAGATTGAACACTGCAGTAAAAGAATCTACACATGCCTACAATGGCTATACTCCGCACAAAGTAGTGAAAACGATTGAAGAGTTTGTGATGAATGATTTGAGCAGGACATACATCAAGCTCGTGAGGGAAAGAACAGGGACAAAAACCGAAAAACAGGTAAGCGAAACAATAAACCATGCACTCTTTGCTGTACTGAAAATTCTTTCTCCAATAACCCCTCACATTACTGAGTACTTATACCAGCAGCTGAAAAGCAAAAAAATGCCGGAAAGCATTCACTTGCTCCAATTGCCGAAGCCAAGCGAAAAGCTGGCTGACAAAAAACTAGAGCAGCAGATGGGGAAGGCAATGGAAATACAGCAGGCAGTACTCGCGTTGAGGGAGCAGGAGAAACTGCGCCTGAGATGGCCATTGTTTTCAGCTGTTGTGCAGACAGAAACAGGGAAAGAACTGGGAAAAGTAAAAGAACTGCTTGCAAGAATGTGCAATGTAAAAAAAGTGATTGAAAGCAAAGAAAAACCAAAAGGAAAGCTTGCAGAAAAACAGCTGGGCAAAACGACAGTTTACCTGAACACGGAAACAACCACAGAACTGCAGGAAGAATGGGAGCTCATGGAGCTGAGGAGAAAAGTGCAGGAAATGAGAAAACAGGCTGACTTTAACCCCAACCAGAAAGCAAAGCTTTTCCTGTCATGCAGCGATGGAAAATTCGTGAAAAAATACTGGAAAGAAATAGAGAAAAGCACGAACACAAAAATTGTGGAAAAGAAAGGCACAATGGAAAAACTATTGAACAAGGAATTCTTTGTTGAACTGGGAAAATAAGCAGTGGAAAAAATGACAACAATAACAAATATGAAACGTGTTCCAGAAATTCCTGTGGAAATTGTAGAGGAGTTCATTAAAAACACTGAGGGGGCAGGCTCAGACTATTATGGAAAAATAAGGAAAGCTGAGGTAAAAATAGGGGTTTTTGCAGGGCAGAAAATGGTTGGTTTTATTGTTGGAAGAGTTTGGGGAAAAATCCTGATAGCAGATGCGCCGTATGTGAAAAAAGAATTCAGGGGCAAGGAAATCGGGTCAAGGATGCTGTACAGGATATTTGCTGAAGCAAAAAAACTGGGTTTTGAAAAGGTACAAGTCGAAAATACAACTTTAGAATTTGACAAAATGGCTGGGAGAGCAATCGGAAAATTGAAGGAAAAAGGAATAAAGTCTGTAACTCACACATATAACGTTGAAGAAACAATGGAGTACTGGTGGGAATTTTTCCTCCATAAAAAGAAAGTGGACAATACTCCAAGAAAACTACCAAGGCACCCAAAACCGCCAAATCGTCCAAGGTGAAAAAATGGCTACTTTGCAGCAACTGGAAAAAGAAATTGAAAAAATCAGAGAGAGAAACAAAAATGTTGAAGCTGATAAAGCCTGGGAAACAAGCTATGCAAGAAAAGCACTGATTGCATTATTTACTTTCCTTGCAATTGGCCTTTATCTGCAGTCAATTAGAATTCCTGATCCTTGGCTGAACGCGATTGTTCCAACAGTTGGATTCATGCTCTCAACTTTAACGCTCCCATTCTTCAAAGAAATTTGGATAAAAAAATTCTACAGTAAATGATTACTATGGCAAAGAAGCCAAAATTGTACAAAAGAAAAAGGAAATGATTTTTTATGAAAAACCTCAGAATTGCACTTGCACAAATCAACCCGACAGTGGGGGATTTGGAGGGCAACAGGAAAAAGATTGTTGCGTGGATAAAAAAGGCAAAGAAAAGGAAAGCAGAACTGGTTGTTTTTCCGGAGCTTGCAATAACGGGATATCCGCCAAAAGACCTGCTTCTCAAAAACGGTTTTGTGGAAAAAAACATTCTGGAATTAAAAAAAATCATTCCTTTTACAAAAAAAATTTCCGTGATAGTGGGGTTTGCTGAGAAGAAAGGAAACAAACTGTTCAATGCAGCAGCAGTAATAAGCAATGGAAAATTTCTGGGAACACAGTACAAGGCATGCCTGCCAAACTATGATGTTTATGACGAAAAAAGGTATTTCCAGCCGGGAAAAAATCACAGGATATTCAAAATCAATGGAACAAAAATCGGGGTGTGCATCTGCGAGGACATCTGGGAAAGCAATGAGGTTGTTGCAAAACTGAAAAAAACAGGCGCAGAACTGGTAGTGAACATTTCCGCTTCCCCGTACAGGATGGGAAAAACAACTGAAAGAAAAGAATTGGTGGCGAAAAGGGCAAAAACAAATAAAACCCCCTTAATTTACTGCAATATGGCGGGAGGGCAGGATGACATGGTTTTTGACGGGAACAGCATGATTGCAAACGCAAAAGGAAAAATAATTGCACTGGCACAAAAATGCAAGGAAGATTTAATAATTTGTGGGTTAAATGGAAAAGAAATTCTGGAAACAGAAACAAACTTAACTGGAGAAATATTCGATGTTCTTGCTCTTGGACTGCACGATTATGCAAAAAAGAACGGGTTCAAAAAAATAGTCTTGGGCATGAGCGGAGGAATTGATTCAAGCGTTTCAGCGGCAATTGCTGTAAAAGCACTGGGAAAAGAGAATGTTTTGGGATTGTGGATGCCGAGCAGAATTTCTTCAGGGCAGAGCGGAAAAGATGCAGGGGAAACTGCAAAAAATCTGGGAATAAAAATGGAAACAATCCCAATAGTCAAAATCGTGCAGTCATATGGCAAAACGATGAAAAAAGAATTCGGGGGGACAAAAACAGGGATTGCTGAGCAGAATATCCAGGCAAGGGCAAGAGGCAATATTCTCATGGCACTGTCAAACAAGTTTAAGTATCTTGTTTTGAGCACTGGGAATAAGTCAGAACTGGCAGTGGGGTATGCAACCCTTTACGGGGACATGGCGGGAGGGTTTGCAGTGCTGTCAGATGTCCCAAAAACATTGGTGTATGCTCTTGCAGATTACATAAATTTTTTGCATGGCAAAATGATTATTCCGGAAAGCATACTGAAAAAAGAGCCAACAGCAGAACTGCGGAAAGGGCAGCTGGACAGGGATGACCTTCCCCCATACGATGTGCTGGACAAAATATTGTATTATTACATTGAGAAAAGGATGGGAAAGAAGGAAATAATTGGAAAAGGCTTTGACAGGAAAACAGTGGAAAAAGTCATGAGAATGGTTGGCAAGGCAGAGTACAAGAGAAAACAAGCAACAATCGGCATCAAAATAACAAAAAGCTCTTTCACCACAGGCTGGAGAATGCCAATAACAAACAAGTACAGGCAATAAGATGCAACAAGCCGGAGCTTGCGCCTTAAGTAAGAAAAATCTTTGACTTTAGGAGCAAAAATGGCTAAAGGAACAAAGCCACAGGCCCAGAAACATTTAAATATAACATAACATGCAATTTTATTATATTAACAATTATATAAGAGGCGGTATTTTGGAGGTAATAGTAAAAACAAGGAAAATAGGGGGCTCTGTCACTGCAACTCTCCCAAAGGCAGCAGTAGATGAACTGAACATAAAGGGGAATGAAATCATAAAACTGGATATCAAAAAAATTGAAAAAGACTTTTTCGGAAAACTTAGGGGTATTGGAAGTTTTTCAGCAGATGATGAGCTGAAGACACATGACTGAGTACCTCATAGATGCATATGCTTGGATTGAATACCTTGAGGGCACAGAGCAGGGGGAAAAAGTCAAAAAAATCCTTAAAGAACATAAGTGCTTCACTTCAGCAGTAACACTAGCAGAAGTTGTAAGCAAAGCAAAACGCACAAATACTGACCCTGAAATAGCTTTTCAGGCAATAACACTGAACTCCAAAGTGCTCCCTGTTAACGAGGATACGGCAAACAGGGCAGGAATTATTCATGCAGAAAAAAGGAAAAAA
Organism: uncultured archaeon; assembly: GCA_964373935.1. Classification (GTDB taxonomy): domain Archaea; phylum Iainarchaeota; class Iainarchaeia; order Iainarchaeales; family CAYJWT01; genus CAYJWT01. The sequence goes on along the minus strand of CAYJWT010000016.1, from coordinate 132 downwards.
ATCAAGGATTTTGGATTGGCAGACTCATTTATTTTAGCGCAAAGGGCAAAAAAACAAAAAATCCTGACAGGAGATGCCCATTTTAAAGGAATTGAAAATGTTGAATTCATGAAATAACCAGTTTTTGCCTCC
>CAYJWT010000015.1:0-15535 GCA_964373935.1 uncultured archaeon | reverse complement strand
GGTGCGCTGACGCCAACCAGCAGTTGGCAGGGGTTGTGAAAAAAATGCGTTGCAGGGGAACAAAGAAGTGATAGCTATTTACTGTAAAACGCATAAATCCACCATGGGAACTGTTTTTGCGGCGTGCGATGAGGAGATTGCGGGAAAAACCCTCAGAGAGGGCGCAATAGAGTTTTTTGTGAGCGAAAAATTTTATGCGGGCGAAAAAATAACCGAAAAACAGCTGCGGGAAAAACTTAAAAGCTTTGGCAACATAAACTTGATTGGAAACAAAACAGTGAAAATAGCTGTTGAGGAAAATATTGTGGACGAGAAAAGCATTCTGTACATTCAGAAAATCGCGCACGCGCAAATATTCATGATTTGAGAGTGAGAAAAATTGGGTTTTGAAAAAAGCGATGAGGAAATTGTGAGGGTAAGGCTGCCAAAAGCAGCAGAACTTGAAATGTTCGGGGTTGTGACACAGTTAATGGGAGCAACACAGGTAAAAGTGTTCTGCCAGGATGGATTGGAAAGGAACTGCAGGATACCGGGAAAGCTCAAGAAAAGGGTGTGGCTGAGGCAGAGGGACATTGTAATAGTAAGAGTCTGGGATTTCCAGCCAAGCAAGGCAGACGTAATCTGGAGATATTTGGGCAACCAGACAGAATGGCTGAAAAGAAGCGGGAAACTGCAGGGATTGCCGCTGTAAACTAAACAAATAACTTTTTAGTTTTGCTTTTTTATATCAAACAAGGAACAGAAAAATTTTTAATATATTATACATATGCATATACATATGGCAAGGAATGTTGCGCTTTCTGAAAAAGCCTATTCAGAGATTTCTAGAATAAAAAGGGAGAATGAATCTTTTTCGAGTGTGGTTTTGAGGCTGCTTGAAAAAGACACTGGCAAGCCATCCTGGAGGGATTCTTTTGGTGCTCTCAAGGATGACCCTGATATTGGGAAAATTTTTGAAAAAATTTTAAGGGAAAGGCACAGCAAGCCAGCAAAAAAGGCGTTAAAATGGTAGTACTGGATTCTGATATTTTGGTTGGTTTCCTGAGGGGAGATAAGGAAGCGCTTTATTCAATGGAAAATATTGTAAAAACAGGCGAAAAAATTAATACTACAGTAATAAATATGTTCGAAATATTGGCGGGGGCTTTTCTGAGCTCCAACGCTGATGAAAACTCTAAAAAGATTGAAAACCTAGTCCAGGCATTCGGGGTTTTTGCACTGAACCAATTTGCGTCAAAAATCGCTGCAGAGATTTCTGCTGAATTAACAAAAAAAGGAAAAATAATAGACTTCCAGGACATTGCAATTGCAGCAATTGCCATTTCAAACAACGAAAAAATTGTCACAAGAAACATAAAACACTTTTCCAGGATAAAAGGCCTGAAAATGGAAAAATGGTAAAAAAACAGAATTGTCAAAATTTGAAAATTCTTCTCAAATCTTCTCTTGCTGGAAGCTCTTGGTGTTTTACAAAATGATTTCTGCAGAAAGCAAGGACTGCCATTGTTTTGTTTTTATCATGGCCTGTTTTTGGAAATGCCCACTTCCTAATTTTGTTCATTTTATATTAATAATTTTTTCCGGACTTTGTTCTGTGACCAATGCCACCTAGGGCTTTATTGCCGATCCCTCAAAAGATTTTCTTTTCACCGGCTTCATAAAAAAAACCAATATAAAACTAATATATATTCTCTTTTTACTATTAAATTCTTATGGAAAAGGAAAAAGAGCACGCCCTAATCCGCGAACTTATTCGCGGGGAAAAAAGCAGGAAGATTTTTGCGCAGGTGTTTGACAGGCAGACGGTTGAAACAATCCATTCGCTGGCTTCAAAGGGCCATTTTGAGCAGGTGGAGTTTGTTATCAGCACTGGGAAGGAAGCGCATGTTTTCAGGGCAGTGGATACGGGGGGAAATTACAGGGCAGTGAAGATTTACAAGATTGAAACAAGCGATTTCAAGAGAATGCATGAATATGTTTGGGGAGACCCAAGGTTTGGGAAAGTGAAAAAAAACAAGCGGGAAATAGTTTTTGAGTGGTGCAAAAAAGAGTTCAAGAACCTTGAAATAATGAGGAATGCTGGAGTAAGGGTGCCATTGGCAATTGCTTACAGGAACAATGTCCTTGTAATGGAGTTCATTGGAAAACAGGGAAAAGCCGCAAAAACAGTCAAAGAAACAGGAGTGGAAAACATCAATGAATTCCACTCACTGATGGCTGATTTTTTGGCAAAAATGCTCTACAAAGGCAAAATTGTGCATGCTGACCTGTCAGAATATAATATTCTCAATAACTCTGGGGAGATTGTGGTAATAGATGTGGGCCAGGCTGTCCTGCTTGGCCACCCAAAAGCAAGAGAGTTTTTTGAGAGGGATATTGCAAACATGAGCAGTTTTTTGTCAAAAAAAGGCGAAAAAACCACGATTGAAGGATTATTGGAAGAAATAAGGGGAAAAAAGCCCTGAACTATAGATAAAACTATTTAAAGCTAATGCAATATATATTATATATTATATATTAGCTTTTTTTGCTGGTGAGCATGGAAGAAACAATCAGAATACCCTCAGGCAGGATTGCGGTCCTGATTGGAAAAAATGGGGCGACAAGGAAAAAAATTGCCTCATTAACAAAATGCGGCATTAATGTGGACAGCAAAACTGGGGAAGTCGGAGTAAAAGAAAAAGGAAGCGGAAAAAATTTTTATAATGCAATCAACATGATTAAAGCGATTGGCAGGGGCTTCAGCCCGGAAAAGGCCTTTTTGCTTCTGGATGATGATGTTCTCCTGGACATCCTGGACATTGAGGATTTCCTCGGCAAAAAAAACATTGAGGCAAAAAAAGGCAGGATTATTGGAAGCAGGGGAAAAGTAAGGGAGGAAATAGAAAAGAAAACAGAATGCCATATCTCGGTTTTCGGCAAAACAATTTCAATAATCGGGAAAACAGACGAAATCGGGGCGGCAAGAAAGGCAATAGAAATGCTCCTGGAAGGGGCAACACACAAAAGCGTGTTCAATTACATTGAGCGAAGAATGATAAAGGAAGAAAGCGAGTTTGAAATTTAGGTTTTTTTTTGTTTGGAACTGGTGAGCAGATGGCAGAAAAAAAGAAAGAAAATTCAGAAGAAAACAATTCTAAATCAATCGTTGATGCGGAGGGCCTTGCCAAGGAATTCAAGGAGCACTCTGTTGCAGAGTTCTTCAAGAAAAACAAGCAGATGCTTGGGCTGTATGGAAAGGTAAGAACACTGACTATGGTTGTTCACGAGTATGTTTCAAACAGCCTGGATGCTTGCGAGGAAGCAAACATCCTGCCGGAAATTGAAGTGAAGGCTGATGAGCTTGGGGCAGAGCACTATGATGTGAAAGTCATTGATAATGGCCCTGGATTGACAAAAGAAACCGTGGGAAAGGCGTTTGGGCAATTGCTTGCGGGGACAAAATTCCACAGGATGATGCAGGCAAGGGGGCAGCAGGGAATTGGCGCGAGTGGCTGTGTTTTACTTTCTCAAATGACAACCGGAAAGCCGGCGAAAATAATTACTGGAACAGGAAAGGGAAAGCCAATTTCTGTTGAAGTAAGCATTGACCCAAGAAAAAACGAGCCAAAGCTCTCAGACATGAAAGAACTGGCAAAGGATTTCAGGGGAACTGCTGTTGAAGCACAGTTCAAGGGTGTTCTTTATAGGGAATCAGAACAGGGCCCGTTGGAATATATTCGCAGAACTGCCATTGCAAACCCTCATGCACAGATAAAATTCAGGGACCCTCAGGGAAACACTACAATATTCAAGCGCACCCTCAAGACAGTGCCAAAGCCGCCGAAAGTCATAAAGCCACATCCGAAGGGGGTTACGGTTGATGACTTAATCAGCTTGGCGAAATACACCCAGGCAAAAAAAGTGAACAGTTTCCTCAAAAACGATTTTGACAGGATGGGAGAAAAGGCAATTTCCGAAATATCAAAAAGGGTGAAGTTTGACTTGAACAAGGACCCACGGCAGTTGAGCTGGGATGAGGCGGAGGAACTATTCAGGGCATTCAAGGAAATAGATTTTATTGCACCAAGCATTGAGGGATTAAGGCCAATTGGGGAAGAGCAGATAAAGAAAAGCCTGCAGAGCATTATCCAGCCGGAATTCCTGCACGTGCTGACAAGAAAGCCCAGCGTTTATGCTGGCGGCTTCCCTTTCCAGATAGAGGTTGCAGTAGCATATGGGGGAAGCGCGGGAAGGACAGTGCAGGGAGAACAGGGGCAGGAAAAAAGGCTTGAAATAATGAGGTTTGCAAATTCTGCACCCCTGCTTTTTGACCAGGGGAACTGTGCAATAACAAAAGCAGTGCAGACAATTGACTGGAGAAGGTATGACATAAAGGACATTGAGACAGCCCCAGTGACAGTGCTCGTGAACTTCATCTCAGTCCACATCCCCTATACTGGGGCGGGAAAGCAGGCGATAGCAGAGGAAGAGGAAGTGCTTGAGGAAATAAGGCTTGCACTGATGCAGACAGCAAGGCATGCCGGAAGGTACATTTCGGGAAAAAGAAAAGAAGAAGAAAAAAAGATGAAAAGGGAAATATTCTTCAAGTACATCCCTGAAATAGTGGATGCACTGAACAAGATAACAAAAGAAGACAAGGAAACCCTGAGAAAAAAGATGGAGAAAATGGTTCTGGAAAAGCTCAAGCTTGAGGAAAAAATGGAGCAGGCAGAACTCAAAAAAGAAAAGAAAAAGCTTGAGGAAGAGGAAGGGGGCATAAAAGAGGAAAAGTTTGTTGAAGTGGTGGAATGATGATTAAAACAATGGGAAAAAAAGCGAGCACAAAGTGCGAGCATGGCCCACTGGAGCAAAGCGGAAGTGGTGCGCTGACGCCAACCAGCAGTTGGCAGGTGGAATGATGGCAAGAGAACAAAAGGAAAAAAGGAGCGGGAAAACCTCGAAAGAAAAACAAGCAGATACCCCAAAAAAAATCGGGAAAAGGATTGAAGAAATAGCAGAAGGAATTGTTGGAGATATAAAAAAAGGAAAAGACCCAAAGTTTGAGACACAGCAAAGGGGAAGAAGCAATGTTGAATTCAACGCAAAGAAGGGGATACTGCAGCTAGGCCAGAAAATAACCTCCAGGACATTCCTCAACGTAGGGCATGCAAGGAAATTCATGCAAACCATGCTGGTTTCATCAAAAGCACACGAGTACCTGAAAGAAAACAAGACAGCGTCAATCCGTGAAATCTACTACGAACTGAAACATACAGTTCCCAATTCGAATGAGAACACATTCGAGGACCAGAATGAGTCTGACACCTGCATTGTGGACCTTGAACACGGTGTTGACACAATAAGGGAGAAGCTCAATCTTCACGCAAACCCCAAGGGAACATTGTACGGGGACATTACACTAAGGGACAGGATGCACAACAATGACAGGTTCAACTGCGCAAAGCTGGGAAGAGGGGGGTGGAGCATAATGTCCAGGATTGAACCGGAAGAAATAGAGTTTGCGGAAGTCAATGCAAAATATGTGCTGGTGATTGAGACAGAGGCAATGTTTGAAAGGCTTGTAGAGGAAGGCTACCCCAAACAGCAGAAATGCCTGCTTGTAAGCACAGGAGGGCAGGCGGCAAGAGGAACAAGAAGGCTTGTGGCGCGGTTGCACCAGGAAGAGAAACTCCCAGTCTTTGTTTTTTGCGATGGGGACCCTTTCGGATGGTACATTTACTCAGTCATAAAACAGGGATCCATGGCACTTGCAGCGCATTCGGAACTCATGGCATGCCCTGACGCAAAATATGTCGGAATGACTCTTGATGATATTGAAACATACAAGCTCAAGGCAGTAACGGAAAAAATGAAGGAAGGGGACGTGAAAAGGGCAAAAGAAATGCTTGACTATCCCTGGTTCCAGAACAAGGAATGGCAAAGGCAATTAAAGAAAGCGATTGATGAAAAGGTCAGGATAGAGCAGCAGGCACTGGCAAACCGCTCACTATCTTTCGTTGCAGAAACATACCTGCCGGAAAAAATAAAGAACCGGGAGTTTTTGCCGTGAAAAGGATTTTATCATTTTTTTTCTTACTCTATCGTGTCTAAAAACTTTTCAGCCATTTCAGCAATGTTTGCATTTGTTGGAATGCCAATCCACGGGTCTCCTGGTTTTACAAGGTTTGCTACAACAATGTCTGCTCCATTAAAAATTGCGCTTCTTGCTTCTCTGAGGTCTACTCCACCCGCTGCTGAAATCATTACATCATACTTTCCTCTCACTTTTACTATTTGCTTGTATTTTATTACAGCGCCAAAGCTTGTTTCTTCATCTCTTCCCCTGTGAATCACTACAACAGAAGGTGGTTTTTTTAGTGGCCACAAAACTTTCATTACGTTTTCAACATTTATCATGTCAATCATTGAATCCATACCTAATTCATTACATGTTTCAATGAATAAATTTATTGTTTCAGTGCTTGCACCGCCAATCACTGTTGCGGCAGACGCTCCAGCATTGCGTGCCTCTTCAACCTCATTTTTTGCGCCATCAACTGTTTTAATGTCAGCAACTATTATGCCACTCCAAAGATCATTAATTCGTCTTATTCCCGCTTCGCCATATCGCTTGATAAAAGGAGTTCCAGCTTCTATTATTATTCTTTCATCTCGTGGAAGAGTCGGAATAACTTGCCCAACCAAATCCAAGTCATAATTGAAAGCAATTTGAAAATATCTTTTCCTAGGATTTAAAACATTCATAAAACAGGACTATTTTTTTTGGAAAACTCTTTTCAGCATTTCTTCGGTTTCGCTTGGCAAAAACAAAACAATTTTTTCGCTCGGGTCAGCGGCAATCTCTCTTATTGTTCTCAGTGTTCTGAGGTGTAATGCGCCCTTTGCTTTTGAAAGATTTTCTGCGGCCTTGGCGAGCTTTATTGAGGACTCCAGCTCGCCTTCTGCAATTATTATTGCTGCTCTTTTTTCCCTTTCAGCTTCAGCTTGTTTTGCCATTGCTCTCTTCATTTCAGCAGGCAATTCAATTTCCTGGATCTTAACAGACGAAACATCGACTCCCCAGCCAACTGTTTCACTGTCCACGATTTTCTTTATTTCACTACTTACTTTTTCTCTTTCGCTTAAAACAAAATCCATTTCACTGTTTCCAATCACATCCCTTAGAGCCCCTTGAGCATACTGTCTCAAAGCATAAGTGTAATTAGTGATTTTTATTATTGCGTCAGCAGCATTTTCAACCTTGAAATAAACAACAGCATTAACAAGCAAGGTAATGTTATCCTTTGTAATAACCTCTTGCTTTGGAACATCCACTGTGTTTATTCGCATATCCACCGAAATCATTGATTGCAGAATTGGAATAACAAAATTCAGTCCAGGGTTTCTCACGCCGGAAAACCTTCCAAGGGTTAAAACAACACCTTTCTCCCACTCTGGAATAATCTTAATAGAGAGAAAAATCAAAATAACAACAATTATTACAACAATTATTTCCAGAACCATCAAAACCATCAAATATGAGGGTAGGGTTATTTAAATATTTTACTATCAAATTCAGCTTGATTATAGTTTTACTCAATAATAGAACTCTATTGTAAGCCCTTTTTGAATGTCTGTTCTACCAATTCCTAACAGGTTTATCCCAATGTTTTCTCCAGCATTAGCAAATTTTAATTGTTTATGATGTGCCTCAACTGATTTAATTACAGCCATTTTTCCATTAACAAATACTTTTTGTCCAGGACTGATTACTCCACTCACCACACTTCCCACGACAACTATTCCAAGGCCAGATATTTCAAAAACATCCTGCACCATAAACGTGCCACTTAACTTTAATGGCTGTTGGTCTGCCACAGCAGGCTCCTTGCTTTGCCCAACAATTTTTCTAAAAAAACCAAACATTCGAATCACGTTCATTGAATTACATAAAAAGTATTTAATATTCATTGCCCTTTTCTTATTCACATGAACACTATTGGCTATGTTACCTGCAGCAACGAGAAAGAAGCCCACAGGATTGCAAGGGCATTGCTGGAGAAAAGAATGATTGCATGCGCGAACATTGTTCCGAGGATTCATTCTTTTTACTGGTGGAAAGGCAGGATTTTGGAAGAACAACCGGAAAGCCTTTTGCTATTGAAAACAGTGAAAGGAAAAGAAAACAAAATCATTAAAGAAATAAAAAAAAATCATTCTTATTCCGTGCCGTGCATTGAATTCATTGAAGTGAAAAAATCCAGCAGGGAGTATGAAAAATGGCTTAAAGGTGAAATTTGTTGAAAAAAAATTACAGGCAATTACATTCATTTTTTTACCCCAAAAATATTGCAGTAATCGGGGCAAGCAATGACAGGCACTCAATCCCCTACACCCTGTTCAAGAACATTCTTGAAGGAAGCCTTGCGGGGAAGTGCTTTGCAGTTAATCCCTTCCATAAGGAGGTGCAGGGAAAAAAGAGCTTTGCAAGCATAAAAGACATCCCGGAAAAAGTTGATCTGGCAATAATTGCCGTGCCTGCAAAAATCGTGCCAAAGGTTGCAAGAGAATGCACTGAAAAAAAAGTTAATGCCGCAATAATAATCAGCGCAGGATTTGCAGAAGTCGGTGAAAAACAACTGACCCAAGAACTCCATGAGATAATTGACTCATCCAAGCATACAAGGTTTTTGGGCCCAAACTGTTTTGGGGTGCTTGTTCCGAAAGAAAAACTAAACACTACCTTTTCAGCAAAAGAAAGAATGAAACTTCCCGATTCAGGCAGTGTTTCCTTCATGAGCCAATCAGGGGCACTCGGGGTTGCAATACTTGACTGGATGCACACCCAAGAATTCGGGTTAAGCAAGTTCATTTCCTATGGGAACGCAATGGAAATAGATGAAGCAGACCTGCTTGAATACCTGCACATGGACAAGGAAACAAAAGTAATCACAATGTACATAGAGGGGGTAAAAGAGGGAAGGAAATTTTTTGAAACAGCAAAAAAAGCATGCCTTGAAAAGCCTGTTATTGCATTCAAGGGCGGGGTGACTGAGCAAACCCACAATGCAACAGCCTCGCATACCGGGAGCCTTGCTGGAGAAATGCGCGTTTACCATGCATTGTTCAAGCAGACAGGAATCATTCAGGCTGATTCCCTGCAGGAGCTGTTCATGTTTGCAAAAATAATGGAGAACTGCCCCCTGCCAAAAGGAAAAAGGGTTGCAATAATAACCAACGGGGGCGGATATGGCATTATTACTGCAGACCAGGCGGCAAAGCAATCACTGCAACTGGCAGAGTTCAGCAGTGAAACAAAAAAACTTTTGAGAAAAAAATTTCCGGGAACAGTAAACATCACAAACCCCCTTGACCTTGTGGGCGATGCTGATGCAAAAAGGTACAGTACAGCAATAGGTGCTGCGCTAAAGGACAGGAATGTAGACATGATAATGGCGTTAGTCCTTTTTAACACCCCTACAATCAACGAGGAGGTTGTAAAGGAAATAATAAAAATGAGAAGCAAAGCAAGCAAGCCTATTGTTGCTGTTTCAACGGGGTCAGAATTCACAAGAGAAATGCTGAAAAAGTTTGAGGAAGGCAATGTTGTGACATTTGAATACCCAGAAATAGCAGCAGTGGCATTAAGGGCACTGGCTGAATACGCGCAGTTCAGGAGGGAAAACTAGGCAGTTTCTTTTGAAAGCATTTTCACTGCCTCTTCAACTTTTCCTTCCTGCAGCAGTTCAAGCAGCTCCCTTGCATCAAGGCTTTTGCTGAATCCTGTTTCGGAAAGCTTTTTTTCCAGCAGCTCCAAACCCATTGCCGAAATGGATTTTCTGTTTTTCTGCAGTGCCCTGAGCTGCTCAAGCTTTCTGGCAAAATCCTGTACAGAAAAATCCTTATCGAGCGAAATAATTGCTTCTCCTGCAAAGCGGGAGAAAATGTCCTGCAATTGTATGTCTGCCGGGGAAATGCCTTTGGCAAGGGTGCCTTTCAGATTTACCCTTACAAGCGGCTTCAGCTTAAAATTTCCTGAAAGCATGCTTTCAAGGCAGGAAAATGTTTTTTGCCTTACTTCCTCAGGCATGGCGTTCTGGAAAGAAAGTGTTTCGTGAAAAAGCTGCCTCTGGCTCTCAAGCGGAAAAAAACCAAGGGACATTGTTTTTGTATCAAGCACAAAAACCCCTTTTGGCTTTTCTGACTCAGCTTTTTTCATCTGGGTTACAATGGTCGAGCCGGGAATGAAAAACTTTGTTTCCCCCAAATCCTGCAGCGAGTGCGAGTGAAAATGCCCATTTACTATTAAATCAAAGCCCTTTGGCAGGTCAGAAAAAGAAATGCTGGCAATCATTTCATCCCCAAACGGCAAAAGCTCTTTTATTGACTGGTGCAGGACAAGAATGTTCCTTTTTCCAGGAATAGGAACGGGGCTGAACATTCTGAGCACATCAAGGGCTTTTTTCTCCGGCACCCCGCCAAGGCCGTGAATCACAACAGTCTCTGCATCCTTTTCTATTTCAACCCTGCCGGCATGAACATAAAACAGGAAGCCTGCTTTTTCCATTACTTCCAAAGCATTTGCAAACCTTTTGCCCCTGAACTCGTGGGTGCCGTGAATTGCAATAACCGGGACATGGGTAACTGAGAGCTCTTCAAGCTTTTCACCCTTTGCCCTTTTTGCCTTCACGCTGCCTGTTTTGTTTTTTATCTCGGAAAAAACCCTGAATGTTACCCTCCAGGTTTCCTGTGTTGGAATTGCCTCATCAAAAATGTCCCCAGGCAAAAGAATGCAATCGGCTTTCTCTCTCAGGCAAATTTCAAGCGCCTGCCGGAAATTGTCAAAGCTCTCCTGTTCCCTTTCAGTGCCCTGCCCGAAACCAAGGTGGGTGTCAGAGAAAATCGCCAGTTTCATCAACAATCACATCCAAGGTAAGCATTGCACGCATAACACCATGTAAAATCATATTATGCATGGACTGGCTTGATTATAGGGTGACCGGTTTTTTCAAAATGCTCCCTGTTATGGGCATTTGATGATTCACAGCAATGCACCTTTCCACAGGAAGTGCAAATGCGCAAATGCGCTGTCTCACTGCACACTTCGCATTCCTTTTTGCCCGAAACCGTGATTTTCATCTCCCCGAAATGGGGGCAGTCTTCCTTTTTTATCCGCTTATAATCTGGCATAAAATAACCATAAAAGCCTTATAATGAAAATCTGTTAAAAAGCATTAAAAACAATTGGGAACAGAATTTCTTGACAAAGCGGGGGTGGCAGAACGGCCATGCACTCGGCTGCAGACCTGCCCTTTCTTTTCTTTTAGGAAAAGAAAAGAAAGTGTAAGTTGCCCAAAGAAAAGAAAAAATGCTTCGGTGCAACTGGGAAGTTACCGAGACAAGGGGGTTCGACTCCCTCCCTCCGCTTGAGAAGGTGCCCTAATTGAAAATAAAGTATGAAAACCATGCTGAAAGCCAGATTAAAGAACGCCTGCTAAAAAAGGAACAAATTGAGGAAACATTGCATAATCCAGGCCAGTTGTTGGATGCCAATAAAAGCAGGAAAATCGCTCAAAAGATATTCAAATTAGGCAAGCTTAAATTCCTGTTGAGAGTAATATATGTTATTGAGAAGTCTGAGTTTGTTGTAATCAGCGCTTACAGGACAACAAGAATCGAAAAATATTGGGTGAAAGAATGAGAATAAAATACGATGAAAAAAAAGACGCAATTTACATCAGGTTTAGCGAAAAGCCCTATTTTCAGAGCGATGAAATCAAAGAAGGGTTTATACTTGATTTTGACAAAAAAGGCAAGGTTGTGGGGCTGGAAATACTCGATGTTTCCGAAAACCTTCCAAAAGAAGCACTGTCAAAAATAAGTTTTGAAACCCTCAAGAAAAAAACAGTGAAAGCAATCGCATAAGTCACCGTAACAAAAAACCTGTTTTTGTTTTCCTGAAGTTTTACCATTTTTATCACCTATGGATAGAAAACATTTCCATACAAATCTATTATTGAAATTGGATTGTTTGATCTACGTTTTGCCATTGCTTTTGCAAATTCTAACAGTTTTTTTGGATTTGGATCAAACAATTGTATGCCAAGGAGTGGGTCTTCAGCTGTTTCTCTTAAACGTCCCCAACGGAAATCCCACGAATCTTGCCTAATACCAGGTTGATGAAACGCAGATAAATTGAAAAATAGCCGGCAATTATAAGTTCCAGGTGGCCAGTATGTTAAATAATGTGCATTATCGATTTCGTGGCGTAGAACAGCACTGGGGGAAATATTCCAACCCTTTTTTTTGTGGGCTGATATTTCTTTTCTTGTGGCAGCCGGCAATTCGTCAAACATTGCTTCTTTTCCAGTATAAGCATGTTTTTTGCTTAGTCTAGATAGAACATGTGGCACATAATCAAACCTTTGTACAATGCCCTTAAGTGAAGCGTCCCAGGGTGCAACATGCCCCCTTTCAATTATTTTTAATTTTTCATGCGCTATTTTTCTATTTTTTCCCAATGCTTCGGGAATTCTTCTTTTTAGTAATCTTACTTCATTTCTAAAATGTTCTGATATTGTTTTGCTCTATTTTTTTTTATGTGGCTATAATGGTTTAATTGTATCTCACTTATTGTAGTCCTGTTTAACCAACTTCGAAATCTAGTATCTCTAACGTTGTAGTCCCTAAGAAGACCATATTCTTTAGCAAACTTTTCAGCTTCAGTTATTGTAATCGGATGAGGCTTTCCTCCTAGCTGTTCAATTCTAGCCAATACTGTAAAAATTGTTTTCCTCTGTTTTCTTGAGGGATATTTAGGTAGTTTTTTTGGCATTCTCACACCTTATACTTTTTATGTATTTTGCAGTGAAAAGTGTATAAACAAAACTGTAATGTAATTGGGAAGTTTCTGGTGGGAAGCGTACTTTTTGGTTGGTTCTCCCTCCGCTAATTGCCATTGAAAGTTATTTTGGCTTTATTGGCTCCGGCCACTGCTGTTCCCTTTCCTTGTTTATTGTGTCAAGGTTTACAAGGATTCCCTTGCATGCAGTGAATTTTGCGGAAAGGGGCTGGCTGGACAGGATGATTTCCCCGATGCCGGAGCTTGACAAAAAGGAAAGAAAATAAAGAAAAACAAACGCAATCACAATCCCGACAAAAAGTTTTTTCATTTTCTATCACTCGGAAATTATTGATAAGCCGTCTTTTCCAATCTCGTAGGTGAACATTTTTTTGGTATGCCTGCCGCTCCTCAGCTTCAGTATCTCTATTGCGTTCCTTCTCTTTTTGCCCTCTTTTATGTTGTAAAGCACCACTACCCCATCAGCGAGGAACTCTTCCACTCCCGTGCGTGAATATACTCTGGGATTCTGCTCTGTTTCGCTCAGGACATAATTCACTGAATTGTACTGTGAAAGCATTTCAAAAAGCTCCTTGAGGTATTTCCTGAAGTTTTCCTCTGACTCAAATTCAATGGAGAGGGCTGACAACGAGTCCACTGCAACCCTGTCGGGAACAATGGGGAACTTTATTTTTTCCAGCTCAATCCTCAACATGCCTGCCTGCCTTTCAAGCGCCCCTTCCACACTCCTTGCCATTTCCACAGGGTCAAACTTTACCAGCGCCATCAGGCCTTTTTTCTCCATGGCAACAACATCCCAGCCAAAGTTTTTTTTCATATGAGCCCTTATTTTTTTGGGCTCTTCCTCAAAAGAAATGTATATCCCCTTTTCCCCGTTCAGGGCACCGTTGTAAAGGCTCTGAATGCAGAAGGTTGTTTTTCCTGTTCCCGTACCGCCGCTTATAAGGATTGTTGAACCTTTCTCAAAACCATGGTCGTCAAGAAGCCTGTCAAAGCCATTCACCCTTATTGGCAAGATTTCAATTTTTGCCTGCTCAAAATCCTGCTTTTCCTTTTTTTCTTCAACAAGCCTTTTTTTTGGAGCGGACCGGAGTTGGATTTGGTTCTCTTTCAAAAGCCCGGCAATTTTGCCCATAACCACAGACAAAGCATCCTGAATTGGTTTCCAGCCCATAAAACCACATATTATTGTAAGCAAATCAATTTAATTTTGCGCCTATTTCCCTGAGCTCCTTTTCCATTTCCGCGAGCTTTTCCCTGTAAGCTGACTTGTCCATTATTTTTCCGCCATAGTATCTTTTCTTTAGGCTATCAATGCTTTTTTCAATAAACTCTCTTCTTTTGCCAAGGTCTTTTTTTTCGCTCTTCTCCCAAAAAGAATGCCTCAAAAAAGGCCAGTAAAGGAAAAGAGCCATTGCAAGAATTATTACAACAAACAGCATTATCCCAAAAGACCTGAAAGGGTTCTCCTGCACAACGAAAACAAACTCTTTTTCCCCAAAGCTTCCAGCAGCATCAAAAGCAACAATTTTAATCATTCTTTCCCCAGCAAATGAAGCATCAAAAGATGTTTGCAGAAAAAATCTTTCCCCATCATTCCTGAACTCAAAATTTTTGTCTCCAGCAACAAGAAAAACCCTTGGATTGTTCAGCTTTTCAATCCCATTGTACATTGCGCTTACAGAAAAAACTGTTTTTTCCCCAATACCAAGACCCCTCTTTTTTGGCTCAAGCAGTTCTATTTCAACAAGTGCATTCTGGACAGAAAGAACTGCCCTGCTTTCGCCCCCAAAAAAAACGCCTTTGCTCTCCACCTCAGCGGCAACAGCAAGCTCAAAGTTTCCCTGTTCTGCATCAAAAGGCATTTCATATTCTGTATTATAAAAACCGTTTCCCGCATCCTTCAACTGCAATTTTTCCCCCCTCGCGCCCCAAAAATTCACCCTTGCCCCGGAAACAGGTTTTCCAGAATCAGTTATTTCAACAGTTATTTCAATTTCCTGCTTTCTCCTTACCTCTTTTTTCTCGGGCCTGTGGAAAACAACAAGCAGAAAAGCGCTTTCCCTCGACTGGCTTACCTCCAAGGATGCCTCTTTTTTTTCAGTAGGGGATTGTGCAACAACCCTCCACACGCCATAAGGCAGGTTCATGGGAACACGCATTGGCATCAAAAACCTGCCTGAAACACACTCGGCTTGTTCCGAAAAAAGCTCTCTCGCTTCCTCAAAAGCAGAAACCATTACAGTATCACCGCAATCCCCGAAAAACTGCACTTCCTGTCCTTTTTCAGCAATGTTCCTGTTGGTGTTCAATGAAAGCGAAAAAGCATGTTGCCATAACAGCACAAACAATGCCAGAAGCAAAAAAGCCCTTTTCATTTTAAGCCCGCCAGCTTTTCCTCAAGCTCATGCGCCTCATTCTCATACTCGTCCATCTGCCTCTTGTAATCTGCCCTTGAAACAAGTTTCTGCCTGAAGTATTTTTCCTGCAGTTCCCGCTCAAGCTTTGCCAAATGCCTTTTTCTTGATTCAAGGGAAAAAACCCTATGCCATGCAATCAGCTTTTCCTTGGTAAAAAAGAGCAAAAAAGCCACAATAATTATGACAATTGCTATTGCAGGAAAATTTTTTTCCACAGCAGCAGAAAAACCGGGGGAAAGAATTTCCAGTGTTGTTGTTTCACTTCCCCTGT
>CAYJWT010000014.1:0-15990 GCA_964373935.1 uncultured archaeon | reverse complement strand
AAGTATTGGAACTTGCAAGGTTGTGCAAAAAAATTGAAGCACACTATGGCAAGCCCCAGGACATTGAATGGGCAGTGGAAAAGAACAAGCTATACATACTGCAGTCAAGGCCGATAACAACGCTTTGAAATTGCCTTGAAAACAATGTTATCAAATTTTGATGGCAGACTTCCACACCAAATTGAAATAGTGTTTATAGCTTTCCGCCACTTCCTTATTTTTGATCATAAAACAGAGTTTTTGGTTTTCCGTTATTATTATCGTTCCAACCCTGTCCTTGAAAATGTAAATGAATGCAGGGGTTTTCATTGTTTTTGGCAAATATCTGTAATAAGCGAGCTTTCTCTTTTCACGTTTTTTGCCAAACCATGCATCGTAATCAAAAATTACTTTAGCAATAATCCCTTTTTTTGCCCTTTTTTTGTTATATTCCTTGAAATATGCGTTGAAAATCTGACTTGCAATCTTGGAATATCCTACAACACACAATTCATCGCCTCTCTGGCACTCTATTAATGATAAATCAAAAAACGCTTTAATACCCCTAATGCCCTCATAAATTTCAGCATATTCTTCTTCTTTCTTAGAAAGCCTTTTTGCTTCCAGTTCCGGGATAACTTTTTCAAGCTGTCTTTCCTGCGCCTCAAGTGCCATATCAAAGCTTTCCTTTTTTTCTTTTAAAAAAGAAAGCAATTGAATAAGAGGCATAACTTTGTAAAACCTGATTTTTCCTTCGATAGAATAATTAATAATCCCCTTTTCCAAAAGTCTTGCAAGAATATCATAAATTTTAGATGGAGAAACTTTCGCCTCCTTTGTAATTGGACCTGCTGTACTTTTCCCCAAATTAAGAAGAGCCAAATAAACTTTTACCTCGCCCTCAGTAAGGCCCATCTCTTTTAAGATTGTATTTAATTGCATAAAAAAACTGTCCGAGATAACATTTAAATATTTAATTATTACTACCCCCCCATAGGGGGTACTTAAAATATAATAATAAGCTCAATCAGAAGTTTTATAGAGAAATATGCAACACCTGAAAGACTATCACCATTTCAAGGGCAATAATCTGTCTAGGGCAGAAAAAATCCAGTGTAAAGTCACTGAATTACTGCTTACAAGCAAACTCCCTGAAAAAGAAAGAGAAAGCTCTGTAGTCTGGGAATTGAAACATTCAGCAAGCTGTTGCCAGATCGGGAGAATACTGGCCGAAAAAAGAAACTTGAACATTGAACTGGCTGAAATAATCTGTGTTTTACATGATATTTATGTTATTTTAGAGGGCAAATATATAGACCATGCTATGAAAGGCAGCATTATCGCTAAAAAAATTCTTGAAGAAAGCGGAGATTTTACTTTTTCTGAAATAGAGCTTATAACCGAAGCAATTGCTCATCATAGCGAAAAAGATGTTCATACCAAAAATGAATATGTTGAACTGGCAAAAGATGCAGATATAATGGACTGTAGCCTATATGAAAATGTCGAAGGATTTTACAGACTTCACAAATCAAGAGATGTTTTTACAGAATATGTTAATAGAATTAAAAAAATAAGGAGCGAATTAGGGTTGTATCCAATGAAGGTTTTTAGGTGAAAAAAATGAATCAGAAGTGGAAAAAGCTTTTTTCAAGAGAATATGGCGTGCAATATACTGAGATTTCCTTGCGCGCTTTATCTCCAGAAATGAGAAAATTGTGCCCATATCCACTTTATAATCAAATTTATGTGCCAGAAGAAAGCAATGAAGTATGTTATATCGGCGAAAATGATTTCAGTAAACTAATCAGGGCTATGGAAAATAGGCGGTATGAAAGGAGCATTAAAAATTTTGAGCGCCTGTTCATGAATGCTGCAAAAGAATATCTTAATTTTTCAAAGAAAATTTCAAAACAAAACCTGAAAGATAAAAATAATGCATTCTTAAAAAAATTGTACCTAAAATATCAAAAGCTTGCAGTACGTTACACCTTGTTTATTTGGTTGGTTTATTACTTAAACGAGATTTTTTCAGAAAAAACCCGAAATATAATAAAAAAAAGTTTAAAAGATACTGAAGAAGAAAAGCTTGCAATTCACGTTCTGTTTTCTCCAGCAAAAAAAGCAACTATACTGAAGTTTACAGAAGATGCAAAAAACCTGGAACAAATCAATGATAAGACAGTTGCCAAACTGTACAAAAAATATAACTGGATCTCTTGCTTGGATTTACACGACGAGCCCTGGACAATTAAAGAATTTGTAAAGCATGTAAAAATCGTAAATAAAAAAACTAAAAAAGAACTCATAAATTATAACGAATTTTTATATAAATTAAAATTGAAAAAACAAGAAAAAATATTATTCAAAATAGTGAGAACCCTTGTCTATCTAAAAGATTTAAGGGACGATTTTAGAAGGCAGGCAATCTATTACATAAGAGCATCCTTATTCAAAGAAATAGCAAACAGAATGGGAATAAGTTTAAGAGATATTTCATATTTGCAGGAAAAGGAAATAATTGAATTTCTTGACAATAATGTGCAAAGCGCAAAATTCAGAGAACGACAAAAAGGATTTATAATTTTTTTCAATGAGAAAAAGCACTTAATATGTAAAAGTGGAAACGACTTAGAAAAAGCAATTCAAATGCTTGGATTCACAAAAGATGAACATAAATTAGCTGAAATAACCGGACTACCTGCCTCAAAAGGAATAGTCAGAGGAAAAGTCGCTATTGTGAAAGGAGCTAAAGATTTGAGAAAAGTAAAAAAGAACAATATATTGGTGGCAGTAACAACCCACCCAGATTACGTTCCGGCAATGCAAAAAGCTGCTGCCATTGTTACAGATGAAGGTGGAATCACAAGCCACGCTGCAATAGTTTCCAGAGAACTAAAAAAACCATGTATTGTAGGAACAAAAACAGCAACAAAAACTTTGAAAGATGCAGATATAGTGGAAGTAGATGCAAATAACGGCATTGTAAGAAAAATCAGTTAAGCCCTTTTCAGTATTTTTATTGTTCCATGGTTCATTCTCATTTCTATTTCATCTCCAGTGCGAAAAAGTCTTGTGGCGTTCTCTGTGCCAATAATGCAGGGCTTGTTCATCTCTCTTGCAACTATAGCTGCATGACAAGTAATGCCTCCCTCGTTGGTAACAAATGCTCTTGCTATTTTCATTAATGGAAGAAATTCGGGTCTTGTCATTGAGGTAATTAGAATTTCATCGGTCTTGATAGTTTCCCCTTTTGGATTTAGAATAACTTTTGCTTTTCCAGTTACAACTGCTTCTGGCCCTCTACAGGCAACACTCCCAAGAATCTGATCTTTGCTTTCGGAAGTTCTTTTCTCAAGAACTTGTTTTTTAAAATAAACTGCGTCTTTTCCAACTATAATGCTTTGCCTGTTGTTTATTTGGGCAACACACAGACATTGTTTTCTGCGCTTTTTCAATTCTGCAATTGGAAAAGATTTTCCCAAAATTTTTGGAATCTCATAAATTAAAGCATATGCAAAAAGTTTGGGGGAAATTTTTATTCTCTTGGAAAATTCGTAAACAAAAAGATACATTCTGTGTAACATCATTAGAATAACTCTCTTCCTGTCATCTTTGAGCCAGGTTACGCTTTGAATGTATTTAAGTTCTTTAATTGTTTCTGGAGGAATTTTTAGTTCTTTTACAAACAATTTCTGCTTTTTGGACAAGCTTTCTTGATCTTCTAATTTTTCAAGCTCCTTTTTGAGATCTTCGACTGAATGAGTTTTTATAGTGTCCCTGAGAAAGCCCAAAAAATCTTTGATGGAAAGCACTATCCACTCCATATAAGAGTTCTGAAACCAGAAATAATTTTGCTGGTGTTGTTGTAATGCTATAAAAAAATCTGGCCTGTTGTTCTTGATTTCAGCTAAAACTTCCATAATATTTTTTGCTAAAATTTCTTTTCTTTCTTCCTCACCAGAAAGAAATTTAATGGCTATTTTTAGCATATCCCTTCTTTCCTCTCCAATGAATGATAATTTTGTAGGTAGAGTTAGAACAGTGAACGCTTCTTTAGCAGTTTTCGCATCTCCAGCAATTTTCACAAACTTTGGATAATAATACAGATCAATAAATGGAGTGTAAGGCTCGATTGTCAAAGTAATAGACCAAAATTTGAAAAGCTCGCTGTTGAATCTATAAAATTCATCCAATAATTGGGCGTTGGAAAGTTTTGAGAAATCAATTGAATCAATTCTTGACAATTCTTTTTCGAACATTTTTACTATGATTCCCCATTTTTTTAAATTTAAATCAATTTTTTCTGTTTTTTCTTTTAAAACAGAAAATTGTGCTTTACAGTGCTCTATTGACTCTGGAATACTTAAGACCTGATACGCATAATCTTTTTCATAAAAGAAAACAGCAAAGTTAAGACCCGGCTCATACCAAGCGTGAATTGAAACCATGGCTCTGTGAGCACCCTCTAGAGTCATTGGAAGGATAGCTGCTTCCTCAAACCAGAAATTGTCCTTTTCAACCCACTTCTGGAATGATTTCCTGTCAATTTCCCTTGGTTTTTTTGGCTGTCTCAGTCCCTTCACCTTTTTTCAGTATTTTTTCCACCCTTTTCCAGGACTAAAACCTGGCCATGGTTTGCTTTTACTGAAACAATCCATCCATCTTTCAGTACCTTTGTGGCATTCTTTGTTGCAATAACACAGGGTATCCCAAGCTCCCTGCTCACAATTGCCGCATGGCAGGTAATGCCGCCCTCATCAGTTACAATTGCGGCTGCTTTTTTCATTGCAGGCAAATAGTCTGGTCTTGTCATCGAGGCAACCATAATATCTCCTTGCTTTACTTTTTTCAAAGACGCAATTGTAGTACATATTTTGACCGGGCCAATGGCTGTACCAAGAGAAGCTGAAATACCATTCAAAACCTCTACTTCTTTGGCTTTTTTATTAATAGTTTTTTCAAACTCGAAAAATTCGGCCCCGTCAAAAACACTCATTTCTCCAGGTTTTTTGATGAAAACAGAGCCCTTAATCCTATTTTTTGCTATTTTTCTAGCAGTCCCATTCTTTATTGATTCGGGGGTGATTTCGTGTGGAAGCAAATAGTGCAACAATTTTGGCTGAACCCTATAACGCTTGCTTATTTCCTTTAACACCTGGTCAAGATAAAATATTCCCCTGTAAATATTTGCCTTTCTTTCGTCCTGCCAGTCAATCACAAACTCGGTCCAAAAAACCATTTTTTTCTCTTCCCCAGAAAAACCATATTTTATAAACAATTTATGCTTCTGTTTTTTTAGCGATTCAAAATCGGGTTTCTGGGAAGATTTCAATCTTTTGGCTTCCTCTAAAACCATTTGCAATGTAACAGGCTGGCTGCAAACGACATTAGTTCTTATCCAATGAAAACCAGAAATGAAAATTTTTGCAAGCCTTGCTTTTTCTGGCCCTTTCGCATTTTTTATGTGCCACAGTGCTTCTTCTTTTTTTGACAAATATGACTGCGTTATTGGAGCACTGAGAATTGAGAGGTCTTCGTTAAGCTCTTTTCCTGAAGATTTCACGGATAACCTCTCGCGAATAACATCACCCAAGCTAAGGGAAATGCTTTCAATAAGATGTGCCGTGCCAACAGTTGCCTCACATGCTTTTCCAATCCTCAAAAGCAACGCAAACAATTCTCTGTCAGACAAGGAAGAAACAGTTTCCCTTGCTGTCTTAAAATCTTTTTCAAAAACAGCAACTTGGCTATTATATTGTTTTCTTTTTTCAGCCAAATAATCAGGGTTTTCAGGAAGCTTTTTCAAAATAATTTCAGAATGCATTTTGAGGTCTTTTATAGGATAGTACAGGTTAATGTAGTCGTTCTTGAAAGTAGCGAAAAGTGTGTTATAGGAAAATCCAAGGCTATCTTGCATTATGTCAATGCTCGCATTAGTCATCATAAAAATTGGCCTCCCAGGGCAAGCTTGAACATACCATTCCTGGGACAACAGTTTTTCAAGTTCAGGGTGCATAAAAACATCATTCTTTTTCCGCATATTAAATTATGCTGTAACGCCATGCTTTGCCAGCTCATTAACCAGCTCTTTGCTGGACTTAAAGGTAATTGATTTAATGCCAAGCTTGCTTGCTTCCCTTGTGTATTCCGGCTTGTCATCAATGTAGATTACTTCCTCTGGCCTTGCATTCAGCTGCTCTAAAACTTTCTGGTAAAACCTCTTGTCGGGCTTTTGGTAGCCAATTTCGCTTGAAACAAATTTTTTGTCAAACAATTCATTAGTACTAAAATGTTTTGAAGCGAGATTAAAAGGCAAAGCATTGTCATTTGTTACAACAACTGTTTTGTATTTTTTCCTAAGTTTTGAAACAATGTCCTTCATTTCTGTATTAACTTTGATTGGTTCAGTGAAAAAATCACCTTTGGTTATTACTCCGGAATAGTCAAAAGCAAGAATTGGCTTTGCTGGAGAAGAAAAAGATGCTAAGAAAAGCCAAAACAAAATCATTCCAGCAATAAAGACTATTGGAAGGTTCAGCAGAAAACCAGCCAAGGCAAGAACTATCACACCCACAACATTGTTCATTGTCTCCACCTATTTGTCTATTCTCACCATGTTCTTTGTGCCCCAGTCAATTCCATCAAATGCGAACTCAATGGATTTCCTGTGGTCAGAAACACCAATTATGATTGTGATAACCATTATTCCCAATGCAAGCAATCCAAAAATCGAGCCCATGAGAATTCCGGCAACTCCTGAAAGAACAGCCAAAAGAAACCAAACCATGGACTGGGCAACACGCCTTTCGCCATCATATCTCCTGGCAAAGTATTCGTATGCAATGTCTTTCCTGCTCTGCCCATGAAGGTTTTTGGCATCTATATCTACCCTAAACCTGTCACCCAGAACCATCTTGTCAACCATGTGTTCACCGTAAAGAGTTAACCTTATACATAAATTGCTGAAAGCTATATTATTAAAGGTTCGTCGTAGTATAATACTACTACAAGAATGGGTGTTTTTTTGACGTCAGTGGAAATGGTGCTAAAAGAGTTTTTGCCTCCAAATGAGGTAAAAGTTTACCTCGGAATGCTCGGACTTGGCTCTGCTGCGGCAATTGAAATTACTAAAAGATGCGGCCTGCACAGGGCAAATGTCTATGACTGCCTGGAAAGCCTATACCAAAAGGGCATTATCACCACAATTATAAAAGGCGGCAAAAGATACTTTGAAGCAGTTGAACCAGAGAGGCTAAAAGCTATCCTTGCTGAAAAAAAACAAAAAATTGAAACAATTGAAAAGGAATTGGAAGGAGCATTGCCGGAACTAAAAACAAGGTTTGAACACAGGAAATCGAAGCAATTAATCCACCACCTTATAGGCACAGAAGGGCTTAGGACAGTAGGGGAAGAAATGATAAAAGAGGGAACCCAAGAAAAAATGCTCTATACAATTAACTCTGCGGGCGGCTTCAGAAAACATCTCGGCTTATATTTCGAGAAATGGAACAAAAGGAGACTGAAGAAAAAAATCCACCTTAAAACAATATCCCCAGAATACAGAAGAGGAACAACAAGCCTACCTTTAACAGAAGTAAGATATCTTCCGAATGATTTCTATTCACCATTAACAATAGAAATCCTAGGAAAAAAAGTTGCACTAATGCTATATGAGGAACAACCACTTGTTGTTCTAATTGAAAGCCAAACAATCGCGGAAGCATTCAAAAAACAATTCAACCTACTATGGAAGAGTGCAAAACCTTAAACTACAAATTTATTTATACTCCTTAAACCTTATTCTGTCATGGTTTTTGGGAAAACCCTTTCTTTGAGCTGGAAGATTGCTGTTTTTGTGGTAACTTTTGCGGTTGGCATTTATTTAATTATTCAGCTGAAGCTGGCTAGAGCTGATGATATAACGGCATGGTTCCGCACCGGAGATTGGAAACCGCTATTGGTTATTTTGCTAGTTAGTTTTATTTTAACGAAAATAATTGAAAAACTTTTAAGATGGGAATTCAAACTGCAGTGGTTTAGAAAAAGATGGAGAAGATAAGCATTTATGGAACCAATAAAAATTGCTGTAATTGCCGTTGCGGCGGCAGCCCTGCTTGTCGTGCTTGCGAACATGCTTGGCCTGTTTTCTTTCACGCCGAGCGAAATAGGGGAAATTGAAAAACAGCTGAAAATAGCTGAAGCGAGAACAGGAAAAATGGCGACGGGGGAAATTCTTTTCGGAAAAGGAACAGGAATTTCAGCAAGAAACTTTGAAACAGGAAGAATAACAATGGGACTGGAATGCAACACCGCAAGGTTCTGCTGCCCGGAAGCCCAGAAATGCTCTGGAACAATAGAGTGGACTCCATTGGTTATGACAGTAAAAAAACAGGGAAAAATAACAGTCAGCACAAGGTGCGGGGAAATAGGAGAACTGCTCTCCTGCAAGAGCTATTTCGGGGAACTTCCGGCACAGCTGGAAATCGAAAACATTTCCTTCAGCCAAGAGTATGATGTGAGAGAGGGAAAGCCGAAGATTGGGGCAAAGGTGAAAAACACGGGCAATTTGCCTGCATTCGGAGTTATAGTGAAAGCGGAAATTTTCACGGTATTTTTGGAAGAGGGAATAGAAAAAAAAATAAAGGCGGGGGAGAAAACAACCGTTGCAGAAACAGAAGCCATTAACCCAAACCAGACAGCAGAAGTTGCCATTGAACTAAACATTTCTGAACCAGGAAAATTTGAGGCAGAAATAAAAGCAAGCGGGAAAGACTCTGGATATGACAGGAAAAGCATTGTTTTTTCAGCAATAAAAAGCTCTGGCAATTGCAGGATTGATGCTGAAAGGCAAAAGGATGTTTTCTGGATAGGAAGCACGCCGCAGGGAGACGTGTGCGGGAAAAAGCACTATTGCCTTGAATGCGAATACGGTTTTGAATGTGTAGAGGCATGGGAAAAGGCAGGAATATTGCTGGAAACAGGCAATAGGGAGTTCTCATACAGGAAAGTCTCCTGCTGAAATAATTAATTTTTACCAGTTAAAAAATATTGTTTTTTTGGCTTTTTATAGAGATTTTAAAAGGTTTTTGATTGCATTTATATTATAGGCAGGCTCGTTTTGTGGTAAAGATGAAGGAAAAACCCAGTATATTCATTATTGGCTGCGGTGGCACTATTTCTGCTGCTTATAAGAGCTATGGCGTCTGGAAGCCGGGGGAAATGACGGAAGCAGAAATCCTGAAATATGTTCCCCACCTTGGGCAGATTGCTGACATTAGGGCCATGGACCTGTTCAGGGATGACTCAAGCAACATGCAGCCGGAGAACTGGTGCACTCTTGCACAGACAATTTTCCTCAACATAAATGACTATGACGGGATTGTTGTAACTCATGGCACTGACACCTTGCACTACAGCGCTTCAGCAATTTCTTTTATTATACAGAAACTCAACAAGCCAATTGTTTTCACTGGATCGCAGTTCGCGTTATCACAGGTTGGAAGTGATGGCAGGAGAAATGTTTTTGACTCGATGAGGGTTGCTTCAGAGGCAGACCTTGCGGAAAGCGTTATAGTGTTCAACGGGAAAATAATCAGGGGAAACAGGGCAAAAAAATTCAGGGAAATGGAGTTTGATGCCTTTGATTCAGTGGGAATGGGGCCATTGGGGCGAGTGGAAAACAGCATTTTCCTTGACGGGGAACAGATAAGGAAATGGAAGGCAAAAAAGCCGGAATTATTGAACAAGATTGAGCCCAATGTTTCCCTCATAAAACTGCACCCTGGCTTCAGGCCGGAAATAATTGAAACAATGATAGACAATGGCGTAAGAGGCTTTGTGCTTGAGGGCTATGGGGCGGGGAATGTTCCCACAGGGGGCAGGAGCGTTATCCCACTCATTGAAAGGGCTGTGAATTCAGGCATCCCTGTTGTCATAACAACCCAATGCACCCTGGGAACAAGCTGGGTTTATATTTATGATGTGGGAAGAAAAGCGCTTGATGCGGGAGGAATTCCGGGTTTTGATTTGCTCAGCGAAACAGCCCTGGTA
This sequence comes from uncultured archaeon, assembly GCA_964373935.1. Taxonomy (GTDB): domain Archaea; phylum Iainarchaeota; class Iainarchaeia; order Iainarchaeales; family CAYJWT01; genus CAYJWT01. The sequence goes on along the minus strand of CAYJWT010000014.1, from coordinate 5,958 downwards.
AAGCTAATGTGGGTTCTGGGCCAGACAAAAAAAATGGAAAAGGTAAAAGAAATGATGCACAAAAACTACAGTGGTGAAATAACCCCGGAAATGCGCAGTATAGAACAGAAAACCCTTTATAGAACTGAAAAAAAAAGGTCATACACTTGAAGGATTGGTAATGCTGCTCAAAGAATTCCTGAAAAAAAGGAAGCTCAGGGAAGGAGACAAAATCAGGGCAGAGTATTCAGGGAATGTTCTTGAAGGCATTATTATTCCAACACACCTCAATGATACACTTGCCCTCAAGCTTACAACAGGCTATAATGTCGGAATGAAAACCAAAAACCTTGGCACGACAGAAAAAATAGCTGGAACAAAAGGCGTTGGAAAAGCAGGAAGAATTCAGATTCGGAAAAACCCGGCTCTGCCCAATGTTTCAATCCTTCAGATTGGAGGCACGATTGCAGCAAGGGTTGATTACAAGTCGGGGGCAGTGTTCTCGAGCTTTGAGCCTGCAGACCTTGTGTCAATGTTTCCGGAACTTCTTAATCTTGCAAACCTTGAATCGCGCCTGGTAAGCAACATGTTTTCCGAGGACATGCAGTTTGCGCATTACAGGAAAATTGCGGCAGAAATAGAAAAAGAAATGAAGAAAGACATTGCAGGCATAATACTCCCCCATGGCACTGACACAATGACTTATTCCTCTGCAGCATTAAGCTTTATGATTGAAAACCCGAAAGTGCCAATAATCATGGTTGGTTCACAGAGAAGCACTGACAGGGGGTCAAGTGATGCGGCAATGAACCTCATTTGTGCAGTGGAGTTCATCACAAAAACAGATTTTGGGGGCATAGGGATATGCATGCACGAAAGCATGAATGATGATTATTGCGTTATACTTCCTGCCTGCAAGACAAGGAAAATGCACACAAGCAGGAGAGATGCTTTCAAGCCAGTGAATGATGTTCCAATTGCCAGAATAAATTACAACACACGGGAAATAGAGTTCATCAAAAAGGATTATCCCAAGAGAAACCCTGCAGCAAAAACAGTGTTCAGGACAAAGCTGGAGGAAAAAACAGCAATAATAAAAACCCACCCTAACATTAAAGCAGGAATTTTTGATTACCTGAGGAAAGCCAAAACAAAAGGCCTGGTAATAGAGGGGACTGGGCTGGGGCAGATTCCGATTGGAACGCCAAACGAACTGTGCACTGAAAACCCGAAAATAAAGAAAGCGCTTGAAAAGCTCATAAAATCAGGGTGCACTGTTGTAATGACATCGCAGTGCATTTTTGGCAGGGTGCAAATGCACGTTTATGATGATGCAGTTGAACTTGTTAAAATGGGAGTTATCCCTGGGAATGACATGCTGCCTGAAACAGCATTCTTAAAGCTTGCATGGCTGCTTGGAAATTTCCCGAAAGAACAGGGCAGAAAGCTCATTCAGGAAAACCTTCGCGGTGAACTTAACCCTTTTACCCCAATAGACGCTTTAAATTGCCACATGCAATAAAATAAAAACAAATTCCATCACATTTCCATAGAACTAATATGGACTTTCAGGCACTGGGATTTAAGGCGGGGCTGGAATGCCACCAGCAGCTGGAAGCAGGCAAACTATTTTCCAGAACCCCCCCCATAGTACGGGAAGGAAAGGCAGATATTGCCGTGAAGAGAAAGCTGAGGGCAAGCGCTTCAGAAATGGGAGAATTTGACCTTGCTGCACTGGAAGAAGCAAAAAAAGATTACACTTACATTTACCAGGTATTCTCTGATGCCAACTCTCTTGTTGAACTGGATGAAGAGCCCCCACAAGATATTGACAGGCAGGCGCTTGAAACAGTGCTCATGATTGCGCAAATGTGCAATGCAAAAATCCTTGACACTGTTTTTGTCATGAGAAAAATTGTCCTTGATGGGAGCAACACAAGCGCTTTCCAGAGAACAGGGCTTGTGGCAATTGGGGGAAGCATTCCGGTTGGAAAAAACAATATTGGGATAGAAACAATAGTCATAGAAGAGGACTCTGCAAGGCCACTGGAAAAAAAAGCCAGGGAGATAGTGTACAACCTTGACCGCTTGGGAATAGCACTCATAGAGCTCGCGACAAAGCCGGACATAAGGAACCCTGCAGAGCTCAAAGAAACTGCAAAAAAAATCGGCGAATTGCTCAGGAGAACATGCAGGGCAAAGAGGGGCTTGGGACGCATTAGGCAGGACATAAATGTTTCCATAAAAAACGGGACAAGGGTGGAAATAAAAGGGGTCCAGGACCTTGAAATGATTGACGCCATTGCGGAAAGAGAAGTTCAGAGGCAAATTGCCCTGCTTGAAATAAAAAAACAGCTCGAGGAAAGAAATGCAAAAAAAACCGATCTTGAGGGAAAAATTTTTGAATTAACAGGCGTTTTCATGGAAACAGAATGCGCTTTTCTCAAGGGAAAAAAAGTTTTTGGCATAATGGCAAAAAATTTTGCGGGGCTGATTGGAAAAGAACTCCAGCCCGGAAAAAGACTGGGGACAGAGCTGGCTGGCTATGTGAAGGCAAAAACAGGGTTAAAGGGATGCATCCATTCTGATGAACTGCCTGCATTCGGGATAACGGAAAAAGAAGTGAGAAACCTAAAGGAAAAGATTGGATGCAGTGAAAAAGATGCCTTTGTCATTGTTTCGGCATCACGGGAGGAAGCAGTGAAAGCCCTTGAAATTGTGAATGAAAGAATGAAACAGTGCTTTGACGGGGTGCCAAAAGAAACAAGGAATGCACTCGAAGATGGCTGCACGGAATACAGCAGGCCCTTGCCAGGGGCTGCAAGAATGTACCCTGAAACAGACCTTCCACCAATCGTTATTGAGGAAAAAATGCTGAAAGAAATAAGGAAAAAACATCCCCTTACGGTACAGGAAAGGGAAAAGCTTTATGCAGCAAAAGGGCTGAGCGAAAAGCTTGTTAATGAGCTAAAGCTCAGCAATTATGCCTGTTTTTTTGAGGAATTGCTGGAAAAAAATATAAACCCAAAAACAGCCGCAGTGCTGCTTGTTGAGGGAATAACTGAACTGAAAAGAGAAGGCATTTCCGGAATTGAAGAGCAGGAAATAGAGAAAGCACTGCTTGCAGAAAAGCAGGGAAGAATGCAGAGGGAAATAATGCTGGATGTTTTCAGGAAAATGAAAAAGGAAAACAAAACCATGGAGCAGGCAATCCAGGAAATTGCTGGAAAGGCAACTGATGAAAAAACAATAAGGAAGGAAATAATTGAGATAATAGAAAAAAACAGGCTGCTTGTAAAGGAAAAAGGCATCAATGCGCTTTCTGCCCTCATGGGAGAGGCAATGAAAAAATTCAGCGGCAAGGCCCCGGGCAGGGTAATCAGCAGCATTCTCAGGGAAGAGCTGTCAAAGAGAACCTAGCAAAACAGCGTGAAATGAATGAACTACAACCTCCATTTTCTTTACACAACAGTAATAAAAGACCTTGATGACATTCCACCGCAGGTGAAAATGCTGCTTTTTGGGATATTTATTTACACTCTCGGCTGGGGGCTTATTGAACCATTTCTTTCTGTTTACATAAACCATCTTTTCGACAGCTATTTTGTTGTGGGAATGCTGTTTGCGATTTTCTTTTTTGTGGCAATGCTTTTCTCAGCCCCAATCGGGGACCTTGCTGACAAAATGAGCAACACTAAAATCATCCCGTGGATGATGTTCACTTACCCTTTCATAGCCATTCTCTATTATTTGGGGTCTGTTTTCACGGGGATTCTCTCGATTGGCATTATTTTTGCGGCAAGGGCATTAAACGGATTCAGTGCAACGCTCTGGGTGGTTGTTGAGGCATTCGTAAGGCAGAATTCCCCCGCAAGGCACACGGCTGGAATTTTTGGCCTGTTTTTCACAATACAGAACCTTGCATTCGTGCTTGGCCTGCTCGTAAGCACTGGCCTCATAATTATGTATGGCATATCTTTTGAGCACCTCGGCCTGCTTTTTTTTGGACTGCTTTTCACCCCGATAATCGCAGGGCTATATATTATGCGCATTCCATCCCCCGGGCTGCCGCTGAAAACAGCAATCAGGGAAGTGATAGAAAAAGACAAGGTTTACAAGCGCGAAATACATGATTTCAGGCATCTTGGGAATGCGATGACAACAGTGGTAATGCAGGGATACTTCATGACAGCTCTTGTTGTGCTGGGAAAAGTTTTCTTGCCATTGCTTGCAGCAAGCACGCAGCGCTCTCTTCTCGAAATAGCAATTCTTGCAATAATAGTGCACATCCCCCTCCTTTTTTCTTTCATTCTGTCTGAAATAGCTGACAGGACTGAAAAATTCAAGTTTACTGGCATTGGATTTGGCGCTGCAGCAGTGCTCCTTGTTGTTGTTGCACTTTTTGTTGAAAACACGCCCATTCTCTATGCAAGCGCTTTTCTGCTTGGAATTGTTTTCGCAATGCTCCAGCCGGCAGTGAACGCACTCCTCACTGAAATAACTCCACAGGACGAGAAAGGGGAAATGACAGGCGTTTTTCACTCAGTGGCAAACATCAGCAATGCAATAAACTCCCTCTTAATTGGCACGCTCGCCGCCCTGTTTGGCATAACAGCACCCTTCATTGTTTTTGCCTTCCTGCTCGTGATAATGGCGTTTGCATCCTTCACCCAGAAAAGCAACTCACAAACATACCAAAAAGGATTTTAATAAAACAGCAACAATTTTTTGGATTGCATGGACTGGGAAAAAAACATTGCAGAATTTGACAAATCCCAAACAATAAGCATTCTTGAAGCATTCCCCAAAAACTGCCTTTCCGGATACTGGATGGGAAGGAAAGCGGAAATCGTAAAACCAGGACAAGTTTCAAGCATTTTTGCAAGCGGCATGGGAAGCAGCGGGTATATTGGAATGATGCTCAGGGAAGCATTCAAAAAATCCTTGCAAATTCCAATCATTGCAAACACAGGATATGAGTTGCCAGGGTTTGTGGGGCAAAAAACGCTTTTCCTGGCTGTAAGCTATTCAGGAAATACTGAAGAAACAATTGAAGTCCTTGAAAAATCCTGGGAAAGAAGGCCTTTCACTGTTGCGTGCTGTTCGGGAGGAAAGCTTTCTGACCTTGCGGAACAAAAAATTCTTGTCCCAGCAAACATTCCGCCCAGAATGTCACTTCCTTTCCTTTTTTTTGCCGTAATCGGGGGGCTTGAAAAAATGGGGATTATAAAAAGCATGGAAAAGGAAGTGAAGGCAACAGCAGAAATGCTTGAAAGGGAAAAGAAAAGCATTATCTGGGAAACAAGAAAACTGGCATTGGAAATGAAGGATTGTTTTCCAGTAATTTATTCGCCTGAAGGCCTTGAATGCCTTTCATTGCGCTTCCAGACAGACATTAATGAAAACTCAAAAATGCTTGCCCACCCAAACACCATTCCGGAGATGAACCACAACGAGATAAACGCAACAATAATGCCGGGAAAAACTTTCATGCTTTTCCTGAGAACAAAAAACGAAACCGAAAAAATGAGGAAAAGAGCAGAGTTCACAAAAAAAACTTTTTCCCAGATGTGTTGCAGGTGTGAGCAAGTGCAGATAAAGGGAAACAACCCCGTTGAACAGCTTTCTTTCGGCGTAATGTTCAGCTTGTTCCTTTCATTCAACCTTGCAATGGCAAACAAAAAAGACCCTGAAGCAATCCCTACAATTACGGAATTAAAAAAAGAACTGGCAGAATAATAGGGTGATGCAGGAAACATTTTTCTGGCTGACAAACAAGTTCCTCAGGCAAAAAAGGCCTTTTGTTGTTGTGGATGCGATAATAAGCTATTTTGAAAAAGGAAAATTCAGGGGCATTGTGCTTGTGGAAAGAAAAAACCCGCCAAAAGGCTGGGCGCTCCCCGGCGGCTTTGTGAACTATGGGGAAACACTAGAGCAAGCGGTAAAAAGGGAAGCAAAAGAGGAAACAGGAGATCGGAA
>CAYJWT010000013.1:0-16027 GCA_964373935.1 uncultured archaeon | reverse complement strand
TGCGCTAAGGGAACACAAAAAAATCAGCGAACGCTCTGCTGACGTTGGGGCGGAAGGGCTAAGCTGAAAAAAATGGGGAAAAAAAGGAAAACTATTTCACTGCTTTTTTGTAGTTCTCCCCAACTTGCTTCCAGTTTACTACATTCCACCAATTTTGTATGTATTCAGCCCGCCTGTTTTGGTATTTGAGGTAATAGCCATGCTCCCATACATCCAGCCCAAGAATTGGGGTTTTGCCTTCCATGAGGGGAGAATCCTGGTTTGGTGTGCTGTATACTGAAAGCTTTCCTTTTTCCACGGCAAGCCATGCCCAGCCGCTTCCAAAATGCCCTGCTGCGGTGTCGGAAAATTTTTTCTTGAAATCATCAAAGCTGCTGAAAGTTTTCTGGATTGCTTTTCCAAGTTCTCCTTCAGGTTGTCCGCCAGAATTTGGGCCCATTATTTTCCAGAACAATGAATGGTTGGCATGCCCCCCGCCATGGTTCCTGACAGAGGTCTGGATTTCTTTCGGCACCTTTGAAAAGCCCGTAAGCAGTTCTTCCGCTGATTTTTCCTGAAGTTTTGGGAAATTCTGCAGGGCAGCATTGAGCTTATCTACATAAGTCTGGTGGTGTTTTGTGTGGTGGATCTCCATTGTTTTCGCATCAATATGGGGCTCCAGGGCATCATACGCATAATCAAGCTTCGGCAAAACGTGCATAATAACAACCTCCAAAAATTGCTAAATAATAGTGAAAGAAAATTAATTTAAAGCCAATCAACATATTCTTTTAGGATTGGGATGAAATTTTTTTCCATTAACCCTGCGACAGAAAAAAAGGAAAAAACTTACAGTGGGCATTCTTTTGCACAGGCAAGGGAGGCACTGAAAAAATCGGCAAAAGCACACCAGGAATGGCAGGAAACAGCATTTGCCGAAAGAAGCACCTTAATGAAAAAAGCTGGTGATATACTGCTAAAAAGAAAAAAAGAATTTGCTGAACTCATGACAATGGAAATGGGAAAGCCAATAAAACAATCAATTGCCGAAATTGAAAAATGTGCCTTGGCATGTGAATTCTTTGCCGAAAATGCCGAAAAATTTTTGGCGGATGAAATTGTGCAGACAGAGGCAAAAAAGAGCTATGTGAGCTTCCAGCCCCTTGGGACTGTGCTTGCAATAATGCCCTGGAATTTCCCCTTCTGGCAGGTGTTCAGGTTTGCCTCCCCAGCACTAATGGCGGGAAATGCAGGCATACTGAAGCATGCAAGCAATGTTCCAGGATGTGCAACAGCAATAGAGAAAGTGTTTGCAGAAGCGGGTTTTCCAAAAGGCTTATTTCAAACCCTGCTGATTGACTCAAAAACCACCCTCAGACTTATCCCATTCCCTGAAATTGCTGCAGTTACCCTTACAGGCAGCATTGGTGCTGGCTCAAATGTTGCTGAAACAGCAGGAAATCACATTAAAAAAACAGTGCTGGAGCTAGGGGGAAGCGATGCATTCATTGTGCTGGATGACGCTAATGTAAATGCCTGCAGCGGGGAAGCAGTTAATGGCAGAATACTGAACTCTGGGCAGAGCTGTATTGCCGCAAAAAGGTTCATAGTGAACAAAAAAATAGAGAAAGAATTCACCAAAAATTTTGTGGAAAAAATGAAAACACTGAAAATTGGAGACCCAATGGATGAAAGCACCCAAGTTGGCCCGCTTGCAAAAAAAGAGCTTGTTGACAACTTGGAAAAACAGTTGAAAAACTCTGTTAAAATAGGCGCAAAAATTTTATGTGGTGGCAAAAGAACAAAAGTAAAAGGAAAGGGCTTTTTTTTCCAGCCAACTGTTCTTGGAAACCTCAACGAGAAAATGCCGGTGCTGAGAGAGGAAACATTCGGGCCGCTTGCGGCAATTGTTGGCGCAAAGGATGATATGGAAGCAGTAAGGATTGCAAACGCAACAGAGTTTGGGCTGGGGGCAAGCATCTGGAGCAATGATGCAGAAAGGGCGGAAAAGCTTGTGGGAAAAATAAAAGCCGGGGTTGTTTTCGTGAACAAAATAGTAAGGTCTGACCCCAGATTGCCGTTTGGAGGCACAAAAAAATCAGGATACGGAAGAGAACTTGGAACATACGGAATAAAGGAATTTGTAAACATCAAAACGGTTGTGGTGCAGTGAAAAATTTTGAAGATGTGAGTTAATGCTACCAAAAAAAAGACGGTCAATAAAAAGATTTTCTGTTTTCAGAAAAGAATGGGTGAGGAAAAAAAAGAAAGAAAGAGAAATGGAAATTGAACTTATAAAATTGGAAGATGAATTAACTGGAATCCAAAGAAAAATGAGAGCATTGTATAATTTAAATACTCGTGAAATATTTGTTCTGACGAAAGGGCTAATCATGTTTCAAAAGCTTGGTGGAACTTTAATTCGTGTTACCCCGGAAATGGTTACATTTAGAAATAAACAAGCAATAGATATTTTCAAAAGATTTGGTGAAAAGGAACAATCAAAAATATTGGATTCAATTTTTAAATTAAGCTTGATCAGAGATTCTATAAAAAGGCACTCTATACAAAAAAAAGAAGCACGAGTTGATCATATCAATGCTTTCAATGCTCTTCAAACAGCGAGAAGAAAAAGGCATTATCTGGGAGAATAAGGGGATTTTTTTGAAAGCATCTGACTTGTTTGTTGAATGCCTGGAGAATGAGGGGGTTGAGTACATTTTTGGCCTGCCTGGGGAGGAGAACGAGGACTTGCTTTTATCACTGGCAAAATCAAAAAAAATAAAATTCATTGTGACAAGGCACGAGCAGGGAGCAGCATTCATGGCAGCAGCATACGGCAGGCTGACTGGGAAAGCGGGGGTTTGCCTGAGCACTTTAGGGCCGGGGGCAATGAATCTTGTTACAGCGATTGCTGACGCAAATCTGGGGCACATGCCTCTTGTTGCAATAACAGGGCAAGTGGGACTGCACCGAAGGCATAAGGAGAATTTCCAGTTTGTGGATGTGGTGCAGTCATTCAAGCCCATAACCAAGTGGAACACAAGCATTACTGTTGCCTCCTCAATTCCCGAGGCAATAAGAAAAGCATTCAAGATTGCGGAAATGGAAAAGCCGGGAGCAGTGCACATGGAACTCCCAGAGGATATTGCAAAGCACTCTGTTGACGCACACCCTTTTCCAAAAAGCAAGGTGAGAAGGCCAGCAGGGGATGAAAAGGCATTAAAGCAGGCAGTGCAGATGATAAAAAAAAGCAAATTCCCGCTTATTCTCGCTGGCAACGGCTGCATAAGGACAAGGGTGAGCAAGCAGCTGAAAAAATTTGCAGAAGAAATGGGCATTCATGTTATCCACACCCAGATGGGAAAGGGAGCAATCCCTGACAGCAGCAAGTACAGCCTGTTTACGACAGGCATCCATGCTAGGGATTACTATTTCTGCGCTTTCCAGAAAGCAGACCTCGTAATAACTTTGGGCTATGATGTTGTCGAATTCCCCCCCTATAACTGGAACCCCCAGAAGGGCAAGAAAATACTGCACATTGATTTTACTCCAAGCGAGGTTGATGAATACTATTCCCCAGACCTAGAGGTTGTGGGGGATGTCTCGAACATCCTCTGGAAGGCAAGGAAAATGCTCAGGAAAACAAAAAAATTTGACGCGGAATATTTTTTCAAGCTGAAAAAAATCATCCAAAAAGAATACAATGAAACGGCAAACGATGACAGCTATCCAATGAAACCACAGCGCATTCTGCACGACATAAGGAAAGCGCTGAAACCGGGCGACATTGTTGTTTCAGATGTGGGAGCGCACAAGATATGGACTGCAAGGAATTACAGGACCCTTAAACCAAACACCTGCCTGATTGACAATGCACTTGCATCAATGGGCTGTTCATTGCCCGGAGCAATTGCCGCAAAACTCGTTTTTCCAGAAAAAAAGGTTGTTGTTGTGACAGGAGATGGGGGATTTCTCATGAACGCGCAGGAAATGGAGACAGCAAAAAGAATCGGGGCAAATTTTGTTGTAGTGATATTCAACGACTCCACTTACGGGCTGGTGGAATGGAAGCAGCAATTGCACCACAAAAAAAGCTTTGGCTGTTATTTCAGCAACCCTGATTTTGTGAAGTTCGCGGAAAGCTTTGGCGCAAAAGGAACAAGAGTAAAGAAAGCAAAAGACTTCTTTCCTGCAATAAAAAAAGCCCTGAAAGCAAAAAATATTGCGATTGTTGACGTGCAGGTTGACAAGCGAGAGAACCTCAGGCTTTCGGAAAAGCTTGAAAAAAACGTGTGCAGGATAGAATAAATTATGGCTTCGAGGAAAATGTTTGAAAAGCCGAAAAAAAGAAGAGTGTCTTTCATTGATTTTGTTGCAATAGGCGAAGGAAAGGAAAAAGGAAGGACATTCAATATTTCTTCTTGGCTTGAAAGAAGGAAAAAGCCTGCAAGGATAATAATGGCAGACTTGGAAAAACCAGGGTATCAATTTCCCAAACACACGGTTTTTTTTCAGAGGGACGCGGTAAGGTTTTTGGGAGGCATCAGACCTTCATCAGTGAAGAGAATAACTGACACATTCGCAATTCAGTATATTCGTTTGGGTGAAGGCATAAACACCCCTGAAAAGGCAGAGCAGCTTTTAGAAACTCCTAACCTAGCCAAAAACATGGCAAATTATATCGGGTTAGTAAAGAGAACCCTTGTCCCTGGCGGAAAGTTCATTCTTGTGCTAAGCACTTTGCGTCTGCATATTTTCACAGACGCATTACAAGAAGCTGGCTTTAAGGTAAAGACCATTAGACTTTCTCACAGGGGAGTGCTTAGAAGTAAGTCAACACAGGCTAAAAAAGATTTTGGGCATGGCGAACCTGTTTATCGAATAATAGCAATCAAGCAATTCTGATTAGGTGTATTCATTTTTATTCTTTAATGTTCAGATATTTACGGCGATTTATTTGAAGGGAAAAGCATTTTTTGTTTTGCTGTTTTTGGCAATTGTTGTTTCGGGCTGCACCCAGCAGCAACAGGCAGGAAACACTACAATAACAGGAACAGGCAACGTAAAGGAATTCAATGTGCAGTTGTCCCAGTTCAAGTTTGAGCCAGGCACAATAACAGTGAAAAAGGGGGATACAGTGAAGCTCAATCTCACTTCTATTGATGTCCCCCACGGTTTCTCTCTCCCGGAATTCGGAGCGAGCGCTGCACCGCAGGTTGGGCAGACAGAGACAGTCCAGTTTGTAGCAGACAAGACAGGAACTTTCACTTTCAGGTGCAGTGTTTTATGCGGCTCAGGCCATGCAACAATGTCGGGAACGCTTGTTGTAGAGGAATAGTTTTCGCATGAAAGCATTCCTTTTTCTTATTTTTTTATTGTTTTTTTCTTTATCAATTTTTGGGAATGGGGTAGGTAATTATCAGGAAAAAGAAGCAAATGGGTTTGTTTTTGAGTTTGGAATTGAGCCAAATTTTGTGATTGAAAAGCAGAAAATTCCAATGAGCATTTCGGTGCACGAAAAGCAGAGCGGGAAAGCAATTGAAACGGAAAACTTTTGGATAAGAATATCAAAAGGGGAAGAAATTGTTTTTTCCTCAACAGACCTGAAAACAAAAGCAACTGGCCCAATAATGTTTGTGTATGCTTTTCCGGAAGAGGGATTGTATGCAATAGATTTTGGTTTCAATGACGGGCAAGGAAAACAGGTTTCCGCGGGATTTGAGGTAAGCGTGCTTGCAAGCATTGGCAATGATAACCAATTTGTTCAACTACTCACTACTGGGATACTGATTTTTGTTGTTGGAATGGCAATTGGTTTTATTGCAAAGGGGTTTTGGAAAAATGAAAAAAAATTCTCTTGAAGAAATGCTTTCTTTTTTTGAAAAGATTGGGGGACTGAAAAAAATAAGGCGGACAGGCTGGGTGAAAAGGAAAGTGCGGGATCCTGAGCATGTGTCAGACCATGCTTTCAGGGTGAGTGTTATGGCAATGATGTTTGCAAAGGCACTGAAATGCAACCAACTCAAGCTCATAAAGCTTGCTCTGGTGCATGACCTGCAGGAAGCAGTTTGCGGGGACTTAATACTGGATTATTCAAAATACAACAGCAACGCAAAAGGGCTTTCTGAAAAAGAAAAAGCAGAAAAGGAAAAAGGGGCCCTGGAAGAATTGTGCAGCCTGCTTGACAAAAAAACAGCAAAAGAATTCAGAAAGCTTTGGATTGAGGCAGATGAAGGCAATACAAGGGAAGCAATAATCGTAAGGGAGCTGGACAAGCTTGAAATGCTCTTGCAGGCGTCAGAATATGAGAGGGAAAACAATGGATTAAGGCCTTTATTTTCACAGTTTCTGGATGCAAACGGCAAGTTCATTAAAGAGCCTTCATTAAAAAGGATTTTGGAAAAAATAACCGAAAAAACAACGAAAAGCAAAAATTAAGAATTTTTTTGGGAGTTAACTGTTTTTTTGCCGCAAAGCTTTAAATTAGTTTCTATTATTAATTAGGTATAATATAGCGCTTAGCTATATTCATGTCGGTTTTTGGGCCTTGGTGTTTCAAATTGCTGGGAATTGCCTTCCAATAAGCGTGTTTTCATAGGGCTTCCAGCTATCAGGCCAGAAACTGTTTCAGAGGGGTTTTCTTGGCTGAAGAGAAAGAAGAAATCAACAGTTATGCCCATTTTCTTGTTCCAAAGCACCTTCTTGTTCCACAGCACAATGCTGAGGAAATACTCAAAAAGCTTGGAGTAAAGCTTGAGCAGCTGCCGCACATACTGAGAGATGACCCTGCAATAGAGCCGCTTAAGGCACAAAAGAATGATTTGGTGAAGATTGTGCGGGATTCCCCGACTGCAGGAAAAACAATTTACTATAGGAGAGTAATATAAAATGGCGTTTTCTTTTTCCCAGGTTTTTCTTTTCCAAAGAAAAAGCTGCAGGAGAGTAATCTGAGTGAGCGGGAAAAAAAATATTTTACTGCATAGGAGGGGTATGTGAAATGAAGGGCGGAATTGCGCTAATTGAAAACTATTTGCGGAGCACGAATTTTGCCCAGATGGAGATAGACAGCTTTGACCAGTTTGTTGAAAAAAAGCTGCCAGAGATTGTTGAGGAAAACAAGGAGCTTGTCCCCAAGATAGAGGAAGTGAGGATAGAGTTAAGCGATATTGAGGTGCAGAAACCGAGAATAATCGAGGCAGATGGAAGCCCGAGGTCAAACTTTTTCCCGATGGAAGCAAGATTGAGGAACAGGACATACTCTGGCCCACTCTATATCACAATGCGCTTGTTCAGGAGAGATGTGGAGCAGGATGTAAGAAGAGCATACATTGGGGACCTGCCCATAATGGTAAAGTCAAAACTTTGCTGGCTCAACGGGAAAAACGATGATGAGCTTGTAGAGATGGGCGAAGACCCAAAAGACTTTGGGGGATATTTCATAATCAATGGCTCGGAAAAAGCATTGATGACGCAGGAAGTTCTTTCAAGCGACAGGGTGCTCATATCAGAGGCGCTCAAGGGAATTGCTGCAGAAGTTATTTCAACAAAAGGGGCTTTCAAGGGAAGGGTAAGGGTTACAAGAAAGCCTGACGGCATGCTTTCAGTCAGCTTTCCTGCGTCCCCAAGAAAAATGAACCTTTTTACCCTGCTTAAGGCGCTTGGCCTGAAAAGCGAGAAAGAGATTGATGAGGCATTCCCTGATGAAATAGAGTTCAAGAATGATGTGCTCGTGAACTGGGAAAACACTTCAGTAAGGACAGAGGAAGAGGCATTGGACAAGCTGGGAAAGTTTGTTGCTCCAGGGCAGGTTATTGATTACAGGCTGAAAAGAGCACAGGAGGTAATTGATGCTTTCCTGCTCCCCCACATTGGCCAGAAAAAAGATGACAGGCTTGCAAAAGCGTACTATCTTGTAATGATGGCAACCAAGGCAATTGAAAGGGCGCATGGCATGAGGGGGCAGGATGACAAGGACCATTATGCAAACAAGCGGCTTGAACTCAGCGGAAAGCTCATGGAGCACTTGTTCAGGTATTCTTTCAAGTATTTCATAAAAGACCTCAAGTTCCAGATTGACCGAACAATCACCAGAAGGAGAAAACTCAATATCTCAACAGTTGTCAGGCCGGGAGCTGTGACTGAAAGGATTAGGTTTGCGATGTCAACAGGAAACTGGATTGGCAGGACAACAGGGGTCAGCAAGTTCATGGACAGGGTAAATTTTCTTTCCCCACTCACTGACCTGAGGAAAGTGAAAAGCCCCTTGAACAAGAACAGGGAACTGTATGAGGCAAGGGATGTCCACGGAACACACTGGGGAAGGCTGGATCCAATAGAAACGCCTGATGGGCCACAGTGTGGCCTGGTGAAAAACCTTTCTTTGCTTGCAGAGGTAACAACAGAGGTTGATGAAAGCCCGATAGAGGCATTATTGAACAAAAAAGGGGTAAAATTGAGGATATAATAAAGGTGATAAATCGGTAAAACTTGAAAAATTATTTTTCGTGTTAATATTAATTTCAATTGTTTTGGACAGAGGCAATTAAATGGCTACTATTAAAAATGCAAAGGTTTACATTAACGGGCGGCTTATCGGCTTTCATGATGACCCTGAAAAACTGACCCAGGAGCTCATTGATTCAAGGAGAGCCGGGGCAATTGATTCACAGATAAACATTGCCTATCACAGGGACACTAGGGAACTGTTCCTCAACACTGACTCTGGGAGAGTGCAGAGGCCATTGATTGTGGTTGAGGAGGGAAAGCCAAAGCTCACTGCAGAGCATGTCCAGAAAATAAAAGAGCATGCGCTTTCCTGGAACGACCTTGTAAAAAACGGGGTAATAGAATACCTTGATGCAGAGGAAGAGGAGAATGCGTTTGTTGCTGTCAAGGAAGAGGAACTTACAAAGGAACACACTCATCTGGAGATTGATGCTGCGGGAATACTGAGCGTGATAAGCTCGCTTATTCCTTACCTGCAGCACAACATGGCGGGAAAGGCACTGCATGGAGCAAAAATGTTCAAGCAGGCATTGGGAATCCCAAGCATTAATTACAATCTCAGGACAGACACTGAAGGATACTTGCTTTATTATCCGCAAAAAGAGCTTGTTGACACTAAAACAAGCGAAATAATGGATTTGAATTCAAGGCCGCAAAACCAGAACTTTGTTGTGGCAATAATGCCATTTTATGGCTTCAATACTTATGACGCCCTGATTCTGAACAAGGGGGCAATAGAAAGGGGGCTTGGCAGGAGCGTTTATTTCAGGACTTATGAGGCATCAGAAACAAGGTATCCTGGAGGCCAGACAGACACGTTTGAAATCCCGACAGAGGAAACAGTGGGATACTTGGGAGCAGAGCATTACAAGAACCTGGGAGAGGATGGATTGATACAGCTGGAATCATATGCGAGCGAAAAAGACATTATTATTGGCCGGACTTCCCCTCCAAGGTTTTTGGAGGAAATCAGCGAGTTTGGGGTTGTGCAGGAAAAGAGAAGAGAATCCAGCATTACAACAAGAAAGGGAAAGCCTGGGTTTGTGGACAGGGTAATAATCAGCGAGAACGAGGAGGGCAACAGGCTTACAAAAGTAAAGGTCAGAACAACTATGCTGCCTGAAGTGGGAGACAAGTTTTCCAGCAGGCATGGGCAGAAAGGGGTTATCGGGGCAATTTTTCCGGAGGAAGACATGCCTTTCACAAAGGAAGGAATAAAGCCAGACCTCATAATTAACCCGCATTCTATTCCAAGCAGAATGACAATGGGGCACTTGCTTGAGATGCTTGGGGGAAAAGCAGGGGCTTTGTCTGGGCAGGTAATTGATGGAACTCCCTTTAGCTCTGTTCCGCAGAAAGAGCTTGGGGAAATACTAAAAAAGAACGGCTTTAGGAATGATGGAAAAGAGGTTTTCTATGATGGCATAACGGGGGAAAAGGTTGAGGGCGAAATTTTTGTAGGAATGGTTTCTTACAGACGCTTGTTCCACATGGTTGCCCACAAGATGCAGGCAAGAAGCAGGGGGCCAGTGCAGATTCTCACAAGGCAGCCAACTGAAGGAAAGGAAAAGGAAGGGGGATTGAGATTTGGAGAAATGGAGGGGGAAACTCTTGTAGGGCATGGCGCAGCAATGCTGCTCCAGGAAAAATTCATCGGGGACTCAGATAAGGTTACTGCACTTGTCTGCGATAAATGCGGATTTTTGGCGCACGAGGACACCATTAGGAGAAGAAAGGTTTGCCCAAGCTGTGACAGCGCAAAAATACACGAAGTGGACATAAGCTATGGCTTCAAGCTCCTGCTTGATGAATTGAAAGCATTGTGCGTTTACCCGAAAATAATCTTGGGAGATAAGGCATAGGTGTTTGCATGCAGAGGAAGAAGATTATTGCAATAGAATTCAGGGTTCTCAATCCTGACCTTGTCAGAAAGATTTCTGCATTGGAGATAAAGACTCCTGACACTTATGACAAGGATGGATATCCAATGGAAGGGGGCTTGATGGACCCGCATCTTGGCGTCATTAACCCGGGATTGAGGTGCAAGACATGCGGCCAGAAAATGAAGTATTGCCCAGGCCATTTTGGGTCATTGGAGCTTGTTAGGCCTGTTGTCCATTCTGAATTCGGGAAGCGGCTTGAGCAGCTAATGAACTCAACATGCCAGGCATGCGGAAGGATTTTGCTTGATGAGGCAGCACTGGAGAAATACAGGATCATGATGCAGGAGGAGGGTCCTGAAGCAATTTCAAAAAAGATTATTATCAAAACAAAAAAAGCAAAAAAATGCCCTCATTGCTCTGCAAACAGGGTCAGGATACTGCTTGACAAGCCCACAAACTTTTTCCTGAACAAGGAAAGGATTTACCCAACCCAGATAAGGGAATGGATTGAAAAAATCCCTGACAAGGATTTGTCGCTTTTTGGTTATAAGCCTGAAATAATAAAGCCAGAATGGTTTATCCTGACTGCGCTCCCGGTGCCCCCGATTACAATCAGGCCATCCATAACTCTTGAATCTGGAATAAAATCGGAGGATGACCTCACCCACAAGCTTGTTGACATTATCAGGATAAACATGCGCCTCAAGGACAACATTGAGGCTGGAGCGCCACAACTAATTATTGAGGACTTGTGGGATCTGCTGCAATACCATGTCACAACATATTTTGACAACAACACTGCAGGGGTGCCTCCAGCAAAGCACAGGTCTGGCAGGGCATTGAGAACAATCGTGCAGCGCCTTAAGGGAAAAAAGGGAAGATTCAGGCACAACCTTACTGGGAAAAGGGTTAATTTTGCGGCAAGAAGCACTGTAACCCCCGACCCCTACATTTCAATCAACGAGGTTGGGGTTCCTGAAGCTATTGCAAACGAACTCACTGTTCCGGAGGTTATCACTGAGTGGAACAAGAAGCAGGTTGTTGATATCGTGAAAAACACTGACAAGGCAGTGTACATGATAAGGCCAAATGGCACGAGGAAAAAGATTGACGCCATAAATAAGGAGGAAATCATTCAAGAACTGGATGTGGGGTTTAGGATTGAAAGGGTTCTGAGCAATGGGGATATCGTGCTTTTCAACAGGCAGCCAAGCCTTCACAGGCTTTCAATGCTCGCGCATGAAGTCCGCATAATGGATGGCAAGACATTCAGGATAAACCCAATAGACTGTACACCCTACAACGCTGACTTTGATGGGGATGAAATGAATGTGCATGTGCCCCAGACAGAGGAAGGCAAGACAGAGGCAAGGGAACTCATGTTTGTGCAAAACCAGGTAATAAGCCCGAGGTATGGGGCTCCAGTAATAATCCTTGATGAGGATGGGATAAGTGGCTGTTTTGTGCTTACTCTGGAGGGAACAGAATTCTCAAAAAAAGAGGCCATGAAGTATTTCTACGAGATGGACCTCACGGAAATACCCAAGCCGGATAGGGGCAGCAGGTATTCGGGAAAGCTTTTGTTCAGCCAGCTTTTGCCGAAGGACTTAAACATTGAATACGAGTCAACAACTTTCCGCCTGCTGAAAAAAGTGGGGCTTGCTTCTAGTATACAGGATGACCCTTTCAAGGCGTATGTGAAAATAAAGAATGGCGTGCTTGTTTCAGGGGTAATTGATGATGCTTCCCTGGGAGAGGGAAAGGCAAAGCTCATTGATATACTGGCAAGGAACTATGCCCCAGAGGTAATTGAAAGGTTCTATTATTACATCAGCAGGATAATAGGAGACTTGCTCACAAGAAAAGGCATGACTGTGGGGCTGGACGAGTATGAGGTAAGCGAGAAAATTCACAGGGAAAAAGAGAAAGCAATACAGCAGATGATGGAGAGGGGCAAAGAGCTTGTGCAGAAGTTTGAGAGGGGAACACTGGAGCTTGTGCCGGGAAGAACCCTTAAAGAAAGCCTTGAAATGAGGATAATGTTGCTTGCTTCTGAAACAAAAGAAAAAGTTGAGAAGGAAATACTCAAGGAGAAAATTGCCTTCCTTTTCAGGGAAAAGCCAACCTTCAATTCTGTTGTCATGATATTAAGTGGGGCAAGGGGAAGCAGCACAAACCTGATGAACATTGCCGGCTTCTGGGGCCAGGCAAGCGTAAGGGAGGGAAGGCCAAAAAGGGGTTACAAGAACAGGGTCATCAGCGCAAACAAGGAAAAGGATGTGGGAGCAATGGCCGGGGGCGTTATCGTCCAGAACTTTTTGGAGGGCATGCCGGTGAAGGAATTCTTCTTCCACAGCATGGGGGGAAGGCAAGGAGAGGTTGATACCGGGGTTTCAACAAAGGTTTCAGGATACCTGTACAGGCGGCTTGCAAACTCACTCAAAGACCTGTTTGTCAGCAATGATGGCACGGTAAGGACGGCAAACAAAAGCCTGATACAGTTCCTTTATGGGGAAGATGGGGTTTTTCCGATGAACACTCTCAAGGGAAAAAACATTGATGTTGAGAAGGAGCTTGAAGCGCTTGAAAGCAAGAAGTGAGACAATGGCAAAAAAGAAGGAAGTTGAACAAAAAACAGAAACAGTGCAGGAAACAAGGGAAGTGGAAAAAGAGCCATGGGAAGACACTTTCCTGCCAAAAAGCATTCTTGATGAAATAATAAAGATTTCTGAAGAGAGGAAGCTTTCAAAGGACAAGCAGGAAAAGCTGATTGAGCAAGTGAAAGAAAAATACACGAGGATTGCAGTTGAGCCCGGAGAAGCAGTGGGGATAGTTGCTGCACAAAGCCTGGGCGAACCAGGAACACAGCTCACCCTGAGGACAAAGCACTATGCTGGAGCGGCAGAAGTGAGCGTGGGGTCAGGAATACAGAGGGTTGAAGAGATTGTTGATGGAAGGAACAAGGCAAAGTATCCCACAATGACCATTTACCTTACAGGAGAACGGAGCGAGGATGCAATAAAGGCAGACAAGTTTGCAAAAACCCTCATAGATATCCGACTTGCTGACATAGTCAAGCTGAAAGAGGATCTTGCAAACAAGTACATTGAAATGGAGTTTATTGAGGAAGAAGTCAAGGAAAAACAGATTGACTCAAAGGAAGTAATGAAGAAAGTAAAAGCAATGCTGAAGGAGGCCGATATAAAGCAGAGAAAGGAAACACGGGAAATACAGTTCCCGAAAAAAGAGCCATTGCTCAAGATAAGGAAAGCAATGCTCAAGCTGCTCAATACAAGAGTGCAGGGCGTAAGGGGCATCACAAAAACACTTGTCGTGAAAGAGAACGGGGAACATGTAATAAAAACCTCAGGCAGCAACCTCAAGATAATTTTCAAGATGCCTGAGGTTGACACTACAAGGACAATAACTAACGACATCATGGAAATCAGCAAGGTCCTGGGGATTGAAGCTGGCAGGACAATGATAATAAGCGAATTGCACAAAACACTGAAGGACAACGGCATTTCTGTTGACATAAGGCACTTGATACTGCTTTCTGACCTCATGACTTACAGCGGGGAAATAAAGGGGATAGTAAGGACAGGCATCACAAGGGCAAAAACAAGCCCTTTCGCAAGGGCTGCTTTTGAAGAAACAGTAAAGCATCTCCTGGATGCAGCATTCAAGGGGGAAAAAGAATACCTGCAGGGAGTTGTCGAAAACATTATTGTCGGGCAGCCAATAAATGTTGGAACAGGAATTGTTGAAATAATAATGAGGGGGACAGGAAAGTGAAAACAATAGCAAAACAGCAGAGGCAAAAAAAGCAGGCAAAGCAAGAGGCTGAGGAAAAAGCGCCATTCCTTTCAAAAGAGATTAGGAGGGCTGTTGAGACAGGGAAAGTCGTGTTTGGGGCAAAACAGGGCGAAAAAATACTCATTAAGGAAAAGGCAGAACTCATAGTGGTAAGCAGCAATGCAACAAAACCGGTCAAGGAAAAAATAAGGCACCTGAGCGATATTGCTGGAACTCCAGTTCTAGAGTTTGAGGGAACAGGGCTTGAACTGGGATCGGTTTGCGGGAAACCGTTTACTGTTTCAGTAATGGCAATACAGAAAGCAGGAAAAAGCAAGATAATGAGTGCAGTAAAATGACACAATGCGAGCAAATTCTATGAAACAAAATTGCCACGGCAGTTGGCAAAGAAATGCAAAGCACACACCACTGGAGCAAAGCGGAAGTGGTGCGCTGATGCCAATGGCAAATCAACAGCTGGAACAAAAAACAATGCTTCTTTTGTTGGCTTGCAGAAGTTGGCTTGGGTGTGAGGGCGAATGAAGCTAGCCAGGGACGAGATTTTCTATATCAACGAGCTTTACAGTGTTTCTGGGGCACATGCAAAGGACTGCCTGATTGGGAATGATGTCATTTCCTTCCTTGTTGGCAAAAAAGACGTGGGGAAGGCGATTGGCAAAAATGCTGTAAACATCAAAAAGCTCAGCAACAGGACAAAAAAGCACATTGAAATTCTGGAGCACAGCAATGATGTTGCCGCTTTCCTGAAAAAGGCCCTTTATAAGGTAAAAGCAGAAAGCATTTCAAAAATACTGGAAAACGGGAAAACAACTTTTGTTGTTTCCCTTGACTCTGAAAACAGGAGAAAGCTTATGGGAAGCGCTGGGAGACTGAAAAGATTAAAAGAGATTGCAAAAAGGAATTATAAAGTTGACGATATAAAAATTAGGTAAGATTGAAATGGCAAGAGGAGAATTTGCAGGAAGGCAGCTTGAAGAGCACAGGCAAAAGTGGAAATGGAAAGACCCTTACTATAAAAGGAAAAAGCTTGGGCTTGCAAAGAAGTTTGACCTTCTAGAGGGAGCGCCACAAGCAAGGGGCATTGTGATAGAGAAAAGAGGCGTTACAGCAAAACAGCCAAACTCTGGCATTAGGAAATGCGTTGCACCAAACACCAAGGTTCAGTTATTTGATGGCTGTTATACCACAATTAAGGAACTCAATAATTTTTGGGAAAAGGCAGTAATAAGCTCTTATAGTGCTGAATCAAGCCGAATTGAACCAACAGGCCTTGATGATTGGTTTAGTTTGAAAGAAAATGGAAAAAAAGCTTTTGAAATAGCCACTTCCGAAACAAACAGGAAACTAATTGCTTCTGCCGATCACCCGATTTACACCGCGAGGGGCAAGATTGATTTCAGTGAATTAAAAAGAGGGGATAAAGTAATCGTGTTACCCACTAAACCAATTAAGTACGTTCCTGCAAGCAAAACAGTGCTCACTGAAAAGCAACTAATTGAATCAATTCCAGAAAAAGCAAAAAAGGAACGTATCATTAAATTGCTGGAAGAAAAAAACTTGCTCCCCTTAAACCTCAACAACCCAAAAACCCCTAAACTTATTAGGATAATTGGCCATATGTTTGGAGATGGTTGTTTAAGTTATGCGAAATCTGGAACAGGCATGGGCGGAAAAATAATTTTTAGCGGAAAGCCTGAAGATTTTGAGGAAATAAAAAATGATTTGGCTGAACTGGGATTCAGGGTTTCACCAATACAAAAACAAAAAAGAAAAAGCATGGTAAGAAACAATATTGGCACAAGAACAATCCAAGGAACAAGCTATACAATGAGCTGTAGTTC
>CAYJWT010000012.1:12739-16192 GCA_964373935.1 uncultured archaeon | reverse complement strand
GCGAAGCGAGCAAGTCCTGCTGAAAGCAGGACGCTGACGCCAACCAGCAGTTGGCCTGGACAGAGGACGCAATAAAAACACTAGAGGAAAGAACATGAGTCACAATGCTGCCACAAAAAAAGAGGAAAAACTTCCGGGTTATGAGATAGTGCTTTATCCTCTCATTACAGAGAAGGTTGTTAGCACTATAGAAAAGGAGAACAAGATTGCGTTCATTGTGGCAAAGCATGCTGACAAGAGCAGGGTAAAAGAGGCAGTTGAGGAAATGCACAAGGTGAAGGTTGAAAGCGTGAGAATAGTGAATGACAGGAAGGGAAGAAAGAAGGCGATTGTGAGATTGCGAAAGGATTTCAAGGCAGACGACCTTGCAACAAAACTTGGGGTAATATAACATGGGTAAAAAGTTGCTTTCTCAGAGGAGGGGAAAGGGAAGCCCTACTTTCTTAGCCAGGGGCGCGGAAATTGACGCACAGTATGCTTTGGCTGATGCAGTGCAGAAAGAATCAAAGGTGCGCGGAGAGGTTGTTGGGCTGATAAAAGAGTCAGGGAGGAACAACATTATTGCACAAGTGCTCCTTGATAATGGATTGAAACAGTTTGTTATTGCTGCAGAGGGAATTGCGCTTGGCCAGAAAATAGAGCAGGGAAAGGAAGCAACCATTGAAATTGGGAATGTTTTGTTTTTGAAAAACATTCCAGAGGGCTGCCCGATTTTCAATATTGAAAAAACTCCGGGGGATGGGGGCACTCTTGCAAAAGGAACTGGCATTTATGGATTTATTGTCACAAAGGACTCTGGAAAGGCGTTTGTAAAGCTTTCAAGCGGCAAAACAATTAAGCTTGGCATGGAGAACAGGGCAACAATTGGGAATTCTGCTGGGGGCGGCAGAAGGGAAAAGCCTTTTGTGAAAGCGGGAGCAAGGTTCCATGCTTTCAGGGCAAGGAACAGGAAATACCCGAGGGTGAGAGGGGTTGCAATGAACGCAGTGGACCATCCTTTTGGTGGAAGCCAGCATCATGCTGGAAAATCCAAGAGCACAAGCAGGCATGCCCCGCCAGGAAGAAAAGTTGGGGCAATAGCATCAAGCAGAACAGGAAGGAGAAAAAAGAACTGACGTGGTTTGAATGGCTAAGGTTTTTAATTTCAGGGGAAAAACTCTTGAAGAGCTCTTGGGAATGACCTTGGAGGAGTTTGCGTTGCACTGCAATTCCAGGGCAAAGCGCTCTCTGAAAAGGGGTTTTGACAAGAAGCTCTTGAACAGGATAAAAGAAGCTTGGGGGCAGAAAAAGAATGGCAAGGAGCCAAGGCCCATCAGGACACACTTGAGGGATGCTATTGTTGTTCCATCAATGGTTGGATTGAGGTTTGATGTGTACAAGGGAGGCGGAGCAAGCAAGGGTGAAGCGTTTCTGCCTGTTGAAGTAAAAGCAGAAATGCTTGGGCACTATCTCGGGGAAATGGCATTGACAAGGAAAAGGCTTGTTCACGGAAAGGCAGGGATTGGGGCAACAAAAAGCTCAAGCGCGATATCTGCGAGAGGTTAATGATTATGGTGAAGAAAGCATACCAGGCAACAGTGCAGCACGCCAGCAATACTGCCAAGGCATTCCTTGCGAACCAGCGCATGTCACTAAAGTTTGCAACAGAGTTGTGCAGGGAAATAAAGAGGATGCCTCTTTCAAAAGCCGGCGCTTTTGTCCAGGATATTGCAGAGCAAAGGGCCTTTCTTCCGCTTAGGGTGTACAGGAAAAAAGTTGCGCACAGGAAGGGGGAAAGCAGGAGCTATACAAAATCAGGAAGGTTTCCGGAAAGGGTGTGCAAAGTGTTTTTGAAGCTTTTTGACTTGGTTAAGGCAAACGCTGACTTCAAGGGGCTTGAAACAGAAAAGCTCCTTATTGTGCATGCTTTTGCTTCACAGGGCTTCAAGCGCTTTTCTTACCAGCCAAAAGGAAGTATTTCTGGAAAAAAGAGGGCAAAAAAGTCAGCCCATGTTGAAATCATAGTTAGGGAAGGGGCTTGAAATGATTGAAAGGTTTTTTATTGAGCAGGGAATGAAAAAGATTGAGCTTGAAAACTATATGAGGGGGCAGCTTGACAAGGCAGGGTTCACTGGCCTGAATATTGTGAAAACGCCCCTTGTTACAAGAATTGTGCTGAATGTCACAAGGCCAGGGCTTGCAATCGGGAAAGGCGGCCAGAACATAAAGCAGCTGACAAGGGATATTGAGGAAAAATTCGGCTTCAACAACCCGCAGATAGAAATACAGGAAATCCAGAACCAGAGCCTTAATGCTGCGGCTGTTGCCGCAAAGATATCAAACCTGTTGGAGAGGGGATACTCTTGGAGGAGCGTTTCTTTCCGCACAATTACAGACATGCAGAAAGCTGGAGCGCAGGGCATTGAGCTTATTCTTTCCGGAAAGCTTGCTGGAAAAGGCGGAAGAAAAAGGAAACAGAGGATTGCTGTTGGGTACATGAAGAAGGTTGGGCACCAGATAAAGCTTGTTGATTTTGCAAAGCTCACTGCATACCCAAAGCCAGGGGCAATTGGAATAAAGCTCAGGATAATAAGGCCTGGCACTGTTTTCCCAGACAAGATAGATTTCGCTGAAATTCTCAGGAAAAAAGAAACAGTGGAAAATGAAAAAGTGCAGGCACAGGAAACACTGGCAGAAGCAGAAGAGGTAAAGGCCAAACCAATTGCGGAAAATGCTGTTGAGCAATTGCCTGTTGTTGAACAAAAGGGCGTTGAGGAAAAAAAGCCGGGGGAAAAGGCGGCAAAAAAAGACAGTGAAAAGAGCAAGAAACAGGAAAAAGAAGAAAAAACAGCTGCCGAGAGCGCAAAGCGGGAAAAGAAAAAAGGGGAAAAGCAAGAGGGAAAAAATGAGGATTAGCGAAGTCAGGGAGCTTGGAGAAAATGCATTGCAGGAAAAGCTTTCAGAGCTTAAGGCAGAGCTTGCGAGAGAGAAAGCCCTTATTGCGTCAGGAACAAGGCCTGAAAAGCCGGGAAAAACAAGGAAGACAAGAAAGGCAATAGCACGGCTGCTTACAGTTATGAGGGAAAGGGAAATGGTGGGGAAAAAAGAAAAAACGCGGGGTAAAAAATGAGCCAGGAAATTGACAAGCTGACAGGGCTGCCGAAGGACCTGTTTGACATTCAGGAGATATCAAAAGAAACGCAGAAAATAAAAATCAGGGTGATGAGAAGAAGTTTTGGGAAAATTGTGACGCTTGTGAGCGGCTTTGAGAACGCAGAGGAAGCAAAAGAGCTCGGGAAAACCCTCAAGAGGCAGCTTGCATGCGGCGGCACAACAAAGGGAAAAGAGATAGAGCTGCAGGGAGAGCATGCAAAAAAAGTGAAGGAAACACTGATAAGAGAAGGGTACAAGGAGGAATTGATTGATGCTTAAAATACGAGCGAAGCTAGTGCCATTCCAGCAGAATGGCACACT
>CAYJWT010000012.1:12118-12729 GCA_964373935.1 uncultured archaeon | reverse complement strand
ATGTTTGGTGCGCTGACGCCATCCAGCTTTTGGATAGGGTACTTGGAGGACTTGTTTGATGCTTAAGGGAAAAAATTATTGCATTACGATTGACAATGTTTTGCTGCATGAGATTATTGGCTTGAGTGCAAGGGTTTCGGGAAGCACTGACTTGAACAAGATTGGTATTAGGGGAAAGATTGTTGATGAAACAAAAAACACTATTGTGATTGAAACGAGGAAAGGCGAGAAAGTTGTCCCAAAGAAAGAGGCAGTGATTGAGGTTTTAATTGGGGAAGAAAAAGCCGTTCTGGATGGAAGCAAGATTGTTTTCAGGCCTGAGGAGAGGACAAAAAAGCTCTGGAGGAAAAGGCATGCAGCAGCAAACTAGGCAGGAAATGCCAAAAGGTTTTGTTGTCAGGGGGGATGTTTTTGTTGGGAAAGTAACAAGCGCAAAATCCCAGAAAACCATTACTGTTGAAAGGGAAATAGTGCATTTCGTGAAAAAGTACGAGAGATACAAGAAAGTTAAGTCAAGGGTAAAAGCCCACAACCCAGTCGAAATCGGGGCAAGTGAAGGGGATATTGTCAGGATTGGGGAAACAAGAAGGCTGAGCAAGACAAAGAATTTT
>CAYJWT010000012.1:8599-12108 GCA_964373935.1 uncultured archaeon | reverse complement strand
TTACAAAGAAAACAAGGATGCTGTGTGCGGACAATTCCGGGGCAAAGGAAGTTGAAATAATCTCGGTGTTTGGGCACAAGTCAAGGTACAAGATGGGGCCGAAAGCTGGGATTGCGGACATGGTGAATGTTGTTGTGAAGAAAGGAAAGCCTGAAATAAGGAAGAAGGTTGAAAGAGCGGTTATTGTGAGGGTTGCAAAGGAATACAAGAGGCCGAACGGTATGAGAATAAAGTTTGAGGACAATGCGGTTGTGCTTGTTGATGAAAAAGGGCAGCCAAAGGGAACAGAAATAAAAGGGGTTGTTGCAAAGGAGGTTGGGGAGCGCTGGCCAAAAATAGTAGGGCTTGCTTCCAGCATAGTGTAGGTGTTTTTTTTATGGACGCAATAACAGTAAGCATGACGAAAAGCCACAAGCCAAAAAAGCAGCGCGCATACTTTTTTGGGATGGCACTGCACAAGGTGCAGAAAAGCCTTGGCTGCCATTTGAGCAAGGCACTTAGGAAAGAGATTGGGGCAAGGGCAATTGGAATAAGGAAGGGAGATAGAGTGAAGGTGATGAGGGGAAAGAACAAAGGAAAAGAGGGAAAGGTGGCAAGGGTTGATTATAAGAGGCGGCATATTTTTGTGGAGGGAGTTACTGCAAAAAAAAGCAGCGGGGCAGAAATACAGCCGCCATTGCAGAATTCCAACCTCATGATTGTTGAGCTTGAAAGGAAGGATGAAAGGAGATTGGGCAAGAAAGCGCAAAAAGAGAAACCAAAGAAAAAAGAGGCCAAGCAGGCAAGAAAGAAGTGATTTTTTATGGCAAAGAAAGGGGAAAGAAAGGCACAGAAAAGGATTTCAGCCAATAAACTGACCCGCATAAGGAGAAAGGAAAAAACATGGGTTTTCAAGTCAAGGCCCGGTCCGCATTCCGGCCAAAAATCAGATCCATTGGGAGTGCTTATAAGGGATATTCTTGAAATAGCAAAAACCGGAAAAGAAACAAGGCTTATACTTAATTCTGGGAACGCAAGAGTTGACGGAAGGGTAAGGAAAAAGCCCCAGTTTCCAGTTGGATTGTTTGATGTTATAAGCATTGGAGCAAGCGGGAAAGGCAAAGAAAGCGAGAGCGCAGAGTTCCTGAAGCACTACAGGGCAGTGCTGGATGCATCAGGCAGGCTTGGCTTGAAGGAAATAGGCGGGCAGTCGGCTGGAATGAAGCTGTGCAAGGTTCTGGGGAAAAAGGCTTTTTCAAAAGGTGTTTTCCAGCTGCACACAAATGATGGCAGGAGTTTCATGGAGAAAAACAACGGGATAAAGCCGGGGGACACAATTGAACTTGGCCTTCCGGAACAGGAAGTAAAAAAGCATTACCGGCTTGAAAAGGGAAACATTGTTTTCGTAATTGCGGGAAAGAGGATTGGAAGCATTGGGAAGATAACAGAGGTTATTCCTGGAACAATGGCAAGGGAAAGGATTGTTGTGCTTGCTCCTGAAGAGGGAAAAGATTTCCAGACAGCTGAAAGGAATGTTTTTGTTGTAGGCAAGGAAAAACAGGCAATTGAGGTGAGCATGGAATGATGGCCCAGCTTACAGAGAACAGGATGAAACAAATATTTGTGGGAAAGGTAACGATAAACATGGGGGTTGGAAAGACAGGGGAAGAGCTTGAGAAAGCAAAAGAGATAATGGAGAAAATTTCTGAAAGCAAGGCAGTGAAAACAGTTGCAAAAATAAAGCAGCCAAAATGGGAAATAAGGCCAGGCCTGCCAATAGGGGTTAAAACCACCTTGAGGAAAAAGAAAGCCATTGATTTCCTGAAAAAAGCGCTTGCAGCAAAAGACAATACCCTTGGGGAAAAGCAGTTTGACTTGCAGGGAAATTTTGGGTTCGGGATTGCAGAATACATTGACATCCCGGGTGTCAAGTATGAACCCAGATTGGGAATAAGGGGCATGGATGTCCTTGTAACGCTTGAAAGGCCTGGCTACAGGGTGAAAAAGAGGAAAATAAAGCCGGCAAAATTGGGAAAAAAACAGGTTATCACAAAGCAGGAAGCAATAGAATTCGTGAAAAAAACGTTTGGAGCGAGCATAAAATGAAAACCCATTGGGAAAAAGAGCTTGTTGCAGGCAAGAGAAAAAGGCGCTGCAGAATCTGCGGGAACAGAAAGGCACTGATAAGGAAGTACAGGCTCTATGTTTGCAGGAGATGCTTCAAGGATATTGCTGAAAAGCTGGGATTCAAAAAATTTGATTGATGTTTAATGGGTGAAAAAAATGGTGTTGATGGATACAGTATCTGATGCGCTGATAAGCATAAAGAATTCTGACAGGGCTGCAAAAGAGGCCTGCACTTACCGGCCGGCTTCAAGGCTTCTTGGAGAGATACTTAAAATCATAAAGGAAAACGGCTACATAAACAGCTATGAGTTTGTTCAGGATGGAAGGGATGGCACTTTCAGGGTTGCACTTGCAGGCAAAATCAATGACTGCAAGGCAATAAAGCCAAGGTATGCAGTAAAGAAAAACGAGTTTGAAAAGTTTGAGAAGCGCTATCTGCCTGCAAAGAATGTTGGCATTCTCATTGTGAGCACTCCTTCAGGAGTGATGAGCCATACTGAAGCAAAGAAAAATGGCAGTGGGGGAAGGCTTCTTGCGTTTGTATACTAGGTGGGAAAATGATTGAGGAAAAGTTTGTGGAAAAAATGGAGGCGCAAAAGGGCGTGAGCATTAGCATTAACGGAAGCACTGTTATGGTTAAGGGAAAGAAAGGGGAGGTAAAAAAAACCTTCAAGGCAAAGGGCATTTCATTCAGCGTTGATGGAAACATGCTTGGCATAGAGGCAAGGCCTGCAACGAGAAAAATGAATGCGATCCTGACGACTGTGAAATCCCACCTTGAGAACATGATTCAGGGAGTACAGAATGGATATTCTTACAAGCTTGCTATTGTTTATTCACATTTTCCGCTGAATGTTAAGGTGAAAGAGAATTCTGTTGAAATAGGCAATTTCACTGGTGAAAAGCAGCCGCGCATCGCAAGGATTCTTGGCAAGACGAAGGTTGAGGTAAATGGAAAAGAGATTGTTGTTTCAGGCATAAGCAAGGATGATGCTGGGCAGACAGCAGCCAACCTTGAAACCGCAACCAGGCTTATCGGGAAAGACAGGCGCAGGTTCCAGGATGGCATTTTTATTGTGGAAAAAGCAATTCAGGGAGAAAATTAGTTATGGAAAAAAAGCAGAAAAAAGGGAAAAAGCAGGCAAAGAAACAGCAGAAAGAGGGGAAGCCGCAAGCAAAGCAGGAAACACAACTTGCTACAGAGAAAAAGCAGGAAAAAGAAAAGCAGAAGGAGAATATTGCAAGGGCAAGAATAAAGAAAACCCCAGAGCTTGAGAAAATAAGGAAAAAAATAAGGAAAAAAGCACACCCTGTTTTTAGGGGAAGGTTTGGGAAAAGAAAGCTTAGGAGAAAAAGCAAGGAGAAATGGAACAGGTGGAGACATCCCAGAGGCATAGACATTA
>CAYJWT010000012.1:0-8589 GCA_964373935.1 uncultured archaeon | reverse complement strand
TCAGGAGACAAGAGGATGGCGCATGGCCAAGGACAGGGTACAGGACTCCTTTAGATATAAGGTTCAGGCACCCTTCAGGGTATTATCCCAGGGCTGTGAATAATGTGCATGAGCTTGAAATGCTTGCTGGGATGAAAGAGACAGCGGCAATGATTGCATCTGGTGTCGGGAAAAAAAAGAGAAAGGAAATACTGCGAAAAGCAGGGGAAATGAACATTGTGGTTTTGAACTGGTGAAAAAATGCAGCTGAAAAAAGCGAAAGCGATTGCATCAGGAATACTTGGGGTTGGAAAAAACAGGGTTTGGATTAATCCTGGGGAAACACAGAAAGTGCAGGAGGCAATGACAAAGCAGGACCTGAGGGGGCTTGTTGAAGAAGGAATTATTGCGGAAAAAACGCAGAACTTCCAGAGCAGGGGCAGGGCAAGAGAGCTTGCCCGAAGGAAAAAAAAGGGAAGAAAAAAAGGCGCGGGAAAGAGGAAAGGGACAAAAAAAACAAGAATGGAAAAAAAGAGGGCCTGGATAAAGAATGCTAGGGCGCAAAGAAAAATGCTTAAGGAACTAAGAGAAAAGAAACGGGATTCTGTCGGGAAAATTGGCTATGCAAGGGTTTACAGGATGATAAAAGGAAACTATTTCAGGGGAAAGAGGCACGTAGAGGCATTTTTGGCGGAAAAGGAAAAAGCACGGGGTGAAAACAAGTGACAACAGGAATGACATACAAGGTAAAATTCAGGAGAAGGCGGGAAAAGAAAACAAATTACTCAAGAAGGCTTGCGCTTGTAAGAGGCGGAACAAGAAGGGTTGTTGTGAGGAAAACAAACAAGTATGTCTACCTGCAGGTCATAGAGTTTGACAGGAATGGGGATAATGTAATTGCACAGGCAAACTCACGGGAACTGGAAAAACTCGGGTGGAAAAGGGCTAAGAGAAACATTCCCAGCGCGTATCTTGCTGGCCTTCTTTGCGGGGCAAGGGCGAAAAAGAGGAATGTGGGAGAATGCATTCTTGACATTGGCTTCCATACTGCAGTGCATGGCGGAATTTGCTTTGCCGCACTGAAGGGAGTGATTGATGCTGGAGTGAAAGTGCCCTTTGAGCAGGATGCCCTGCCAAAGGATGAAAGGATTTTCGGAAGCCACATGGACAGGGCACTGAAACAGGATGTTGAAAAAATAAAGACCGAGATACTGAAGAGTGCGTGAAAATAATGGAAGAAACTGTGGAAAAAAAAATTGAGGAAACAATAGTCACTGAAAAGCCGACTGAAAGGGAAATAATTCTCGCAAAGTGGATCCCGAAAACAATGCTGGGAAAAATGATAAAGAGAAACGAAATAAGTTCCCTTGAAGAAATATTCAGCAGGAACATTGCTGTTCTTGAGCCGGAAATAGTTGACAGCTTGGTTGAGCTGGAGGAAAAGGTTGTGGATGTCAAGAAAACAACAAGAGTGGTTATGGCTGGAAGAAAGTTTTCCTTCAGGGTTGCAGTCCTGGTGGGAAACAGGGATGGATATTTAGGATTGGGAACTGGGAAGGACGCTGAAAAATGGCCTGCAGTAAGGAAAGCTGCAAGGGACGCCAGGCTGAAAATTGTTCGGGTTGTAAGGGGAACAGGAAGCTGGGAGGAACAGCAACAGCATGGCGCAAGGCACTCAATCCCATTCAAGGTAGATGGAAAATGCGGAAGCGTTAGAATAACCCTTTTTCCAGCGCCAAGGGGCGCAGGCCTTGTTGCAGGGGCAAACATAAAAGACGTGTTCCGGCTCGCGGGCATTACTGATGTCTGGTCAAAAACAAGGGGTGCAACAGACACAAAGCTGAATTTTATCAGGGCTGCAATTGATGCCCTTTCAAGAACAGCCAAAGCAAAGGCAACAAAAGATATCATGGAGAAAATAGAAAGGTGAAACAATGATTGCGGCAGTGAGAATAAGGGGCAGCGTGAAAACAAGAAAAGAAATAAAATACACGATGAAGCTCTTGCGCCTGCACAGCGTAAACCATGCAGTGATTGTGGAGGAAAAAATGCGGCCAATGCTGAAGAAAACAGAGGCATTCATAACATTCGGGGAAATAAACAGGGAAACGCTTTCTGCACTCCTGGAAAAAAGAGGCCGGCTTGAGGGAGATAAAAGAATTCCTATTGATTTTCTCGAAAAGCACAAGTTAAAGTCCTTTGATGAAATGGCAGAAAAAATCCTGGAAAAAAAAGTAACGCTCAGGGAACTCGGGATAAAGCCTGTTTTCAGGCTTAATTCCCCGAAAAAAGGCCATGAAAGGCAGGGCATAAAAAAGCCGTTTGCAATGGGGGGCGCATTGGGCGACCGGGGAGATGGCATTAACAAGCTTATAGCAGGAATGATGTGAAATGACTGTGAGGAAGAGAAGGAAGAAAAACAAGCTGCGCGGCCAGAGGACCCACGGAAAAGGGGACACAAAAAACAAGAGGGGGTCAGGAAGCCGGGGCGGAGTGGGAAAGGCAGGCAGCCACAAGCACAAGTTCACAAAATATTATGGCACGTTTGGCACTGAAAAGAAAAAAGTAATTGGAAAGCCCAGGCCAAAAGCAGTGAATCTTGAAGAGCTGCAAACTCTTATTCCAGAGTGGGAAAAAGAGAAAAAAGTGGAGAGAAAAGGAAACACAGTGATTATTGACGGCAAGATTTCCGGGGTAGGCAAGATTCTTGGAAAAGGAAGCATTGACTTCCCGTTGTTCCTGAAAAAAATAAAGGCAAGCGCAAAAGCGGCAAAAAAGATTGAAAACGCAAAAGGAAAAATTGATGCCTTTGAAGAAGATATTGAGGAAGAGGAGGGTGAAGAATGAGCATTCTTGACACCCTCCAGCCGCTCTACAATGCGCTTCCAGAGGTAAAGACACCGGAAAAAAAGCCGCCATTGAAGACAAAAATAATGTGGAGCGCAACAGCACTCCTTATTTTCTACATAATGGGTAACATTAATATTATTGGCGTCTCAGAAACCGCTGTTTCCGGGCTGGAGCAGATTCAGGCGCTTCTTGCAAGCGATATGGGCACGCTGATCAGTGCAGGCATTGGGCCAATAGTGCTTGCTTCAATAGTTCTGCAGCTTCTTGTAGGGGGGAAGCTCATTAATATTGACTTGAGCAACCAGGCAGACAGGGCAAGATTCCAGGGGCTGCAGAAATTGTTTGCAGTAATACTGTGCTTTTTTGAGGCAATAGTGCTTACTTTATCAGGGGTGCTTCTTCCTTTGCCCGGGTTTGTGCCATTGGTTGTGCTGCAGGTTGCAATGGGCTCCCTAATACTGCTTTATCCTGATGAGCTTGTTTCAAAGCATGGAATAGGGTCTGGGGTAGGTCTGTTTATTGCTGCGGGAATTGCACAGTCATTCTTTTGGCAGGTTTTCAGGCCACCGATTTTTTCAGAGGCAAACCCTGCCCTTGCACAAGGCGGCCTGCTTTCAGTTTTCTTCTCCAGCTTTGGAACAGGAGCAAACTTTCTTCTCTTCATACCCCTGATTATTGCAATAATAATTTTCCTGATTATTGTTTTCGTTGAAGGAATGCATGTCAACATTCCCATAGCAATGGGGAAGACAGGCGCGGGGGGAAGATACCCTGTAAAACTGCTTTATGTTTCAAACATGCCTGTCATTCTCGCTGTCGCACTTTTTGCAAACATCCAGCTCTGGGCAAGAATAACACAGAACATTCCCATTCTCGGGACAATAATCAACGCTGTTGCCTGGGCAACAAGGACTCCCTTCAATCTTTTCAACAACATCCTTGTAAGGGCAATCTCCGAGGGCTGGGGGCAGGCAATTGTCGCACTACTGCCTGATATTATCCAGGGAATCGTTTTCCTGATTGTGCTTGTTGCATGCTGTGTTGTTTTTGGCATTTTTTGGGTCCAAATGGGCGGCCAGAGCCCTGATTCAATTGCCAATCAGCTTGAAAGAAGCGGAATGTACATTCCGGGATTCAGGAGGGACAAGAGGATAATAAAAAGCATTCTTGACAGGTATATCCCAACAATAACAATAATGGGCTCTGTTTTTGTTGGATTGCTTGCCGGGATTGGGGACATGACTTTGGGGGCATTGTCAAGCGGAACAGGCATACTGCTTACAGTTGGAATAGTTTACAGGCTCTATGAGGAGCTTGCAAGAGAGCAGCTGATTGCTGAAAACCCTCTTTTCGGGAGGTTTTTTGGGTGAAAGCAAAGAATTTTTATTCTATCACCATGATAAATTTCTATATAACAGGATTGTCCTCCTTCCATTCTGTTCAGTCAATAAAACGGGTTGATTAGGCAATGGCATTCATTAATCCTCAAATAGACATAGCTTTTGCGGCTTTGCTGCTTGCACTGGTTTCCCAGTTTATCCAGAGAAAGTTTGTGGACAAGCAGAAGCTCAAGGAAAGCCAGGAAAAAATGAAGCAGGCACAAAAAAGAATGAAAGAGCTGGCAAGCAGGCAGGACAACCAGTCAAAGCAGGAGATGGAAAGAATAGAGAAAGAATTCATGCAAACAGCTGGGGAAACAATGCAGGCAAGCATGAAGCAGCTTGCAGTAAGCACTCCGATATTCCTGCTGGCGTTCCTTTATCTTGGAGGCGCATACGAAAAAGACACAATACAGCTGCCTGTTCCACTGCCATGGTTTGGAAACAATGGAATACAGCTGTTCAGCGAAACAAGCTGGGTTGGGTGGTATGTTGTGAGCGCGCTTGCAAGCACCCTCATATTGAATGTTATAATAAAAATTTTTGACACAGTGAAAAAAAAATGAAAAAAAGGAAGACATCAAAAAAGACATCTGGGGCAAGCGGGAACATGCTGCACGGAGTCCCCCATGGGAAACGCATTGCAAAAACAGGCAGGCTCAGCAAAACACAGAAAAGGCCAAGCACAATGTTTGGTGGAATTCTCACTGGGCAGGAAAGGAAAAGGGTTTTTGAGGAAGCTGGAAAAATTGTGGGCGGAGAAAAAAAAATAAGTGATACCGGGGCAAAGCTAAAGCCGTACATTTTGCAGGCAATTGCCAGGATGGGAAAGCAATGGTAATGATTTTTGAATGTAAACCAGTGCCATTTCGGCAGAATGGCAACATGATAGAAATAGGTTGGCAAGTTAATGCGAGCAAGTGTCATTCACGCAGAATGACACAGCGATGCCAACCGCTTGTTGGCAGGGAAATGCGAAGCATGCACCACTGGAGCAAAGCGGAAGTGGTGCGCTGACGCCAACCAGCAGTTGGCAGGGGATGTAATGGTAATTGAAATTGGCATTGTGTGCTACAAAACCGCTGGCAGGAGTGCCGGGGAAAAGGTTGTGATAACAAGCATTGACAGAGAGAAAGGCATTGCTATGGTTCAGGGAATTGTGGGGAAAGAAAAAAAATGCAATCTCAGGCACCTGTGGATTACAAAGGAAAAAATTGATGTTAAGGAGTTCATGACAAAAGTCAGGTCTCCAAAAGCGCACACTAAAGAAAAAAAGCAGAAAAGTGTCCTTGAACAGGAAAAGCAGGCAAAGAAACAGCGGAAAGAGGGGAAGCCGCAAGCAAAACAGGAAAAACAGTATTCGGTTGCAGGGAAAAAACCGAAAAAGGAAAATGTAAAAGAAAAAAATAAGGCAAAAGGGAAAAAATCAAAGTGAGACAGATGGAAAAAAAAGAGATTAGGTATATTGTCAGGATTGCAAACAAGGACCTTGACGGAAATCTGCCTGTTTACAGGGCATTGACTGCAATAAAAGGAATTGGGAACAGGATGGCGGGAATGATTGCAATCCAGTTTGAAAAGCAGACTGGGATTGCACTGGACACAAAACTTGGGGAGATTCCAGAAGAAAAAGACAGGGAGCTGGAAAAGCTTGTTTACAACCCTGAAACAGCGGGCATTCCAGAGTGGGCATTGAACAGGAAAAAGGATCTTGAAACAAGCCTCACAACACACGCTGTTGGAGCAGACCTTGACCTAAGGCTGAGAAAAGACCTTCAGCGGCTGAGCATGATAAAGTCATACAGGGGCCTGAGGCACATGTGGGGATTGCCAGTGAGAGGCCAGAGGACAAAATCAACCCATAGGGGCAAAGGGCCTGTTGTTGGAGTAACAAAGAAAGAGGCAAAAGCGGCTGCAGCACCAAAAGCGGGAGCAAAGCCTCAAGCAGCCCCTGCTAAGAAAGAGGAAAAAGCAAAAAAGTGATTGAATGGGAGACCCGAAGAAAAAGAGGAAGCAGTATGAAAGGCCGCTGAGGCCCTGGGACAAGGCAACGATTGAGAGGGAAAGGGAAATTAAAAAAACCTTCGGCCTGAAAAACAAGAGGGAACTATGGAGATTGGAACTCATATTGAGGAAGAAAAGGAAAAACGCGAGAAAGCTGCTTGCTTTTGAGGCAGAGGCAAGGGCAAAAAGGGAGCAGGAAATAGTAAAAAGCCTCGAAAAGTATGGGATAGTGAGCAGTACTGCTTCTCTTGATGACATTCTTGGATTGGGCATTGAAAGCATGCTTGAAAGGAGATTGCAAACCATTGTGTGGAGGAAGGGGCTTGCGAACACCGTGAAGCAGGCAAGGCAGCTGATAGTGCATGGCCATATTGCTGTGAAGGGAAAGAAAGTAAGCAAGCCAGGATACCTTGTGACAATTGGTGAGGAAAACAGCCTTTCGTATTATGGAAAGCCCATTGTTCTCGAAACAAGGCAGGCGGAGAAAGAAAAGCTGAAAGAAGAGTTTGAGAAAGCAAAGCCAGAGGAAACA
Source organism: uncultured archaeon (assembly GCA_964373935.1). Lineage (GTDB taxonomy): Archaea > Iainarchaeota > Iainarchaeia > Iainarchaeales > CAYJWT01 > CAYJWT01. Next base: position 1,845 of record CAYJWT010000012.1, on the reverse strand, counting down.
AATGGGGCAGGGCAAGCAGGAGAAATTGATGAAACATCAAGCGCTGAAGAGACACTCGGGGAAACGCCTGAAGAAAAACAGGCAAAAGGGGTAGTGATTGAATGATTGGAAAAACAGGGATTGTGCACATTTTTGCTTCTCACAACAACACAATTATTCTTCTCACTGACATCACTGGGGCTGAAACAATCGCAAAATGCACTGGGGGCATGGTTGTGAAAGCCCAGCACAAGGAAGGAAGCCCTTATGCTGCAATGAAGGTTGCTGAGATTGTTGCCGCAAAAGCAAGGGAAAGAGGCATTGGCGAGGTCTTTGTCAAAGTGCGGGGGCCAGGAGGCAACAAGTCCAATTCTCCCGGGCCTGGAGCAGAGGCAGCAATCAGAAGCCTTACCAGGAATGACATGACAATAAAATCAATTGAGAACGTTACTCCAATACCGCATGATGGCTGCAGGAAAAAGAAAAGATTCAGAGGCAAAAAAAACTAGTGGTGAAAAAGGAGGGAGAAAATGGATATAAGAAAAATTGATGAAAATGATGGGATTGCAAGGATTTTGTTCAAGGGCATGGACACAAGCCTTGTGAATGGCATTAGGAGGACAATAATGGAAAATGTCCCAACCCTGGCAATAGAGAACGTGAGCATTTATGCTAACAATTCTGTGATGTTTGATGAGTTTCTTGCTTCAAGACTTGGCCTTATTGCTCTTAAGACAGACCTGAAAAACTATGAGCTCGGGGACAAGGTGAAGCTTGTGCTGGAAAAAGAAGGGCCGTGCACTGTCTACAGCAAGGACATAAAGTCAACTGACCCCAAGATAGAGGTTGCTGACAAAAACATTCCCCTCGTAAAGCTCACGAAAGACCAGCAGGTGAAGATTGAAATGGAGGCAGTGATGGGAACAGGGAAGGAACATGTCAAATGGCAGCCAGCAATAATTGGGTACCAGAATCTTCCAGTAATAAAGCAGAAGAAAGGCCTTGACCAGAAAGCAATGAAAGAAATAGTGGAAATCTGCCCCACCAATGTTCTTGAGATTAAGGCAAACAAGGTTGTGCTCAAGGATGCTTTTGGGTGCATTCTCTGCGGCGCCTGCAGGGACATTGCTCCAGACGAGGCAATAGAAGTTGGGTTCGAGGAAGACAGTTTTATCTTCAGCATCGAAACAACCGGCAGCTTATCAGCAAAAGAGGTTTTCGAGCAGGCGGCAAGAGTGCTCAAGGAGAAAACCACAGAGTTTGAAAAGGAGCTGAAAAAGCTGTCTTGAAAGCAGGGGTACCGAAGCGGTCAAACGGACAGGACTTAAGATTTTTATGATTGCGAAAAAAGAAGGAATCCTGGGGCTTAGTGCCTTCGTGGGTTCGAATCCCACCCCCTGCAATAATGCAGGAAATGTTTTAGAGTGATGATTATGCAGAAAGGAGCAACAAAACTTGAAACAACAAAAACAATTGCTGCACTTGAACGGCAATACAGGAAAACAAAAGTAATGGTGTGGCTTGACCTGGCTGAAAGGCTGAAATCAGGCAGAAGGCGAAGAAAAAGCATTAACCTCTGGAAGCTTGAAAAGATGGCAAAAAAATTTTCGGGAAAAACCCTTGTTGTCCCTGGAAAAATCCTTGGAACAGGAGAAATTAAAGAGAAAGCAACAGTTGTTGCGCTAGAGTACAGTGCCCAAGCAAGAAAAAAGATTTCGGAAAAAGGCCATGCACTCAATTTCCCAGAAGCACTCAAGAAGGCAATAAAGCCAAGCACAATGGTGATAGTTGAATGATTAAATGCGAGCGAAGCGAGCTTGTGCCATTCACGCAGAATGGCACGCTGACGCCAACCAGCAGTTGGCA
>CAYJWT010000011.1:0-16688 GCA_964373935.1 uncultured archaeon | reverse complement strand
CTCCTCTTCAGCAGGACATCAATCTGGCTCCACGAGTTCTGCACCCTGTTTTTTCGCACCACAAGGGAATTGTAAAGAAAAACAAAAGCAAGGACTGCCAAAACAATGATGCCAAGCAGCACGTACAGCAGTAAAGCCATAACCAATAATATAATCGGATTGAATATAAACCTTTTTGTTGGAAATTTTTACAAATGAAAACAGAAAATGCTGCCTGTGAAATATGCGGGAAAAAATTCGGGGACCAGAAATCCCTTGCACAGCACATTGAGGCAAAGCACTCAAAAGAGGAAAAACAGTTCAGGCAGAAAAAAGCATCCCGGTCCACAAAAAAAATCGGATTGTATTTGGGAATAGGGGTTGCTATTATTGGCATCCTATACGTTTTTTTTCTTGCAACGCAGGTTGCGCCAACAGGAATAGGGCCTGTGGGAGAAATACACATCCACTTTCCCCTCAAGGTTGTGATAAACGGGGAACAATACAATTTTGAGCAGCCCCAGTTCATTGAAAGAAACCACGCAACACACTTCCACTCTGGGGCGGCTGACAAAATCCATGTTCATGCAAGAGGGGTAACTGTTGATTACTTTCTCAAATCAATCGGCATAAACATCAGCAATGGCTGCATGGAGTTCAACAAAGCAACATACTGCACTGCCACAGGCAAAAAGCTTTCTCTTCTCATAAACGGGCAGGAAAAGCAGGAACAGGAATTCAAGAATTTCGTGCTTTCAAATGACGGGGACACTGTTTCAATAATCTATGGGTAAAGTTTTGTATGGTGAAAGAGCTGGAAAAAGAAGGGAAAAACCTTTTTGAATGCGAAGAATGCAGAATGCTTTACAAAGAAAGGGAACTGGCAAAAAAATGCCAGGACTGGTGTTCAAAGCACCACAGCTGCAATATTGAAATAATAAGGCACGCCGCAAGGTAAATCGGGCTTTGCGCAAAAAATGTTTTGATTATAAAAAAGCTTACTTTATTCAAAAACCACAAAAACGGACGAAAACTTTAAATATATAGCCAGCTATATATTTTTTATGGCAACTATTAGCGCTGATGTTACCAAGCAGATGGTTAAATGGGCCGATGGACAGGTAAAGAAGGGTTTGTATAAGAGCAGGAGCGAGGTAGTGAGAGGAATGTTCAGGGAAAGAATGACTAAAGAAAGATATTCAACATGGTCTGAAAAGGCTTTTGCAAGAGCCTGGAAAGATGAAGACGACAAATACTGGGAAAGCTATTTGTGAGGGAATGACTTGGAGCAGGGAGACATCATACTGGTAAAATTCCCTTTTTCAGACCAGGCAGGCTATAAAATAAGGCCAGCACTGATTGTCTCAAACAACCAGTTCAACAAAGGGCTTGATGTATGGACCTGCCCGGTAACAAGCACCGAAACAAAATATTGCACTCCACTAAAAGATGCACTGGCTGAAGGAAAACTGGAAAAAGAAAGCTTTGCAAAAACAAGCGCAATAGCAACAATAGAAAAAGACCTAATAATCAAAAAAATTGGAAAAACAAGCAAAGGAAAAACAACCGAGATAATAGAAAAAATAATTCAAAACATCAAAACCACTTAAATAGGCAAACAGGGTTTTTCTGTGCAAGATATAGCTCCAGCGCAAATCTGGTAAACTGCCGCGATTTATATGACTGCAACACCATTATAAAAAAAGGAAAATTTTAGTTTCTTGAAAAGAAACAGGAGGAATAAAAAGCAAAAAAAATAATAAATATTGGCCTATTTTTCTTCGTGCCTTTCAAAGCTTGCCGCGCAGTGCCTGCAGCAGAACTTGAGCTTTTTTCCATGGATGGCTTTTGTAATGCCGCCTTCAAATACTTTGCAGCCGCAATGAGTGCAAACTGTAATACGCGGCTTCAGTGCGATTTCCAAAAGCCCTCCAAACCTATCCAGCATATGGTGCGCGAACGCCTTCCCTGAGGCCGTGAGATGGTATTCGGTTTTGTCGCGTTCTCCCTTTTTTGATACTTTAACAAAACGGTTTTTTTCGAGTTCTGCCAAAAAAGGGTACATCTGGCCGGAGGAAATCTTTTTTTCCAGGCGTGCCCCGATTTGCTTCATCAACTCATAGCCGCACCGCTTTTTTTCCAACAGCAAGAGCATGGCGTAAAACTTGGCAATGTTTGTTATCTTTGGCGCTCTCATTATTAACCAGCCCCTGGAAAAAGTATTTAAATTGTTATATGTCATATTCTGATATATGATTCAAAAAATAGAATTTGGGGTTAATGGCATGCATTGTGATGGCTGCGCACGTTCAGTGCAAAACGCTTTGCTCCTGGTCGGGGGCGTAAAAACTGCCCGCGTGGAGCTAAGCTATGCTAAAGCCGTTGTAGAGTTTGACAATGCTGATTGCTCCAGAGAGCAACTGGCAAAGGCCGTGAATGGCACTGGCAAAACCGCGGTGTTGTAATGGGGCAGACAAAAAAAGCAGTGATTCCAATTAGCGGGATGCATTGCGCCACCTGTGCGCTGACAATTGAAAAAGCATTGAAAAAAAACAGGGGCATTGTGTCTGTGAACGTAAATTTTGCCTCTGAAAAAGCGACAGTAGAATTTGATGCTGAGCAGTTTTCCAAGGAAAAAATATTGGAGGCAATTAACTCAACCGGCTATCAGGCTATTGCCGAAAAACCCTTTCAAACAATGAACCACTCAATGCATTCTGCAGGAGCGCATAAGGGAATGGATGATAACGGGGAAACGTTTGACCCGCATGCCCACGCCCACATGATGGAAGAAAAAGACCTGTTGGTAAAACTAAAGGCTGGCGCTGTGCTAGGCGTGTTGGTGGTTATGGGGAGTTTTCCAGAAATTTTCGGAAAAATTCCTTTTTTATCAGAACCTGGTGCCTTGCTGCTTTTGACAATTCCGATTCAGTTTTGGGTGGGCTGGACATTTTATCGTGGCACGTTTTTGGCGGCCAGGAACAAGACAATGGACATGAATACACTGGTTGCTCTTGGCACCAGCGCGGCTTTTTTTTATTCTGCAGGGGTGGTGCTCTTTCCAGAGTTTTTTGTTTCTGCAGGGGAAATGGCGCAATATTATTTTGATGCTGCCAGCGTGATTGTTGTTTTGATTTTATTGGGGCGTTTTTTGGAAGCGCGCGCAAAGGGCAAAACAAGTGCTGCCATCAAAAAACTCATTGGCCTGCAGCCCAAGACAGCCAGAATTGTCCGGAATGGCAAGGAAATGGAAATTGCGATTTCGCAAGTGCGGGTTGGCGATATTGTTATTGTGCGCCCCGGCGAAAAGATCCCTGTTGATGGGGTTGTTAAGGAAGGGAAGTCCACGGTGGATGAGTCCATGCTCACTGGAGAGCCCATGCCTGTTGAAAAAAAGGCGGGGCTGGAGGTTTTTGGCGCTACAATCAATAAGAACGGGGTTCTCAAGTTCCAGGCCACAAAAATAGGCGCTGATACAGTGCTCGCGCAAATTATCCGGCTTGTGGAAGAAGCCCAGGGCTCTAAAGCGCCGATTCAGAAACTAGTGGACAGGGTAGCCGCTGTTTTTGTCCCAATTGTTATTATTCTTGCCTTGGGCTCATTCGGGTACTGGTATTTTTTGGCAGGGCAAGGCTTTGTTTTTGCTTTGACGGTTTTGATTTCCGTGCTGATTATCGCTTGCCCTTGTGCATTGGGCCTGGCAACGCCTACAGCAATTATGATGGGAACTGGCCTGGGTGCGCAAATGGGAGTGCTAATCAAGAATGCAGAGGCCCTTGAGTTGACCAACAAAGCAACTGCAGTGATTTTTGACAAAACCGGGACTTTAACGCAGGGCCATCCGCGCGTAACCGATGTTTTTGCATTGAACGGCTTTTCCGAACCAGAATTGTGGAAATTGGTTGCTTCCGCGGAAAAGCATTCCGAGCACCCTTTGGGCCAGGCAATCATGGATTCTGCCCACGAAAAAAAAATCAGAGTGATTGAGCCAACAGGATTTGAAGCAGTGCAAGGAAAAGGAATTCACTCCAAAGTCGGGAAAAAGCTTGTTTTGGTGGGCTCAAAAAAATTGTTAGCGCAAAACAGGGTTTTGGTTCCGCCCAAAATTGAGGGCCAAATGATGAAATTGGAAAAAGAAGCCAAGACAGTGGTGCTGGCGGCAGTTGATGGCAGGCTTGCGGGGGTGATTGCAATTGCAGACCCAATAAAACCGGTTTCAAAGAGCGCGGTTGAATTGTTGCATAAAATGGGGCGCGAGGTGTGGATGATTACAGGAGATAATGAGCGTACTGCGCAGGCAATTGCCGTGCAATTGGGGATTTCTAACGTGATGGCTGAAGTGTTGCCAAATGAAAAATCCGGGAAAATCAAGGAGCTTCAATCTAGGGGGCACAAGGTTATTATGGTGGGAGATGGGATTAACGATGCCCCCGCTCTTGCGCAAGCGGACGTGGGAATTGCCATTGGTTCCGGAACAGATATAGCAATTGAAACTGGAAGCGTGGTGTTAATGCGCGGCGATGTCAGGGATGTTTCGCGCGCTATTCATCTAAGCGCGTATACTGTTCGAAAAATTAAGGAGAACCTTGCCTGGGCATTTTTATACAACCTGACATTGATTCCGGTTGCCATGGGAGCGCTATTTTTGTTTGGCGGGCCGCTATTAAACCCGATATTGGCAGGTGGAGCCATGGCTTTTTCCAGCGTGAGCGTTACCTTTAACGCGTTATTAATGAAAAACTATAGGCCATTGGGGGTTTAGGTTAAAATATATAGAGAAGGAATTGCGATGGGCGGGTTAGAGTGCAGTGAATGTAATAAAACTTTCGGATCTGAAAAATCTTTGGAACAGCATATGCAAGACCGGCACAAGCAAGCTGCAGTAGAAGAGGCCTGCGAGGAATGCGAAACACCCATGCAATCAGGAAAATCTTTGCGCTTGATTTCGCGAGAAATTTTAGGGATTTTTTTTGGGCAAAATAGCCGGCAGTCCGTGGAACGCGAAATGATTAAGCTCGCGTTAATGACTTTTGGCGTTTTGTTGGTTTTGGCTGGCATTGGTTATTGGGGGTTTCTTTTAAACAACCCTAATTTTTTGCCGCGTTTTGGCCTGCTCTTGCTGTATTTGATGATTGGGGGAGTAGCAAATTCCGCTGTTATCTGGCACTTGCGTGCATATAAAAATGTCTCGTGCCAAACAGGCATGATGATTGGCATGACAACAGGCATGTTATCGGGCTTTACTGTGGGGCTTATTATTGGGGTAAGCAATGGCATTTTTGTGGGGGCTGTGGTTGGGCTGGTTTTCGGGTTTTTGCTGGGCGGCTGGGCTGGCAAATGCTGCGGCATAATGGGGGTTTTGGAGGGCCAAATGGCTGGTTTTATGGCTGGGCCCATGGGGGCCATGACTGCCATTATGATGGTCAATGACAATTACCTGTGGTTTATTGCACTGGCATTGTTTTTTGAAATCGTTATTTTTGCGGGATTAATGTTTTTGGTGTATAAGGAAAACGCTGGCCAGGGCCTAAACATTGTCAAAAAAACTGCCAAGCAAGATTTTTTTCCGTTTTTGGCTGTTAATTTCATTATCCTGTTATTTTTGGCGTGGCTAATGCTTTATGGCCCGAAGTCCGCATTAATTCGAATAGTGTTATCGTAAATAGTGCTTCAAAAAACATTGAATTGAAGAAACGAAACTTTAAATAACAGTAAATGTTTATAAGTACTTATAGAAGGAATTAAGATATTATGGATAAAACCTTAATTAGCTTTATTGGCGGCAGCCTGATTGTGGCTTTTGTTTTTTTTGCCATCATGACCACGGTGTTTTTTCCGACAGCAACCTCAGGCGCGGCAGTCATTCCAGTCGTGAAATCCTTGCCACAGCAGCCCTCAGGCAGCCAAGGCGATGTTCAGGTCGTGAATTTTTCTGCCCAGGGCATTAATTATTCGCCGAACGTGATTACAGTAAAGGTCAACCAGCCAGTGAGACTGGTTGCTGATGTGGCAAGCCTGCAGGGTTGTTTGCGCTCTTTTATTATTCCTGCGCTTAACGTTCGGAAAATCTTTACTGAAAACGATAATACTGTGGAATTTACTCCTACGCAAAAAGGCAGTTTCCAGTTCTCGTGCGGCATGGGGATGGGCAGAGGCACCATTAATGTGGTATAAAAAAGGCTGTCTGAATGGCAACTCTTTCCAATATTCGGTTTGTATTGTCCCATGTTAATTACCGCAATTTTTTTTTATTGGCCAGCATATTATTTTTGGCTTTGTTTGGGTGGCTGCTTGGCTTGTCAGAGCTGCCTTGGCTGAATTGGATTGAGCTCTCCAACTCTGTTGTGTGGGAATTGTTTTTGCCCAACCTGATTTTTGTTGTACTGGCTGCTCTGATGAATGGGCTGTTAATTTCACTTACTGTTTTTCGCTTAAGAGAACTTCAAACCAAAATAAGCGGAAAAGAAGCTCACGCCGGGCTGATGGGAATGGGGTTAACAAGTGTTTTTGCCGCTTGCCCTTTTTGTGCGATTAGTGTGGCTAGCGTGTTTGGGGTTTCCTTTGTTTCGAATTTTATTGCGCCGTTTTATTTGTGGTTCCAGCTTTTTTCTTTGGCAATTGTTATTGTGGCCTTGTTTTGGACATCCGACAAAATTGGAAAGGAATGCGCAGCCTGCCAAATCCAATTGCCCGCACATAATTGAATAATGTGAATTAGCTTTCTTGCAGCCGAATTTTATGGGATAGTTTTGTACTGAACAAACCGGAAAGCTGCAGGAATTAGTTTTTTAAATCTTCCTGAATAGATTATGATGGCAGATAATTGCTTTCAGTTTCCTGAAAGCAAGCAAAAAAAAAACTCTCTAAAAAACCAGGAGTGGTAAAAAATGGCATTTGGGGAAGATGTAGTGTTCTACGACGATGAAGACGAAGATAGTGAAGATAGTGATGAAAACGGGGAAGAAGAGGAAGAATAAAAGCTTCCTCTCTTTCACATTTTTTTTAAGGGGTGCGCATGCCGGCTTTTGTGCTAAAAATTGAGGAAAATGGGGATGTTTTCCAGAAAGTTGCAGAGTTCATGGAAAATGAAAAACTCAGTGAAATTGTTTTTGTAAACGTCAAGGGAAAGCTGCGCGACCCTGAAGTTGTAAGGCATGGAAAGCAGGGAAGCGTTTTTGCCAACAAGCTAAAGGGCGATTATGAGGTTAATGCGATTTCCGGCAGCATGTTCAGGAAGAAAGCCATGAAAGGCCAGCAGGTTAATGTTGCAATAACCCAGACTGGCACAAACGCAAAAATCGGGCACCTTGTAAAAGCAAAAGCAGGAAAAGATTTTGAATTAACGCTCAAGAAAATCGACCTGTCAAAAATGATAATGTGAAACGCGCAAACACTGAAAAAAAAAAGCACAAGAACCTTTAAATACTACTTTTCCTACTTGTTTTTTGGTAAAAATGTTTTCAAAGCCCTTGGAAAGCATTCCCTTGATGTACAAGTATGCGTTGCTTGCATTCACTGTGATTGCAATCAGTGCAGTTTTTTCCTATCCCACTGCAGAAACAGGGGCGCATTTTCTTGCGGTTACCCTGACTGCAATAGTTGCTGACCTTGCGCTCAGCTTTGCAAAGCAGAAAAGGATAATAGTGCCATACTCTGCCTACATTTCGGGGCTTATTCTCAGCATGCTCATGCCTTTTGAAACGCCATTGCTCACAAAAATTTTTGTCCCCATTGTTGCAATTGCCTCAAAAAAGCTGTTAAAGTGGAAGGGAAAACATGTTTTCAATCCCGCAAGCTTTGGGCTTGTTGTGAGCAGCCTGTTCCTGCTTGTGCCAGTGACATGGTGGGGAACAATTGTCTGGCCGCTTGTTGCAGTTGTGGGGCTTGCGCTCATGTACAAGATTGAAAAATGGCGCACTGGAGCAAGCTTTTACCTTGGCTTTGCAGTGCTGCAGATTGCATACAATTCCTACACTGGGGTGGGAATTGAAAGCACTGTAACAAACTTCCTTCTCTCCGGCTCACTGTTCTTTTTTGGCTTTTTCATGGTGATAGAGCCAAAAACCTCTCCCTTTACAAAAAAAGGCCAGATTGCTTTTGGCATACTTACTGCAATTCTTGCTTTTGCATCACAATTCCTTATCCCGCAATGGTTCCCGCTGATAGGATTGTTGGTAATGAACATTTTTGCCCAGGCAATCAACAAACACACATTAAAATAACTTTTTCCCCAATAACTATATCAGATGAATAAGATTGTTTTTGTGGTTTTTGGCATTATTCTGCTTTCCGCAACAGTTTTGGCATACGAAAACTATTACTCTGTTGTGCCGCAAAACCCTGTCCTTTATAATTACCCAAAGGCCCCGGTAGTTTATTACCCAGAGCAGCAATCTAGCCCTTACAATGCGCAAAACAACCAGCAAGGCAATTCCAATGAATATTACCCGCAGGCAAATTACTACAATGCGCTGCCATCAAAACAGAATTACAACACCTCTGGGCAATCGCTTTACTATCCATCAATGCATTATACCCTTTCCGGCTTTATTGGATTCAACAACCCTGCACTCACTTATTATTACTATTACCCCGCCCAGTTCCTTTCCTATTATTCCTCCCAAACCTATACTGTCCCCCATAATCATGCTCCCGCCCCTGTTACAAAAGGCTACAAGTTTGCTGATTATTTTGCGCCATCAAGAAATGAAATAATTGTTTCCGCGACAGAATACAGTTTTTACCCGAGAAGCATTGAAGTAAGGAGAGGAGAAAAAGTGCGCATACTGTTTGAAAACGATGGCGGACAAGCGCACACTTTTACAGTAAGGGAACTGGGAATAGACACAGGGCTTGTTTACCCGGGGCAAAGCAAAACAGTTGAGTTCACTGTTCCAGACAGGAAAAAACTCTCTTTCATTTCCTACTGCAGGATTGCGGGGCACAGGGAACAAGGAATGGCGGGAAGAATAATAATAACTGACTAGCGCTTTCTTTTCAGCCTGCTTACCGGCTGGCCTTTCCCAGCCCTTCCAAACCTTCCAGCTCTCTTAAAAACCGGCATGAGAAATAATTATGCCAACCAAAACTTAAAACAGCCTGATTCCCAGACATAATATTAAATTCTGGTTTTGCGCTTGTTTTTCTATGGCAATGCTGAATTTTGGAATGCATGAAAAGGAAAAAATAAAGAAATTCCTTGAAGGCTTTCCTGAAGTGAAAACAAGCAATGCTTTTGAGGAAAAAAGTGCAAAAATCGAGGAGTGCACTGTAACTCTTTACTCTTCAGGAAAGCTTGTTGTGCAGGGAAAAAAAGTTGAAATGGTAAAGGAAATGCTGCTGAAAGAGCTTTCCGGGCAAGGAAAAACAATTCTGGGGATTGATGAAACTGGAAGGGGGGAAATTGAGGGCGTGCTTGTTGTTGCGGGAGTGCTGGGAGAAGAAAGCAAGTTAAGAGAAATTAGGGACAGCAAGAAAACAAAAAACATTGAAAGCAAGCAGGAAACAATCGACAAAAACGCGAAAGCTTTTGCATCGTTTGTTTTCTCGCCTGAATTCATTGACGATGCAAGAAGAAAAGGCATTACCGTGAACGAGATTGAAGCAATGGCAATTGACGCAATTGCTTCAGGCTTCAGGCGGCTTGAAGGCAAACTGGAAGTGGTTATTGATGGCAGCCCCCTAAAAGAAGTCAGGGAAAAGGCAGATTTTATCGTGAAAGCAGATGACAGCAATCCCGTCGTGGGGGCAGCAAGCGTTAAAGCAAAATTTTTGCGTGACATAAACAAGAACAGGGAAAAACGGAAAACATGGAAAAACGCGTGAAAAGCAACACCATTTAAAAAAATCATGAAGCCAAAAATATGTTTTTATATCTGTTCAATGAATCAATATTTAATATAAACAATCATGGGGAATAGAATGTCTGCATCAAAAAATTTGACCAAGGCAAAAATTATAGGAACACTGGAAAGCCATGGAAAAGAATTGAGGAAACTGGGCGTGAAAAAAATAGGCCTGTTCGGCTCATACCTTAAAACCTCAAAAACAAAAAAACATGACATTGACATCCTTGTCAGGTTTTCCCGCCACACTTTTGATGACTATATAGAACTCAAATTCCTGCTGGAAAAGATGTTCCGGAAAAAAGTTGATTTGGTCATTGAAGAGAACCTTAAGCCCTCAATTGAGCATGTCAAGGAGAAAGCAGTATATGCAAAAGCAATATAGGGTTTACCTTGAAGACATTCTTGAGGCGGCACTCAAAATACAAAGGTACACAAAAAATATTTCTTTCAAAAAATTTTCAGAAAACACCCTTATAGCAGATGCAGTCATCAGAAACCTTGAAATAATAGGGGAGGCGGCAAAAAAGATTCCTGCAGAAATAAAAGAAAAAAATACTGGTGTTGAATGGAAGAAAATGGCCGGATTAAGAGACATACTGATTCATGAATATTTCGGCGTGAACAAGGAAATAATATGGGACATTGCAAAAAATAAGGTTCCTGCACTGAGAAAAGCAATTAATGAAATAACCAAAGAAATGAAATAAACAGGCTTAGAAAAACCTGGAAAAAAAGCGTGAAAACAGATGAAAAAGAAAAAATTCCATAAAAAAAATCCGGCAAAAAAACATTCTGGGCAAAAATTTCCAGAACCAACAGTGGGAGCACTAATTTTCAATAGAAAAGGAGAAATATTCCTGATGAAATCGCACAAGTGGAACAACAAGTACTGCATTCCAGGAGGGCATGTTGAACTGGGGGAAACAATGGAACAGGCACTGAAAAGGGAAGTAAAGGAAGAAACAGGCCTGGATGTTTCTGGAATAAAGTTCCTGCTACTGCAGGAATTCATTTACGGCAAGGTATTCCATAAGAAAAAGCATTTCATATTCATTGACTATGAATGCAGGACAAAAAACACAAAAGTAAAGCTGAACATTGAAGGGCAGTCATTTGCATGGGCAAAGCCAGAAAAGGCATTGGGAATGCCTGTTGAACCTTACAGCAAGAAAACAATTTTAGAATGGCTGAAAAAGAAAAGGTGAAAAAATGCCGCCAGAAATTAGGAGAAAAATTGGAAGTGCAAAGAAAAGAATTGAAGCGACTCCAGAAATTGTAAAAAAAGAAATGGGGTGGTTCAGAGCCAAAGTAGGAGAGTTAAACCCGTCTGCACTTAGAAGATTTGCCCATAAACTTATAGAAAGGAATCCCAATGCAAGTGAAAGAACCTCAATTCATACTCACACAAAAATCGATAAGGGCAAATGGTATTGGAGTTATGGCTCATATTCAGCGCCATCAGAAAGGGATGTCTCAAATATATTCAGCGATTTAAAGCACAATAAAATCAGAAACTGGCATGTTGTGTCAATAAACAAGAAGGGAGAGGTTGTTGGGTATTTCAGCATGCATGCAACAAAAAAACTTGCCAAAATTGCAAAAAAAGAAAAATCAAAAACACTGGTGGATTTTATTTTTGACGAAATAGTTCGGCTTCAGCACCTACACACTCACACAGGCTATGCAGACAGTGTTGAGCACATGAATTGGATGAGAAATAAAACGCTTGCCCGGCTCAGAAGTGTTGGATGCATTGTAAAAGTCCGCCCAATGCCAGGCTATAAATTCGAGGACGGAAAATTCATTAAAAAATAGTTTTACTTTCTCACATTGTAGGCAAGCTCGTGCAATTTATTGGAAGGAATTTCAAAAACCTGGCTGTTTTTTTCCTTGAAGCCAATGAATTCTTTTATTGCCCTTATTTCGCCCTTCAGTGCCGCGACCTCTATTCTTATTTCGTTCCTGAAATCAACCAATGACTCTATTTTTTTCTGCAGACCATTCTCTATTTTTCTGCCTGACAGTGGCTGGTTTTCTTGGTTGTTCTGGAAGGAAAGAAGGAGTTTTTCAAGCTTATCCAATCTTTCCATTACAGGGGAAAGCTGGGCACTGGAGATTGTTTCAGACGGCATTAACAGTTTTTGCGTTTCCCCGGAAACTTGAAACAGCTGCTCTTTTTTTGGCTTTGTTATTTCAAGGAAAAAGTGCCCTGCAACCAGCGCAATAAGCAGCACAACCAGAAAAACCGTTTCTATAGCCATATTATACAAAAACCTTGATATTGAAACAAATTTTTAAGAGTATTGCTGTTTGAATTAAAATGGCTGTTTTTCATGAAAAAGCAGGGAAAGAAAGCAAAAACAAAAAAATCGAAAGCCGGCACAACGGCACAGGAAAAAATTGCCGATGCAGGCATGGAAACAGAGAAAGAAATTGTGCCACAAAAAACTGAAGCAAAGGAAAGCCCTGACGAAGAGAAAAAACAGGCGGAAAAAAGTTTTTTCCAGTCAACAAAAAGCGTTCCCATGTATGCAATAGTGCTTGCCATTATTGCGGCACTTGTTGTTGGGTATGCGGCAAGCGTGTTTTTTTCCCCGGCAAAGGAATTCCGGATAGATGACCTGCGAAAAGGAAACAATGGTGAAAAGCCAAAACCCGAAATAAACACCATACTTGTTTATAGCGAAGAATGCGGGGTGTGTGAACAAAACCATTCGTTTTTGCCCATTCTCTCAGAAAACAATTATTCTGTGCTGCTCGCAACCCTCTCTGACAAAAGCCCTGAAGGCGCAAGAATAATGCTTGACTTCAACATTGCCCAGCTTCCAGTCCTCCTTATACCAAAAGCAAGTATTACAAAAGAGATGAAAGTGAAAAACACCGGTGGAGAAATACTGCTGGAGGACGCACTTGGCTTGATTGCAACAGAACAACTGGGTTTTTTTGTCGTGGAAGAGCAGAACTTTGATGGAAAATCCCACACTGTTGAACTTGTACAGACATCATGCAGCAAGCCGGACCTTGTGACAGTTGACTTGTTTGAAGACCCCTATTCCCCAAACACCATAAGGTTCAAGCAGCCGACAATAGAAGCAAGAAAAAGGTTTGATGAGAATGTTGGATTCAACTACAACCTGCACCCCACAACAACCGCCAGTTTCCCGCCGATACTGAAAGAAAACGCTGACTATCTTGGGAGGACAATGGTTTGTGCTGCTGACACAGGGAGCTTTAACGAGCTTGAAAAAGAATTTTACCTCGAGTACTGCGGCATCACTGATTCAAACAATCTTGATGCTGCGGCATTTGAGAAATGCGCTGCCGGGGCAACAGGGCTGCCTCTTACGCAGGAAAAAACAAAGGAACTGGTGGGAAAAACAGGTGTTCCTGAAGAAGCAATAGACTTGTGCCTTAGGATAAGGGCGAATGATTACATTGTGTCATCAAAAGCAAAGGCAGAGCTTTTCTATGTAACAAACACGCCCACTGCCATTGTTGACTGCAAATACAAGACCCACCCAAGGTTTTTGGGGCAGGTAATTTGCTTTGCAAAACCAGACCTTAAAGGGTGCAGGCAGCAATGAAAAAATTGCTTGCACTGCTGTTGATGGCTTTCTTATTTTCCGGCTGCATCCAACAGCGGCTGCCTGAAAACAGTATTGAGGCATTTTTTTGCCCAGAGGACAATTGTGCGGAAAAGCTGGCCCAAAAATTCGGGAATGCAAGGGAAAGCATTGATGTTGCTGTTTACAGTTTTACTCTTGACAGCATTTCTGGGGCTCTTGCTGAAGCGAAAAACAGGGGGGTGAGAGTGAGGGTAATAATTGATTCCTTGCAGGCAGCAAACAGTTTTTCGGAGGATGAATGGCTTTCAGGCAAAGGCATCAGTGTGAAGCTTGCTGGCAAGGGCAGCGCAAGCATGCACAACAAGTTTGCGGTGATAGACAATGCAATCGTTGCAACTGGCTCTTTCAATTATTCCGGAAACGCTGATGAAAGGAATGATGAAAACCTTGTTTTCATTCACGGCAGGAAGATTGCAGCCAGATTCGCTGAAGAATTTGAGGAAATCTGGAGAGCAAGCTAAAAAAAACATTGCCTCTTATTGTGTCTGAGGGCAAGATTGGCGGAAAAATAGAGGGAAAAAGATATATTTGGAAGGCGATTCAATGACAACAAATGCAGGCCCAGAATATTTTGCAGCGGAAAATAAATACAGGGAAGCAAAAACACTAGAATTAAAGCTCTTTTACTTGAAAGAAATGCGAAGATTTGCGCCAAAGCACAAATCCAGCGAAAATCTTATCGCTGAAATAACAAAAAAAATAGCCAAAATAAAAAAAGAAATGGAAAAACAGCATGCCCGGAAAGCAAAAAAATCCGGGGCGCAGGAATACCATGTAAAAAAAGACAGTGCGGGGCAGGCTGTGATAGTTGGGTTTCCAAACAGCGGAAAAAGCACGCTCCTGAAAGCCCTCACTGGAGTGGACGTGGAAATCGCAAGCTTTCCTTTCACCACAAAAAAACCCCAGGTGGGAATGATGGATTACTGCGGCGCAAAAGTACAGCTGGTTGAAGTGCCCGCAATAATAGAGGGAAGCAGTTCCGGGAAAGCCCATGGGAGCCAGCTTTTCTCCCTCATCAGGAATGCGGATGCAATAATAGCAATGCTCAATGCCCTTAATGCCCTTGAGGAATACGGGGTTATCGAGAAAGAGCTGAGGAATGCAAACATTGTTCTCAACAGGGAAAAGCCAAAAATTGAGATAAAGCAGTCGGGGTTCAGGGGCATAACAATCAACGGCAAAAACTTTCTCAAAATGAAAGAGGAAGAGTTTGTGGGCTATTTGAAAAGCTGTGGCATTCACCATGCTTCTGTTGTTCTTGGAGAGCAGTGTGACATAAAAAAGATTGAGGAAGCACTGGACGAAAGCCTTGTATACAAGAAAGCATTCACGATAGTGAATGAGGCATATGGCAAGGCAAGGGATTCAGAAATGCTGGAGCTCCAGAAAAAAACGCGAACAACAAAACTGCACGAATTCACAGAACACAAAATTTCCGAACTCAAGGAAACTATTTTTTTCATATTGGACAAAATCCTTGTTTTCACGAAAAAACCCGGGCAGGAAGCGGACATGAAAGACCCCATTGTGCTGAAAAAAGGCAGTAGTGTGGAAGACGTTGCAAAAAAACTGCACAAGGACTTTGCCCAAAACCTCAAGTATGTTAAGGTGTGGGGCAGCGCAAAATTCTCTGGCCAAAGGGTCTCAAAACAATACAAGCTCAAAAACAACGATATAATAGAGATATACTCGTAGGTCATTATATGGTATAATCGGCGTTTATAAATATTTTTATTTATATGGCCAATTTCCTCTTTATAAAAAAATATAACTTCATCCTATGCATAAAGATATGATGAAATACATTTTACATGCTGCCGGAGCCCAAACAGTAAACAAGCATATTATGCAAATGGAACGGCATATTTACGATAAGGACATTATCGGAAACGTGCAGAAAAACATCATCATTTGGACAAAAGATGGCTATTGCCAGATTTTTTGGTCTGAAAATGACATCAGCGCAATCCGAGAGGAAGGCAAGAAGCTGTTGATACCTCGAATTCAAAAGAAAACACTGCAAGACCAGAAGAAAGCAGTGAAGTCATATTGGAAATCATCAAAAACAATCCTGAACTGTGTCAAAAATAAGACTAGCCAGGAAAAGCTGGCCAAGCTATACGATATCTATTCAGTTGCCCTTAGGCGGGTTTATGCTCACTTTAATACCTCTACAGGCCACACAACTCTTGCTGTTGAAACGAAATTGCGTGAGATACTTGAAAGCCGGTTTGGAAACGAAGCCAATCACCATTATCAAATTTTCACTAATCCGATAGATAAGGACATTCTTTTCATGGAGTTAGTAGACTGGGCAAAGGTCTTGGAAAATCCAACTGAAGATAAAATATTGAGCCACACAAAAAAATACTCGATTCTGTTTGCCAATGTTTTCTCGGAACAAGAAGCCTTAAGCTTGATGAAAAATCGGATGCAAGCCAAATCCGTAGACGTGATAAAAAATGAGATCAAAGAGGGTGAACTCCGCAGAGAAAGAGCTGCGAAGAAACAAAAAGAAATTCTTGGAAAACTTAAATCCAAAAAAGCCGAAGAATTTGCGCACCTCCTGCGTCAACTTGGGTTACTCAGGCTAGAGTTTAAAGCGTGCTGGAACGGAGAATCTTATCATTTACTGCCATTCTTCGAAAAAGTTGCTGATCTTGCACAATGCTCTGTAAAAGATATTTACCTGTTTTATAGTTGGAGGGAAATAAGCGACTTACTGCACAATAATGCGAATATAAGCAATGATGAACTTGAACGAAGAAAAAAGTACTGGCTCATGCAATTCTCCGATGGAAAAATAACCCTATATAGCGGCGAAGAAGCACTGAAAACCAAGGAAAAATTTCTCAATCCAAGCATACCAAGCAAAGACACAAAAACATTTTCCGGAACTGTAGCAAGTAAAGGAATAGTGGCAGGCCAAGCAATGATTGTAAGGGCGGACAACCCAACAGAAATTGCAGAAATAGCAAAAACTATCAAACCGAACACCATCCTGGTAACAGGAATGACAAACCCGACAATGATGATTTTAGTGGACAAGGTAAATGGCATCATAACGGATGAAGGTGGAGCTGCATGCCACGCAGCAATAATAGCAAGAGAATTCAACTTACCGTGTATAGTAGGCTGCCATGTTTCAACTCTGGTATTGGATGATGGAGATTACATACTGTTGGATGCCAACAAAGGCATAGTAAAAAAAATAACTGAAGAAGAATTCAAAAAA
>CAYJWT010000010.1:0-17741 GCA_964373935.1 uncultured archaeon | reverse complement strand
ACGCTGTGCATGTCTTTTTGGGGGTTGGTTGTAATTAGGCAGCAAATAATGTCTTCAGAAGTGCTATTGAAAACATTGCTTGAAACAACTAAAGCAGGCCGTTTTTTGGTGGAGCTTAAATCAGAATAAGGAAAAGGGAGCAAAACAATGTCTTGTTGCTTATAAGTCATCCCACACATCGTCTCCCTTGTGCGCCCAATCTTTTTTCAGGCTTTTTTCTGACGCAATAAATGTCTTAAGGCCTTCTGGAACTCCTTTTGCTTTAAGCAAATTCCCGACTTTTGCCAAGGTAATTTTTTCTCCCGCTTCAACAAGCAACAATTTTGTGCCTTTCGTCATATGCAGCTTTTCTCTCGTTTTCTTGGGCAAGACAATCTGCCCTCTTTCACTAACAGTAACAACAGCTATCTCACCCAAAAAAAAATCACCTAAAAAAATACTCTACAAATACAAATTTAAACCAATATGCTAAAACTTACTAATACGAAAAGTAAAAAAAATTAATTATTTCACTTTTTTGAATTGGCTTGTCCTCTGGAACAAAAAAACTTGTTTTTGCACCCAATATATTTATTAAGATAAAAAGATTAATTATTTGTCAGTATATAGTGAATTATTGGGTGTGTTTTTGGGATTAAAAGATTTTTATTATGCCTGGGAAGCAAAGTGGAATGCTTTCATTGACTGGCTTGCTGGAAAAAAAATTCCTTTTTATAAGGTAAGCGATGCGGTTGACAAAGTAATTCCAAGCGCTGCGCTCGTGCTGTTGCTTGTTGTTGCGGCTGCTGCTTTTTTCATTTCAGGGTTTTTCTTTGGGCTGTTTGGGTCGAGTGTTGTTTCTTTTGAAATCGTGGATGAGTCAGGCAACCCGGTCAGCGAAACAACAGTTAATGTTTTTTTGGGAGATGAAGTAAAGCAAGTAAAGACAGATGCCTTTGGAAAAACAGAGGCGATTGGGTTTCCAAGGGGAACAAGCATTGGGGTGGGAGTGGAAAAAGAGGGCTATGTTCCCTATTCTGATGTTTTTGTTGTGGAGACAGACAGGATTGTGAAGCAAATTCGCTTAACACAGGTGCCGGAAATAATCAGGACACTGCTGCTGCGCGATTCCCTGAACCAGCCACTCAGGAAAACGGCGAGAATAAGCTTTTCGTGCACAAATTCTGGAATAGGAGTCCCAACAATTGCTGCTGTTGATGGAAAGGCAACAATCAAAGAGCCCAGGGGCTGCCAGGGCCTTATTGCAAGCATTGAAGCACAAGGATTTGAACCCATTCAGTCACTCCCCATTACGCAGGACCAGCAGATTGTTTACCTCACTGAAAGCATTGCAGTGTTTGAATCGAAAGGAAAACTGCAGGTTGAAGTCAGGTTTAACGGGGAGCTTGTCCAGGAAAACATTACTGTCCTGCTTTACAAGGACGATGGAGTACTGGGCATTGGGCCGCTTGAGTCCAATCAGACAGAAAACGGGCTGGCAATTTTTGAAACAGCGCCAGACAGGTATTTTGTGCAGACCGTTTCAACCACTTTTTTCGGGGGCAAGAAATCAGGGATAGTTGGACTGCAGCGGGATGAAATAAAAAGAGTTACAATAGATATTGAAAGAAATATTTTGGGAAAAATAAGGGCACAGCTTGTTGACAAGGATTCAAGAGTGGCAGTAAAGGGCGCCCTTGTAACCCTGAAAAGAGGGCTTGCAGAGGAATCCCTTAAAGAGTCAGACAGCAATGGGATTGCAGAATTCCTGATTACAGAGGATGCTGAGTATGAGCTGGCAATTGACCACCAGAACTATTGCCTCAAGACAGCAAGGGGCATAAGGAAAAGCGATTCAGTGCAGCAGATTGAAATGCAGAAGGATAATGGGGAGTGCGGGGCAACGCTCAAAGTAAAGGTTGTTGACCAGGATGGAAAAGCCATAAAAAACGCGACAGTTGGATTGTACAATCCTGATGGGTTCAGCATCGGGTTTGCGGAAAAAACAACAAACCTCAATGGGATTGCGGAATTCACAAGAGTCCCCTCAGGGGATTACAAGGCATTTTCTTTCAAGGGAACGGCTTCAGGGTGGAGCGATGTTGCGCACTTTGTGCAGAGGCAGGCACTGGAAACAGAGCTTGTTGTAACATTATTGTTTGGGGAAGGGCTTTTGAGAATTGGGGTGTTTGACCAGGAATTCAAGCCATTGCAGTTTGCCGAACTCACTTTCATTGACACCCTTACCGGAGAGGCGGCAGGGGGAGGAAGCATTCCAATAACAAGCCCGGATGGAAGCATTGAAGTAAAACTGAAAACAGACAAAACAGTGTATGCAATAATAACAAAAGACGGCTTTGCTGATTACACAACAAACATAATTGATGTTGCCCCAAACTCCCTGACTGTTGTCAATGTGATAATGGAAAGAGAAATAATTTCCGGGGAAGCAACAGTTGAATTCATTGGATTGTTCGCAAAGACGGGGGAAATTGCAAGAGTGCTGAATCCCAAGGAAACATACAATGCCTTGTTCAAGATAAGGGTTCCAGACCAATCAAATTACGCCAAAACAGGCCTGCATGTCAGGACAGGGAACAACAGGATTGTGGAAAAAGACAGGATTTTCGTGAAAAGTATAAGTGCGCCCGGGGCAAGCACAATAGTAAAATCAGGCAGTTATACTCCGCCAGCTGGAGAGGCAGAGGACATGCTGAAGGTAACAAACAGCGATGCAAAATGGGCTCAGGCAGAATGGAACAGGAAGCTTTCTGGAGTGATTGAGGCAAGCGCAAAAGTGGGCGTAAAAGAAACAACAAAACCGGAGGACATTCTTGAAATAAACTACAGGGTATATGGGGTAAGAAACCAAGAGTATCACAGAAACCCTGTTGATGACCAACTGGGATTGAATGCAAACACCCTGCAGAAACAGGGATTGTATGCAAACACCCACAAGCAGATTTTCCAGACGGGAATTGAAACGCTCTGCACCCCAAAGTTCTGTTTTGCAGCAAGCATTCTTGACAAGCAGACACAACTCATTGAAAGCGTGAGAGAATCCTATAATGCCAGCATTCTCAGGGAATACAAGCTCAATTTTACTGTACTCAACAGCTCCCTTTTCCAGGAGGACTCTTTCCTTGATGCGGAAATAAGGATTTCAAGCGAAACAGGGGGCATTATCTTCAAAAACTATGACATTATTGGACCGCAGGCAGAAAGAAAACAGTCAACAGGAATAGTGGGGTTTGACAGCCAGTGGATAAAGATAGGGAATTTGGTTCCGAACACTGCAGTGATAGCGGGAATGGATTTCTCAACAAGCAAGTCAGGAAGGCACCCTGTGGCAATAAGAATACGGTCTGGCCAGAAGATTGTTTTCGAGAAAACAATGACAGTGAATGTCTCTGCAGCAAAAAATCTTTCTGTTTCAATTTCCCCAACTGTTCTTGCAAGCGGCATTGCACAAACAATACTTGTTGGGGTTGCTGATTCAGACACAAACAGCCCAATTGAGGGCGCAATAGTGAAGGCAAGAGACAGGTTTGGGAATATGCTGCTGGAGCGGACAACAAATACTGTTGGGCAGGCAGCTCTTGCTCTTCCAGCAATGGCCCCAGGGGAAACAGTTAAAATTATTGCAGAAAAGCCGGATTATGAAAGATTTGAAACACAGTTGATTGTGAAAGACAGTGTGCTGAAGTTTGACCCCAACCGCCTTGGAACAACACTCAATGCAAAAACACAGCTGGACAAAACCCTTTCTTTTTCAATAACAAACGAAACCGGCTTTCCCCTGACAATAAGCAGTGCTGCAGTTGGGGGAATGTTCAACGGGCTGCTTGACGAGCAGAAAATCAATGATTCAATGGCACCAATGCTGGAAACACGGCTTGACCCTGGAATAAAAAGGGAATTCACTGTAAAGGCAGTGCTTTCAGACAAGGGAAAAAACATCCTTGAAACAAAAACTGTTTCCGGCTTTATCAATATTGAAGCAAAAGCAGACTCCCAGGCGTGGCAGGGAGAACTGCCATTGGCTGTAACAGTCGGGCTTGGGGGAGAGCTTGACAGCCCGGAATGCTTAACCCTTTCCAAGAAAACCTGGAAAACCTTCACTGACGGCAGGAACATTGAACTCCCATTTGAAATAGAAAACAACTGCACTCTTGATGGAGTGCCTGCAGCACTGAACAACCTTGAATCAAGGGTTGTGTGGCAGAGCAACAAAGTGGCAGACCTTTCCCTCAGGACAGAAACAGGAACAATAGAGATAAGGCCGGAAGCATTCAAGCCGGTTGCAGAAAAAATAGAGGGGCAGGACAGTGTGCCAGTAACATTAGTGTTTGACCCGGAGGCAGGAGTTGTGGGAACAGGGAATGCTGTTGTGGAATTCAGGGCAAAAAACCCGACTGACAAGGGTCTGCAGGAAATAAAGGCAAAACTCGCGCTCGAAATTGCAATTATCAACCTCAAGGACTGTGTGGGGTTTGACAAAGACTTAATAATAATACAAAAAACATCCTCCCCAAGAGGCACAGTACAAGCATCATTACCATTCCCGATTGGGCAGCAGTCCTTGCCTGGCACACTCCCTTTTCAAACTGCCAGTGCTTCAAACAGCTTCAACATTCAGGCCTTCAGCTGTGGTGCCACAGTAAACATCAGGCTTGATTCTGAAAATATTACTGTTGCCCCGAAATCTCTGGTATTGCAGTCAACAGACCAGAAAACAGTGCAGGTTGTGGGAGAAGCATCAGACTCAGGACAGTATCCAATATTTGTTTATGCAAGAAGGACAGGCGAACAGGAAAAACTCATCAAAATGATTAGAGTGAGAATTGTTGACCCGGAACAGTGCATTGAACTGAACAGGTATGAATATGACATTAGCATAAAACCGGGAGACGGAACTGACAATGGGGAACTGACGAACAACTGTTATGACAAAGTTGTAACAGTGCTTGTAAGGTATGATGAAAGGGATTTGGGAAAAGCAATGCTGGTTGGATTAATGTTTGGATTAGTGGGTTTAGTTGGGGGGCTGCTGCAGGGAGCACTTGGTGGAGGGGGATTGGGCGGAGGAGGGCTTGGTGCAGTGGGACTTGCAGGAGCAGGTGGAGCATGCCCAGGCGGAAACTGCGGAGCAGGGGCAGGAGGAGTGCCACCCGGTTATTCCCCTGGCGGCTTTGGAGGAGGAGGGCTTGGCGGCTTTCCAGCCGGACAGATTGTTTTATTCCAGCAAGGAGGCTATCCGGGCGGCGGAATCCCTGGCGGTTTTCCGGGAGGAGTGCCAGGCGGATTTGGTGGGCAATTTGGGGCTGACCCGAATCTTGCGGCATTGCAGTATGGCGCGGGAGCAGCAGGGGGGCTGGGTGGAGGGGGGCCTTTTGGCAATTTCCTGCAGGCATTCATGATGGGGACAATGTGGGCTTATTCCCAGCAGGAACACGGGGAATTCCAGACAGAAAGAGTGGAAAAGGACCTTGTGATAAACAAGATTGAACTGGTCAAAAAAGAAGGCACAGATAAAACCGGTTTTACTGAAACAAAATCGGAAGACATAAAGCTGTTTGATAAGAAAGCAGCTTCTGTTGAGCCAAACCCAAAAGACCCGCGCTTGAACATTGAGATAAGGGAGCTTGAATTCAAAAATAGTGGGGGGATAGTGCAAGCAAGTGAAGCAAGCCCATTCTTCAGAGTGCTCAAGGTTAACGGGGAAAGAAGAAACTATCCAAATGTTTGCAGCTTTGACAAGAAAAGAGAGCCCAAGTTCCTGAGGATAAAGGAAAGAAAGGCATTCAAAGAAAAATACAATTTGCAGTTCAACAGCCCGGGCCCTGAAACAACAGACACAAACTTTGTTGTAAGCCCACTGGCTAACTGCGTGCTTGAGGGATTGCTTGGGGTAACAGGAAAAGACAAAATCCCAAAAATTGGCTTTTCGTGGAACTGGAATGAACTGCCAGAAACAGGCTGTGATGAAACAAGCACTGGCAGCGTGTTCTGTGACGCAACGCAGTTCAGCATTACTGCACTCAAAAGAATACAGAAAACAAGGGAGTTCATTGAAAAGTATGCGCCCTTTGACTGTCCCACAACCGCAACTGGTGTAAGCTCCAAAAACCAAAACTTAACAGGGATTGATGTTGGAATAACAAGCATTCAGGCAAAGAAACAGGGCAATGACACCAATGTGCTTGCGGTTGTTGAAAGCAACAATGCAGGGGAAGTAACAGGCACTGTTTCAATTGAAATCAGGGATGCAAACACTGGCAGTGTTTTCAGCAGCTGCAGCAGGCATGTTTCCCTGACAACAAGGGCAGAGGCATCTTGTCCCCTTGCCCTGCCAAATGGAAGGTATATTGCAAAAGCCACGCTTGTCCCCATACTTTGCTCCGGCTGCCAGAACACAAATTCCGGAAATGATGCAATTGAAATGCCACTCAATCTTGGCGCTGGGGGCGTGCAGTTGTGCGAGCCCTATTCAACAGCCCGCATCAAGGGATTTATTGAGGCAACAGAGCTTGCGGGAAACGCAAGGTGGGCACAGCAGGAAAGGGATGAGGTGATAAGGGCAGCAAGCTATAATGCTTTCCTAATGTCCGATGCTTATCCCAATGATTTCAGGAATGACTTTGATGAATTCTGCAAGACAGTAAGCTTTTTCGACTGCCCAGATACTTACCTTCAGGAAGATGGCTTGGGAGAATTGTTTGCTTCAGCCAAATTCAAGTTTGATTACATTGGAAACCCTTCCCCAATTGACCCGGGAAAATACAGGATTGACACAGCAATAGAATTCAACAATCCAAACTGGCAGTTCTTTAATGCGTCACAGCCAAGCGCAAGCATCAGGGTAAAAATGACAAAACTGGAATCCCCTTCCACTGACAGCATTTTCTATTACTTGCCATTTGATGCCACAATTGGGCTAGACAGCAACAATGGGAGGCAGGGATATGGCACAAACTTCAGCCCAGAGTCAAAACCAAGTGTAAAAATAAACAGCGGCTCAACCCAGGTTGTTTCAGCTTCCCATAACCCAAAGTCAGCCCCGATTTCCAATGGCTGGATCAAGGCGGACAGAATTGACAGCTTCAGGAAATTAAACAACGACAGCAGGGGCATACTGCTTGACACAAAGTTTGCTTCCGGCACAACAACAGTTAATTTTTCCCCGAGCTTTGCAACCCCGCTGTTAATGAAAATAACAAGGAACAATGCAAGGGATGCTTTTGGCTTTTATTCCATAGAGCTTGATTCACAATCCCAGTCAACAGGCACCCAAACCCTGCCTTGGACTGGGGTTGGAGGAGGATGCTTTGACTTCCTTAAAGAGCCCATTGCCCGGTCATACAGGAACAGGTTTGATTCCCATGCCCTCAATGCGCAGTGCGCTGGAATAAGCGCTGATAGGGAGTCAAGCTATGGCCTTGAATGGTGCAATGCGGAAAAAAAGGGAACAGCATTCCTTGAAACAGTTGTTTTTACCCCCCAAACAAATGCAGGCATAATAAAGCGCACTGGCGCTGCTGATGAAATGGTGTTCATCGGAGCAGACAGCGAGGGAGCACAAGTGCCATTGAATGGGGTTCCTGGAATGCAGTACAACAGCTATGGCAGCAGCACTATTGACTCAATACAGCGCGTTTTCGAGCTGGTGGAACAGGGAAAAGCTTGCATTGTTGGGCATGGCACGAGAAACCAGGCAAAGTTCTTCTGGAACCCGAAAGTAATTCTTGAAGAGCTCTCAGCAAAAAAACAGGGCCTTGAAAACACCTGCATCAAGGCAGGGTAAAAAACTGGCAAACCAAAATTTAATATTTTGCTTCTTTTTGTGGCAGTTATTTAAGTTATATTCCAGAGTTGGTTGTGCGCCAATATTTTGATTTCAATATATTTAAATATTTGTTTATCTAAACGTATTATTATGGGCACTATTACTTTGAATGTTAAGGACAAAACTGAGGAAAAGTTCAGGATGGTTACTGAGCTTAAGTTTGGCAGGGAGAAAGGCAGTTTGGGGAAAGCAGCAAGCATAGCTCTTGAGCAGTGGGCTGACAGGCAGACAAAAGGCAACGAGGCCAAAATGCTGGAGCTGCTGCAAAAAGGCTTTCAGATGGGCAAATTGAAGTATAAGGCCAGGGCAGAGTTGCATGGGCAGTGAGTTATTTGTTGACACAAATGTCATTGTTTATGCTTTTGATGAATCCGAAAAGCAGAAAAGAGGAATCGCAAAAAGGATTTTTGAGGAAATAGCAAAAGGAGAAAAGCACGGGGTTATTTCAAACCAAATCCTTGGAGAGCTCTTTTTTGCTTTGACGCAAAAAATGGAAAAGCCAATCTCCGGAGAAAATGCGCAAATCATTGTAAATGGCTTGCTTGATTCCGTTCACTGGAAAAAAATAAACTACACGGCATTTACTGTCAGCAAAGCAATTGAAGCATCAATCAAAGAAAATACGCCTTTCTGGGATACCTTAATAGCAGAAACAATGGTAGAAAACAAGATTTTCACGATTCTCACGGAAAACACCAAGCACTTCAAATCCCCACACATAAAAGGAATAAATCCATTCAAACATTAGCCTTGCCCCTTCTTTATTTTAGAATAGAACTTAAAAAAAACACGTTTGGGCGCAAAATTTAACATTAGTTCCTTTTTTGATTGAAAAAGCCACTGAATATATTTATTAATCAAAAAAGACATTATTGCCATTGTCAAACCAAAAGCACTGGTGTCAGATTGGGCGCAATGGATTTTTTCAAGGCACTTGAAGACAGGTATTATGGCTTTCTTGACTGGCTGGACTCCAAAGGGGTTCCTGTTTACTCTGCAGTGGACAGAATTGACAGGGTTGTTCCAAGCTTTGCGCTCCTTGCTGCAGTATTTTTGCTTGTTCTTTTTTATTTTTTCTTTTCCCCTGTTGTTTTCCAGCCGGAAAAAGCAAGGGCAACCCTTATTTTTGAGGACAGCCACGGAAACCCGCTAATAAAAATGCCCTTTGTTTACAGGGTAGCGGGAAAGGAATTCCAGGCAAAAACCAATGAGAATGGGGTGGCTGAAATAGAGCTGCCCAGAAAATCCCGGCTGGAGATAGACATTGATTCCTTCAGAATTGGGGAAAACGATTTTGAGGGCATAAAAAAGGTCATAGAAGTTTCAGGGGACATCTCCGAAAAAATAGTGCTCGTTGCCAAGGCAAAGGCAGAGCTTGAAAAAATTGTTTTCTTCCAGAACACAGACAACAGCACGATAACGGGGGAAGAATTGAGAGTTTCCTTGAGCTGCTCAAACCCCAATGCGACAAGCCCAGGCACTGTTTCAGACACAGACAAGGATGGAAAAATTGTCTTCATTTCCCCGAAAAACTGCGGTACTCTCTCTGGAAGGCTGGTTGAGCCGGAAAAGTTTGCGCAAAAATCATTCATCATTTCCCAGGCAGCACAGGCAGTGGTTCTAGAGAAAATATCTTCTCGCTTGCTTTCAGACGAAGAAAAGGGAAGCATCAGGGTAAGGTTGCTTGACGCTGAAGGAAGGATAATTGACACAACAGAATTCAGGGCGGCATTGCTTGATGTGGATGGGGCGGTGCTTGAGGAAAAAACAACTGCTTTTTACGGGGAAGCAATTTTTTCAGGGCTTGCCCCTGCATCATACGGCATAAGCGTTTCTCACGAAAAATCTGATTACGGGATACAGTCAAGGCAGGAAATTTTTGTAACAGGGGCAGTTGAAAACCTCGTGGAAATAACCATGGCAAAAAGCGTGAAAGGCATTCTTAAGGCAGCAGTAATAGACAAGGAAACAGGGCAGAACATTCCAAACGCCACAGTTGAACTGAGGGACTCAGAAGGCACAAAAGTTGCGGAAAAAAACACCGGCGAAACAGGAACTCTGGCTGAATTTGCGCTGACAGAAACAAAAAACTACCTCTTGTTTGTCTCTCACCCTGACTACCTTTTCGAAACAGTTGAAGCAGGAAGCACTGCAAGGGAAATCACGGTCGAAATGGAAAAACTGAATGAAAACAACAGCGGAAAAATCCAGGTAAAAGTTCTGGATGAGGAAGGAAAGCCTGTTGAAAACGCGACAGCAAAAATCAGGTTTTTTGAAACAGGGTTTATAGTGCCTGTTGCCTCAAAGCCCACAAATGCCCAGGGAATTGCATTTTTTGTTGGAATAAAGCCGGGAAAATACTATGCTTACGCTGAAAAGTTCCCTGTTTCAGGCAACAACAAGCAGGAAGCAAAACAGATTGATGCCAGGGCAATAAGCTTCTTTACTGTAAAACTGAAAATCGGGAACGCTAAACTGAAAATGAAAGTAACCGATTCAGACAACCAGCCGCTGAACGGGGCAGAGGCAGAAATCTTTGATTCCACTGGGGAAAGCATTGGGATAGTGCCAATGCCAAACGGCATTGCAGAATATTCCCTGAAAGCAGACAAAAGCGTTTTTGTTAGATTCAGCTATCCTGGGCTGCAATCATTCCAAACTCTGCCCCAGCAGCTTCTCCCTGACAAGGACATTGTGTTTGATGGAAAATTGCTTCCAAGGCTTGTTTCAGGAAACCCCCAGATAGAATTCCTGGGTTTTTTTGATTCACTGGCAACAGGCCTTTCAAGGGAAATTCAGGCAGGAAAAACATATGTGGCAAAGTTCAGATTGAGCATTCCGGAAAGGCTTGCTGCAAGGGAAACTGGAATCCATGTTAGGGCGGGAAACGCGGAAAGTTTTGCCGCAAGCGCAATGGAGATTGGAGAGGTAATTGCGGGAAACATCAGTGCAGAGCACAGGGGCGCAACTTACAGCCCTGAAACAGGGGAGCAGGTTGATTTTGCGAATTTGACTGATTCAGAAGCAAAATGGGTTAACATAAAATGGAATGCTTTGGAACAAGGGGATTATATTGTTGCAGTGAAAGTAAAAGTTAGGCAGTCCACAAAGCCGCAGTCGCTGCTGGAACTGAACTATAGAGCATGGGTTTTGGATGACCAGGGAAATTACTTGAGGGACCCAATTGACACAGTGCTTGGAAACAGGGAGTTTGTGCAGGAAAAGCATGGGCTTTATGCAAAAACATTCAGCAAAGTGCTTTTTGAAAGCGATGCACAGTCATGTGGGAAAGAGTTTTGCTATTCCGGGGAATGGCTGCTTGACAAGCAGGAAAATATTTATGTTGGCACGCCATACAGGATAAAGGTTGCAGGCGAATATGCGCTGAATTTTGCAATAACAAATAATACTCTTAACTCCTTCGGAAACAGCTCACTGGCCATAACAGCCCTTTCAGACAACATTGAGTTTTCCTCTTTTGCAATAACAACCCCTGATTCCCAGGTAATGTTGCAAGAAAACACTGCACTGCAGGAAATAGGGCCTGTTTCAATGGGGTATTTTGGAAAAGGAAAAACTGTCTTTTCATTGCTTGGCCTGAAAACAAAAAAGCAAGGAAGGGGAAGCATTCGGGTGGAAATAATTGCTGACAACAGGCAAGTAATCTCAAAAACAATAGACATTACAATTTCCCCTGCAAAAGAGCTCTCAATAAGCGTTTTCCCTGAACAAATCATGGCTTTCACTGAAACAAAAGCAGTGGTAACAGTGCTGCAGGAGGGAGAAAAAAAGGAAAAAACACCCTCATCAAATGCCCTTGCCACAATGGCAATTGTTTTCCCGGACAAAACCGAAATAAGGAGCACAAGAGAAACAGGGCCAAGCGGGGAAACAGAATTTAATATTCCCCCATCCAGCCCCGGCACCCGGATTGTTTTCACAGCAGAAAAAACTGGCTTTATTGAAGGAAAAGCCGAAATAAGAATAGACGGCAATATTGCAGCACTTTCCCCAAAAGTTTCCACAAGCGAACTCAACACCCTTTCAAAAAAACAGGACACAATAAAGATTGGAATAAAAAACATTACCGGAAAACAGCTTTCGGTAAGCGATGCAAGGATAGTGGGCGATTTTAGGGGGCTGCTTGACACAGCAGGAATGAACACAATTCTCAGGCAATACTCTGGCACAACAATTGGAGTGCAGGAAAGCACAACAATAGAGGCAAAAATAATCCTTTCAAAAAATGCAAGAAAAACAATGTTCAGGAATGAAAAGCTTTCCGGAAAAATAATTATCGGGATTGAAACATTGCCGGAAAGGCAGAGGTTCGAGCAGCTCATGCCGCTTGAAGTGTCAATAATCCTTGGAGACCTGCCTGACAACAGCCCTTGCCTTGTGCTCAGCAAAAAGTCTTGGGAAACAGTCACAAAAAACAACAGGGCAGAACTGGGCTTTGAAATAAAGAACAACTGCCTGAGCAACACAACTCCAATTCCCCTTGAAAACATTTCTGCAAGGGTAATCTGGAAATCTGAGGAAGCGGGGTTTGTTGAACTTTCACTAAGGGACTCAAACAACAGCATTTACACTGAAGCGCTAAAGCAGGAAGGCTATACAAAAGTAATGGAAAATATTCCGGAGGACAGCAGCATTCAGGGAACGCTTTACTTTACGCCAAAGCCCGGCTTCCTGGGAAAACAAGCAATATTCAGCGTGCTGATTGACGGAGAAATAACCACAAGCGAGGGAAAGGCATTTGTGGGAAGCCAGCCGCTATCCGTTGAAGCAAAGATTTTTGTCATAAACCTGCAGCAGTGCATAATTGCACAGCCGGAAAGGATTAATCTGCAGTCTGCCAACCAGCAAGTGCAATTGAGTTCTGCTGCCTGCGGTCCGACAAACGTGATTGTGGAAATATGCCCAAAAGACCCAGGGTGCAGCAATGGCACAAAAGAAGGCAAAATCTTCCTCAGCCAGCAGTCCTTCACCCTGCTCCCAAACAACCCGGCAAAAACAATAAGCGTTGGAAAAAAAGAAATCCCGGGAATGTATGGAATAGAAATATTTGCAAGAATTCCGGAAACCGACTTCGAGGAAATAAAAACAGTGGATGTGTTTGTGCCGCCTGAAACAGAAAATGTTTTCACTCTGGACAAATACGAGTTTTTTGTCATAGGGAAAGGGGCAAAAGACACCGCAACCCTCACAAACACCTGGCTCAAGGAAATAATCAATGTCACAGCAACACTGTGTGCCTGGGCGGCAGCAGAAGAATCCCACAACGGGGTTGAAGGAACAATAAAAGGAGCTTCAAGGGCAGGGGTAGGGCTTTCAACAATAGGGGCAGGAACACCAGGTGGCTTTCAAAGCAGAAAAAACACCCAGATGATGTATGCAGGCGTAAACGGGCTTGCTGCCTTTTCATCAGCCCTTGTTGGAGGAGCAACATTCGCAAGCGCTGCAGCAGCTGGAGCAATTGGCCTGCTTATTGGATTCCTGCTTTTCCTCATAATTTGCCTCATGAAGGAAACACACCCGCTCCCTGACTTTGTGATAAACCTCGCAGAGGATGCGGGGACAATAGGGCTTGACACCAATGGGGTAATCGCTTACTGGAACCTTGAGGAAGCAAAGGTATTCGGGGATGTGGAAAGGCAGACAGTGGGAGTGATATTTGAAAACATTGGCGCAAAAAGCCCCAAGCCAGTTTATGGCCTGGCAACATTCAACGCAACAAAGCACTCCCACAAAAACCCCACTGACTACGGCAGCGACAGCGATTTCTGGTCATACGACATAAAGGACTCCAAAAAAGAAAACTTTTCCAGAAAATTCCACCTAAAATTCACTGTTTCAGAGCCCCAGCCAAAAATACCGCAGATTGCAAAAGCAGGAACATTTGAACCACAAAAAAAAGAATGCAAGCAGGGTGCACTAACCGGGGCAACAGGAAAAGAAAACCTCCCAAAAATAAAGCTTGACTGGAGCTGGAATGATGAAACAGGAATTGCACATGATTCATGCAACCAGGAAAACCCTGAGTATGTTTACTGCGATGCAACACAGTTCAGCATTGAAATAAGCAGGCGCCTCCACATGTTTGATGAATTCCTCAAAGCAAACAACTACCACTTTGAGTGCCCCGAACACCCCATAAAGCAGGCAATACAGCAGGACATTAACAGGAACAGCAACAGGGCTGTTGCAAGCAACTATATCGGCCTGCAGGGATTTTCGCTAACTTTTGACGCCCAGACGGCAAACTTCAGTGTTACCGTTACAAACAACACCCAGCAACAGCAGCAGGCAGACGTGAATGTTGAAATATTGCCTTCCAAAAGCGTTTCAGTAAGCCAGACAAAATGCAGCCAAAGCATTCCTGTTCCAGCAGGACAGCAGAAAAGCGCACAATGCGCTTTCCCAAATCTCCCTAAATCAACAGGCCAATATGTTTTCAAGATAACAATGTCCTCTCCCACAACACAGGCAGCTGAAACAGACTATTTTTTCGGAAACTTCATAATAGGGGAAACACCAGAGAAAACCCCAAAAGGATGTTGGGTTTCAAACTCAACTTCTCTCATTGAAGGCATTCCCGCAATAGAATATCCCATAAACGCGGACCCAGGGTCAGTGAACTGGACAAGCGATATTCCAGACGCACCTGCCCTGAGAAGCCTGCTTTTGTTCAATGCTTTCTTGCTGAAGGATAGTTACACCCAGGACTTCAAGAAGGACTTTGCAGAATTCTACATTGACAAGTCCCTTTACAATGCCCCCGCATGGTTTGCGGATGACCCAGAGGGAAAAATTGCGTCTTTTTTCCTGCAGAACAAAATAAGCTTCACCCAGAAATTTGCCACAACAGAAAAAATTCCAGCAACAGGCCTCTATGAGGTGTTCCTGGAAATAACAGGCACGGAAAATGGGTGGGAAATGTTTGACTCAAACTCTAATCCCCTGGCAGACGTAAAAATCCAGCTGAACCTTGCTGAAACAACAGCACTGGACTCGGTGTTTTACAGCATGCCCCTTAACGGCAACATTGGGCTGGAAAGCAGCAATGGAAGGCAGGGGTATGGGACAAGATATGAAAATATCAGCAATCCCATAATAATAACATCAAGGGAATCAGATTCCATCAGAACCATTCCCTCTCCCAATTCAAGCTCTGAACAGCTTGTAATAACTGAAACGCTCAGGGATTTCAAGAAACTCAATTCCTCACCCTCAAACAGGGGCTTTCTCCTGAAGATACAGCACACTAAAGAGAACATCAAGAAAATGGTTTTCTCCCCAACATACGCCACCCCAGTGGTAATGAAAATGGCCTCAGCCATTTCACCAGAACCCTTCAGTGCCTTTTACACCATCAGGCAGGGCGAACAGGCAGTGCTCTCTGGCGAAACATCAGCATTCTGGACAGGAATGAATGCCTGCATTGATTTTACAGGCATCCCAGCCATAACAAAATTCCACGATACGCCTGACAGGCGCGCAGAAAGCACTGACCCCATAGAAAACTGGCGGCTTGCATATGCCCTTGACTGGGAACAGGCAATTGCAACCGGGAATGTTTACCTCAAAACCATAATGTACACGCCCGTTGACAGTGCATTAACCATGAATGCGGTGCATCCGAAAGAATTAAGTTTCAGAAACGCTGATAGTGCATTTGGCACAACCGCCAACCTGTCAGGTGTTTCAGGAATGAAAAACAACAATGGGGTTTTCAAGATAGATGAACTGCAGCAGCTTTTTGAGATGGTTGGGGATGAAAGCGTGTGCATCAGCAACACGGGCACAGAAACAACATTCTTCTGGAACACAGAGAAACTGCTTGAATCAGGAAGCCAGCCAGTCAAAGGCTTTGAGAACTCCCTCAAGCCGGGAAACACTTGCATTGGTGGCTGAATGAACACAGAATCATTTTTTCCAACAAGCCTGCCACTGCTTTTTTTGACAGAGCTAATTTCAGATGCGAACATTGTACTGAAAATTTTTGTGCTGCTCACAATAATCTCTTTCTTCCTAAACCACCTTGGTAAAACGCCTGTCTCCATAGTCCTCATAATTGGGGTAAGCTATTTTGTGCTGTTTGATTTATGGCTATTGTTTGGCGGGATTTACGTTATCTGGATGCTGCTAATGCTTGGAGTTGCTGGAATAGTGATTGATTTCTTTTTCGTGGGAGCATTTTCCCCGCAGCAGCAGGGAGGCATGGAAAAGCCTGTTTCCAGCGGCCTTGACATAATGAATAGGCAAGCAGCAGTTGAAGCAGCAAGAAGGCAGATGGCTGGAAGGCAGGCAGCAAGGTTCAGAGGAGGGAGATAAATGAACCAGAAAGGCAACTTCCTGCTCATAATACTTGCAGCATTTCTTATTGTGGCACTTATTCCGCCCCTTATAATGATTATTTTCCCTGAAGCAGACCTGATAATGCGCATCCTGCTTGTCTTCATGATTTTTGCGACAGTAAGGGGCTATATCGGGGACAGCATCCTCACCATCATCATTTCCGGCGCACTCATTTACCTCTTGGCAATAAAATGGGCTTACATTACCGCTTCCCTATACATTGTTTTCTACTTTTTCATGATGTTCTCGGTTTTCTCAATGATAATCTGGGGATTAAACAGCACAATGAGAAGATAGAAAACGATAAAAACAAGGGAGAACAACAATTTGCTTATGATTGCGCCTTTTTTGCAGATTAATATTGGCACCTTGGGAAGTGATTTGTGGACAGTGCTGGCACTGTTTTATCTGGTATGGATTTTCTCCTGGGGAAAAAAGTCTTTGGGCAGCGCAAAGCTCGCCATACTGTTTGCAGTGATTGTTGTTTACCTTGCTTTCTTCCAGCACCCTGAACTCGTGTGGATACCCTTGGCCCTGTTCCTGATAGTCAACTTTTTTTCCCCAATGCTCGAAAAAATGGACGTGTTCAAGGGCAGCGGAGGGCACAACTGAAAAAAAAGGTTTGTTAATGGAAAAACTACCCGGTATTTTGAAAAAAAATTGGAGAAAAAGTAGCTTTGGGATAGAGTGGTAAAGCATGGACACTTTTACTTTTGCGGTTGCAATAATCCTGATGATGATTGCACTGCAGTTTCACGAGAACTGGCTTGTTTTCGGCATACTTGCATTAATGATTCTGAGCCAGAGGTCACTGGGGGTAACAATAATAATGGTGGGCGCGGCAGTCACACTCTATATTTTCAAGGACACCCTGACTGAATACTGGCCCTTTGTGCTGTTCGGCCTGATTATTATTGCAATTGTTTTCGGCGGCAAGCAAAAGGAAGAGCCAGAATACTTTCCCCCAGACCCATATGGAGGAATGCTGGGGGGAATGGGGCAAGGATAGTGAGGAAAATGCAGTTTCTTTCTTTTTTGCTCTTGTCAATGGTTATTGCCATTGTTTTCCTTGAACTGGGGATGGCTTGGGTAAGCGCCTTAGTGCTCATTGGCTTTGCATTATATGCATTTTTTTCTGGGGCAAGCGCAGTGTTTTCCGGCACAAAAAATGCTTTCTCCCGGCTCTCAACAGGAGTAAAGGAAGAGGTTGAAAACGCCCCCGGCTCACACCCGCCTGACAAGACATGGATTGAAGCAGGGCACGAGATGGGGAAAAGAACAGGGGAAATGGCTGCCCCGGATTCACACCGGCTCACAATGAGGGATGTTGGCAAAAAAATAAGCAAGGCAGCAAAAAAGCTCTCCGACTCATTCAAAAAAATGTTCGGGGTATGATAATGCTGAAAAAAATTTTAGGCATGATAAGAAGAACAAAAAAAAGAAAGGTTGATTTAGAAATACAAAAAGAAAGAGTGCGAAGAAAATCTGAAGCAAGAAAAGATAAAATAGACAAGCAAAAAGAACAACTTGGCTTGCTGATGGAAAAAATTTCGGA
>CAYJWT010000009.1:0-19543 GCA_964373935.1 uncultured archaeon | reverse complement strand
CTCAAAAAAAATAACACAATTGTATATGGCATGATCCCATTGAGTTATACCATATGCTTTTGACCTATAAAAATATTCTGCAACTTCGTGAGGCGGGGCATTTTTACTTATAGGAAAAATATCTGGATAACCCTCTCCAGCCTCCTTGTTTGCAAAAGGATTCTTTTTACCTAATTGTGTAAGCGCCTTAGCAATATTGTCTAAACGAATGACTTTTTCTTTTTGTGAACTCAAAGTAGAAAGTTTTTCCAAAGCTATTTTTAATTGGTCAGAAGATGGTTTTATTCTCATCCTAGATCTTGCAACTTCTACTCTAAATTCTTTTGCATTAGACTGGCGATGCCTGGAAAGTTTTCCGACAGTATCACGAAAAATGGTTAGTCTTCTGTTTTTTATTTGATTACTAAGTTCTTCTTTGAAAAAAGAATCCAAACTGGCGGATTTTCTTAACTCCGCTGAACGCTTAATTTTAGCCAATCTTCCAAGGTCAAAATTTATAGTTTTATCTTTAGCTTTGTGAGCAGCGGCTAGGCTTCTCAAGAAGGCACTCTCTTGAGCTAAAATTTTTCTTTTTTGTGGCTTTCTAGGCATTTTATTACCCCCTTAGCTGCTCTTCCCCTTTTTCCCTTCTTGGTTTTGGCATGCTAAACAAAAAAAAGCAATTGGAATTATTAAAACTGCTGGAACATTGCCTGGATTTCCGGGGAAGCTTTTTCAGGGCTCCACAATGGGTCAAAAGTTATCTCAATCTCAGCCTTTTCAACCCCAGGCAATGCTCCCAGTTTCTGCTTAACATCAGAAATAATCATAGGCCCAACAAGACAGGCAGGAGAAGTGAAAGTCATTTTCACGCTCACGCTGCCGCCAACAATCTTTATCTCGTAAATCAGCCCCAAATCAACAACATTCAAGCCCAGCTCAGGGTCAAAAACGCTTTTCAGAGAATCCCTAACTTCCTGCTCAGAAACCATGCTCCCGCAAAAAGAATGCGTAAAAAGGAGAATAAAAAACAATGTGGGGTGATTGAGGCAGCAAGCTATTTGCCATAGGGCCTGCTGCCCCACATATCGCTGGACTTGATTCTCGCCACTCTAACCTGAGAACCTGCATCTTTTACAAATTTTACCCAATCCACAACCAAACCCCTTTTTGCCGCAAAATAGAGGCCAAAAATCTATTTAAAATATAGCTATAAAATTTATACTAGATAGAAAAAGGAAATTTGAAACAAATTGGTTAATTTTTTATAGTAGGTATATTTATTATATTTGATACAGTTTTTTTAGCGCCTTTTGGTGGGATTTTGTTTCTTTACCTGAGAAAAGCACTCGATTCAGTGGGAAAAAAGTTTGCCTTGGAAATTGTGGGGCTGGCAGTGGACCAGAGCCAGGGGCGGGGATTTAATTTTTTCCTGAAAAGCATCCCGGAAATTAATCCGAAAACCCTTTCTACAAGGCTGAAGGAACTTGAGAAAGAAGGCATTATTTCAAAGCAGATAACCATGGGGATTCCCATAAAAATAGAGTACAGGCTTACTGAAAAAGGGCTTGCCTTGAAGCAGGGCCTCCAGTGCCTTGACGGCTGGGGGAAAAGGCACTGCAAGCAGGGGAACAAATAAAAAATCTAATTGCCTAAATTTTTTGTGGTTGGATGAGCGAGAAGAAAAAATACAAAATAATCTATGAGAGGGAGGCCTGCATTGGCGCTGCTGTCTGTGCTGCAATGGATGACGCCAATTTTTCCATGAATGCTGATGGAAAGGCAGATTTGACTGAAAGCAAAAAAGAGGGGGGCAAGTGGGTGAAGATTGTTGAACTGGATGAACAGGGAAAAAAAAGGCTGCTTGAAGCAGCAGAGGGCTGCCCTGTTACCATAATCCATGTGATTGACATGGAAACAGGAAAGCAGCTCGTGTGAAACAAAAGGAAATTGTGTTAGCTCTTAATTTTCACTCCACGCGTGTTGTGTGGCTTTTTTTGGATGATCAGGGCTGAACCAAATATTTCCCGCTTTAAACCAGCCTGCTGCCTTAAGCTGTTGTGCCTGCTCTTTTGTCAGAATTTCTTGTTTTATTGAAACTGCCTTTTTCTTTCCATCCTTTACATCTTTTATTAGTTTTTGGAGCATTGGCAGTGTAAAAACACTCTTCCTGTAGTTTTTTGGCTTTGGCTTTACCCAGGCAGAAATTCTCTTGGTTTTTTTTGATTTTTTCATTTTTTTTGTAAGCAAGTGATGCAGGATTCTTTTCCTTTTCCAGCCCTCTCTTTTCAGCTGGGCGTTCCTTCTTCTTGAGGCAATGGCAAACGGGTGAAGTGCTTTCTTTTTTTGAGAAGGCTTTTTTGCCGGCATGAGAAATTAATAAGGATTTAAGATTTTTTAAATGTTCTCAACCTTTTTAGGTAATGCGGGAAAAAAATCTCTTAAAGAGGGAAGTAACTGACAGGGAAGGAAACTTGGCTGCGTATGAGCTCTATTTCAGGAACATGGAGCTGGGCTTTGGATTAAAGCAGGCAATAGAAAAAAAGCTCGCGGGAAAAGAAAATGTAAGGGTGCTTGATATTGGGTGTGGAAAAGCCACTGCGCTCAGGGAGCTAAAGCAGATTTTTGGGGAAAACATTTATGCCATAGGGATTGACGCAATAAAGGAAGAAAACCCGGGAATTGATGAATTTATCCATGGAAGTGCCTTGGAAACAGGGTTCCCGGGGGATTGTGATATAATTGTCTCTTTCAGGGCAATCCATGAAATAGGCCATATTAAAAAAGTGGCTGAAAAAGTGGAAAAAGCCCTTTCAAAAAACGGGGAAGCATTTCTTTCAATAAGGTGCCAGGAGTTCAGGGAAACAAGGGTGGAAAACCTTGGCAAAATAAATCAACAGGATATAGATTTTCTCCTTGAAATCATTGAAAAGAAAAAGTTCAATTCGCTAAAAGTTTCAGGAAAAGAGGTTCCAGTTCTAATGCACGGAGTTATAGTTGATAAAAAAACAGGGGAAACACGAGTGGGGGCACTGCGATATATTGCAGGAGTAAATCTTTTCCTCAAAAAAACCTGAAAAAATTATGTAGTTATTATGTATACCAAAATTTTGTGTTTATAGCTGAATTTGGATAATATTAACAATAGTGGCAAAACAATCTTTTTGTTATAGCAAAGCTCTTTGTTCTATGAAAAAATTTACGATTATTAACGGAAATTTCATTTAAATCTAGATCTTGGTGGGCAATGGGCCTTCCCCCCCTAAGTAAACCTCATTCAAACCTAAAAAAACTGCAAAAAAATCATTATAAAAAACTAAAAAAAATATAGATTTTAGTTATTTTCTCAAACCAAAATTGCTATTTTGGATTAATTTCTCATACCAAAATTTGGATTTTCCATGCTATTGAATGATAGGAGTAGGGTTTTTCTCTACAAAATGCCCTAAAAACCCAATCTAAGAAGAGAAAGAGTTTTTTTCTTTTGGAAAAAAAGTTTATGATAAAGTGTTATGTATTATAGTTTTATAGCCCTAATGCGTTGGGGTAAAATATTGCGGCTATTACCAGCAACAGCAACGCTAGGAAGCCCTCATCCAGCTTGTACCACATCAATGCCATTACTCCAAGCGGGAGTAAAAGGTAATATGCTGGAACCCCTGCTACAGAAAGCCAATAACCTAAAAACAAGCCGGCTGTAAACAACCCGAGCAGCACTGTAACTATCTTTGAGATAAGCACGGGAATTGCTTTTGCAATGCCCTGCAGGAAATCAAAAACAAAGCCCACAAATAATAGTTAACTCTTGAACAATAAATAGTTAACTGTGGTTTTTTTTAGATGGTTTTTATAGGGCTAAAGTATTCGTCCTTGCATTCTGCACTGCAGAATAGCCGCGAATAGAGGCCGTGCGCTGGCTGTATTGCTATGCCACAGTTCACGCATTTTCTGTCTCTCGTGCCGGAATACTTGGGGATTTCCTGTTCTGTAATCAATGCCACATCCACCACCATTATTTAGCTTCAGAAAAACAGTATTTATTCTTATGTTTCAAAGGTTCTGCCAAGAAGGCTGTTGAAAAATAATGATTGGTAGTTTTTGTCAAGTTGTGTTGATTTTATTCGGCTTTTACTCTTGAAGGCAAAAATTTGTAAAGAACCTTTTCCATTTTTGCGGCTCTTTTCACAATAACTATTTTTCCGTTTTTATAATTTGTGATTTCAACTTGGAAGTCAGCGAAGTGCCATGTCGGGGTAAAGGTTTGTTCTGGTTGTACTGATACCTTGCCAGCTGTTCCTGTTATGATTGAATTAATTGTTCCATCAGGATTCCAATGCTTTCTTGTCATGGATAAAGTACCATCTAATTTTCTTGCAATGCGTGTTCTATACAGTGCACTGCCGTTTGCATGCCAGGCTGTTTCTTCAAAAACCTTTTTCTTACACAAGCGGTGAACAATTTTACC
Organism: uncultured archaeon; assembly: GCA_964373935.1. Lineage (GTDB taxonomy): Archaea > Iainarchaeota > Iainarchaeia > Iainarchaeales > CAYJWT01 > CAYJWT01. The sequence continues at coordinate 15,099 of CAYJWT010000009.1, read as the reverse complement.
ATCCTCTTTCCTTTCTGCTTGTTCGTATGTGCGCCTTGAGCTAAAAACACCATGTTTTTCTTTTTTGCATTCGTCAATTAACCAGTTGAACCTCTTATGTGCTTTTCCACCCTTCATTATTAGAGGTTTCCTCAAAACCAGTGACCGCAACTTGTCCATTAAACCAAAAACAGGCATTCTCCTAATTGGAATCTTTCTTACCCCCATAAGTTGCACCATCTTTTTTAATAATAAGGCAGCATGTTATTCTTAAATCTTATATTTTTTCTACATAAAAAAATAGAACAAAAATCAACCTCGCTTGACACTTAATTTCTCAACCGAAAACTTGATAGGACTGTTTCAAAAGCACTCTTTACAGTTAAGGAATTCAAAAAAAAAGCAAAAAGAAAAGGTATGGCACCCAGAAAAAAAAAGCATATGGAATGCCATGTGTTATGCACTTTTTGCATGGTTGTTGACTGCTTTCAATGCAACAACAAGTACTGCCGGAGCAACAAACACTGCGATGTTGTTTACAACCGCGACAAGGTATGCGCCAATCACTGGAATGATGTTCAAGCCAGCGGCTGAAAAACCAACTGCGAGCAGTGCGATTGCGGCAACAAGGAAGTCAGTTATTTCCCTGTCTGAAATGTTCAGGAACCCTACTATTGCCCCAAGAATAACCAGGACCAATGGTATGAATTCTGCGCCAGGCACGTTTGCAGCAGCGGCCTGTGCAATTCCGGAGATTATGGCTATTACAACCCCCACTATGAACGCCCAACTGCCGTATTGCTGTGAATCCATTTGCTTTTTCCCTCCTTTTGGTTTGTTAGTATAAAAAAAAGAAAAGGGCAAAGGAGTATTTAATCCTGCCTTTTTCACGCCTGATTAATTCGTTAATTGCTGAAAAATGTTAGTTTGATTCCTTGGAATCCTTCTTTTTCCTGTTCAGCCCGAAATTAGCGTATTTCCTGTACTTCGTTTTAGTCCATGCTTCCGGCTGCTTTTTCCTTAGCTTGAACTCCTCTTTCAGAAGCTCTCTCCTGAGCTGTTCATCAACAGTCATATCCTTCATAGACCCACCCACCTCAAAGAAAAGATAAAAACAACAAAAAAGCGTTTTTATATAATAATATATATCCTTTAAACTCTTTAAAAAGCTATCCTATTGCTTTGGCTTCTTCTTGCTTTCCAGTTCTTGCTTTTCCGGCTTCATTTCCTCTGCCTGCCCCCACTCCTCTATTTCCTCTTCATCCAGACCCAGCTGCTTGAGATACTTCTCATGCTCTTTGGCATCAAGCTTTGTAAACCAGTCATTCCACGCCTTGTCTTCCGGCTTCTCAATCTTTCCCCCTGGAACAGGCCTCTTTCTTCTCCCAATCATCAAAAAAAATATTCCCCTGAAGAATTTAAAAAGGTTTATTTAGATGCATGAAAACAATAATGCTGGAATGAAAACAAAAAGAAAAACAAAATGCAGGGCAACAATAATTGCTGTTGACCACCACCTTGCAAAACCTGTTTTGGAAAGATTCAAAAAATTTGTAAAAAAAAAAAGCAATCGTTTGTTTGTTGAATGCACAACCAGGCAATTGAAAACAAAGTCTTTGGGGTCTTATAAACCTCTTGTTGAATTTGCTGCCCGGCATAAAATGGTTGTTGTTCCGTTAGATGCAAGCAGGTTACTAAACAGGGTAGTACAGAGAATTGAAAAAATTGGGGTGTTTGAGGAGGCATATGCTGACCTTCCTTTAAGGGAAAGGAAATGGGTGTTGCTGTTAAGGAGCACAAATCCAGGGGATATTGTTTTGTTACATCCCGGCCATGCCTACAGGATTGCGCCTTTTCTTGGAATTGATAGAAGCAAAGTTGTTTGGATCCATAAACCAGATGCAACGCTACTTTCGTATAAAAGGTGGGGCGTTCTGGGCTGGCGCAATATGAGAAAATTCAAGGAAAGAAGAAATGTTTTGAGGGAACAAAGAAAGCGGGCGAAAAAGAAACCCAAACTATAAAAACTTGGGAAACAATTTATCAGTATGGAAAACATTTCCTCAAAAGAGCTTTCCCCTGAAAACCAGGCAACTTTGGAAAGGTTTCGGCTGGAGCTGCTTATTGCTGGCTATTCAAACAGGACCCTGAAAATGTACTGCATATATGCAAGGGATTTCCTGCTTGCGATGGGAAAGCCCGCGGATAGCGCGGCAAGGGGAGACATTATTTCTTTTCTTGCAAGGAAAAAAGAATCGGGGAACAGCAATACAACTCTTGCGTTGGCCCATTCCGCCCTGCATTATTTTTTCCATGATTTTCTGAAGAAGAAAATACTTGAGGACGTGAAGGCCCCAAAAAAAGCGAAAAATCTGCCAACTGTCCTGACAAGAGATGAAGTGCGGGCGCTTATCCGGGCAACGAAAGCAAAAAGGAACAGGCTTATTGTAGAGTTCCTTTACTCTGCGGGGGTGAGGGTAAGCGAGTGCGTGAAAATGGCTGTCAATGACTTGGATTTGAAGCAAAGGATTGCAAGAGTCAGGGGAGGAAAGGGAAACAAGGACAGGATAGTGATTCTTTCAGAGGAATGGATAAAGCATGTGAAAAAATACTTTGAAAAAAAGAGGGTGAAAAGCGAGTTTGTTTTTTCAAAAAAGAACGGGAAACAACTATCTCCTGACACAGTACAAAGAATAGTGAGGGGGGCAGCGAAAAAAGCAGGAATAAACAAGCATGTTACCCCCCACACCCTGAGGCATAGCTTTGGAACGCATTTGCTTGAAGGAGGGGAAAACATAAGGAACATTCAGGAGCTTTTAGGCCATTCCTCCCTATCAACAACCCAGATTTACACCCATGTTTCAACAGAAGCATTGAAAAAAGTGAAAAGCCCGTTCGACCACCTATAAAACTTATGTATAATATGTGGTTTTTTTCATAGTGGATGTTCTTTGGCAGAACATGCCGGGCCAAAAGAAAAATAACATTATGTATAATGTGTTTTATTTTGGTTTTAAACAATAAGTTTAAATATAATAAAATAGTTATATTTGCATTATTATTTTTTGGAGGAATCTTGATGACAATGAGGCTGTCAAAGCTTTTTGGCATGGACATATACACCACTGATGCAGAGTACAAGGGAAAAATATTTGATATTGTGATAAACCTTGAAAAGGGCAAGCTGGAAACAATAACAACAGAGGCTCTTAAGGCAAGGTCAAAGCAGGAAGCGAAAAAAATCATTAGTGAGAAAAGCATTCCTTACAGGAACGTCCGGGCTGCAAAGGATATTGTCCTTGTTTCTGGAAGGGCTGTTGCCATGGTCGAAGAACCAGTTCCTGAAAGACCAGCACCAACAACATACAGATACAGAAGGCACTAATTGGGCGGCATTATTTTGCATTTTTGATTTAACCCATTGCCTAATATCTTGCAGTGCCCTCCAGGAGAAACTGTAAAAAACAGCGGTTTCTCTTGAAACGGTTTTTATAATGTGATGTATCCCAAGATGGGGCTCCAAGTTTGGGGTGAAAGGTAAAAACCATAAGCTTACATAACCCGTCTATAAATCACAGAGAACATGAAACACCCAACACTTCCACAAAAAAATAATTGTTCTGAAAAAATCTGAAACCCGGTTTTTTTCTTTTAGATTAACTATTAACTATAAAAACCTTTATGTATCCAAACTATACATAAAAACTTTTTTATTTTAATAATAAAAATTAGTGGAATTGCGGGGTGTCTGTGTGGGTGTAAAGGGTTATTTTATCCAGTACAAATTCATTATTCCAGAGGGAGTTAAGCACTCCTCTTATAGCTATCAAAAACTATTCAGGGCGCTTTACGGGTATACGCAGGCGGTTGATAAATCATCTGGAAAGCGTTATAAGTACCACCGAAAAGGAGTCTTGTCGGAAATACCCCACATACGGCCTGGGAAAAACTGTGTTATCATTCCAACAGAGAATTTCCAGAAGCTCAAAGACTTCTTCCACACAGGTAAGAACCCATGCCACAATTGGAGGGGTAAAGGCGACTGGAAAGCAAACTATTATTTGGATGACAAGATAATTAAGGATGAAGACGCAATAAGAGCATTAGAAGAAGTTTTGGACAAACGCTTTATTTTTGGAGGGACAACAGAGCCAGTTTCAATTCACACTGCCTTCAGGCGTCTGTCTGAGGTCAGCTCGGGGGTACAGGACAAAACCTACTTGCCACCCCTAGTCCAGAAAGCAAAAGAAATAATAAACTCTGAGTGGTTCAAAAACGTTTACTCGAGATCAGAGAAGCTTTCTGAGTTTTACAACAATTACAAGAAGACAAAAATAACTCAAAAACAGTAAATTTTCCTGCTGTGTTTTATTTTTCCCTGGCAGTGATTTCTGCTTTGTTTTTTTTGGGTTCGGGGAGTTTTATCAAAAAGTCTTTTTTCCTCCACTTTCTTCTCCCGCCTACATTTGTTGTTTCAACAAGCCCCAAGTCAACAAGGGTTTTCAGGTAGGGGTAGAGGCTTCTTTCGTTCATATATGAAATGGAAAATATTTCCTGTATTCTCCTCCGGATTTCCACCATATCAATCCATTCTTCAAAGCTTAAGACATTGGCGAGATGGAATGCTTGTGTGTTATCTGCAAATTGCAAGAAATCCCAGATGTTGGCAATGGTTTTTTCTCTTTCTACAACTGCTTCTGCAAAAAGCGTTTTTTGTTCTTCCGAGCTCCATTTTTCAAGTTTCCTGAAGCCAGCAATCAATATCCTAACAATTCGCTTGAAAACCATAATTATAATAAAGACTGTAATTACTTATAATATTTACGGTAAAAACTCTTAATTATAGTAATTACAAATAATTACAAGTAATGTTAATTTTTTGTTAATAATGTGTGTATCAATCTATAGTGAGTGTTTAATTTTTTTGTTTCATCAGCTTTTTTACTAAAAATTCTAAATAGTTTAGCTAAATAATCTTGCCTGAAGTCACTTTATCACTACTTTAATTAAGTAAGTGACAGTTCAATGATATGTTTCTGCCTTTTTATAATATTATATTATTATTTTAGTTTATAAAAGAGTTTAAAATTTCTTTTTACAGGTTTTTTTGTTTTTTTATGTTGCTAAGGCTTTGGTTTTGGTAGTGAGATAGTAGCGGGGGGAGGATTTGAACCTCCGACCTTCGGGTTACACAAAGTGATATATTCCTTTATGAGCCCGACGGGCACTCCAGGCTGCCCTACCCAGATAGGTATTTTTGCCAAATACTCGCTATGATAGGGAGCTTCCCACCAAATATAACTATCAACAAAATATTTAAAAAACGTCTTTTCAATCTTAAAACTCTAAAAAGGCATTTTTTTTATTTTTCTGGTTTAATTTTCCTTTGTTTATTATTAAAACTCTAAAAAAACCTTTTTTTTTATAAAAAAACCTTTTTCTGGTTTTGTTTTATAAGGTTATTTGTGTCCAAGATTTTGTGTAATTATTTCTGTTTTTCCAAATAATTCAGCTCTTTTTTCAGCTGGTCTATTCTTTGCTGCACTTCTTTTAGCCTCTTTTCATTATCCACTGCCTCCATTGGGGTGCCACATGCAGGGCATTTGAACTCATATTCTGCAGCAATTTCAAATGGAAGGCGGTCATGGGGCTTCTTGCACCCGAAAAAAACATAGTTTTTCTCGAATTCTTTCGTGTTCTCAAGCTTTTGTATCTTTTCTGATTCCTCTTCCAGGATAAGCTCGGCTATCCTCCTTGGTTTTATTTCCCAGGTGTAGGAATACCATCCTGTTTTGTGGTTTTTTGTTTTTTTGTAATAAACTATGCCTCGGTAATGTAGGCGGTTGAGAACTGCCCTCACTTCCGTTACCCTGAGATTCATTTTTTTTGCAAGGTATTCATCGCTCACATTTTTCCTCTTGTTCAGGCAGTGCTTGATAAGGGCCAATGATTCTTCCCCCCCAACATTTTTCAGAAAATCCTTTACAATAAAGAAGCCCAAGATGTTTTTTTTCACGCAAAGCCCCAGACTAATTGTTATCAGCAAATAATAATAAAAACACTATCCCGTTTTTCTCACTATTTTTTGGTTTTTGCTGGGTACAATGCGGATTTTTGCCCCATAAAACACCTTTCCCATTTCTTTTCCAGCGAAAATCCTGTCAAGCGCAACCGCAAGCGCGGCAATCTCGCTGTGGGGTTGTGTTGTAATCGAAACATTATAGTCACTTTTCTCAAACACCCCTCTTTCAACTTTTCTTGATCCCACAATTACAAAAACCCTGTTCAGTTTGGAAATCTTTTTCTCGACTCTTGAAATTGGGATGCCATACATGGTAAGATGCACGGCAGTGAATCCTTTGCTTTTGAGTGCGGAAAAGGCTTTTGTCCAGGAATCTGTGTATTCTATCTTGAATTTCCCGCCCCACTTGCTTGTTACGTTTTCCAGGGTTTTCTCGACTTCCTTGTCTCTTTTCCCGGCAATTATTATTTTTTTTGCTCCGAATGCCCTTGCCACAAGGCAGCAGTGGCTTGTTACCCTTTCATCCCTTATTGCCCTGTGCCCATATCTCAGCACTATAACTTCTTTATCCATAATAGATTGTCTCCCACATAGCTATTTAACCATTTTTTTGTTAATTTTATTCTGTCATGCTTGATATTGAGCTTGTGCGGAAAAATCCTGAATTTGTGCGGAAAAATCTCATGAAAAGGCAAGATCCCCTACTTCTTTCAATGTTTGATGCCTTGTTAAAAAAAGATTCTGAGTGGAGAAAACTAAAGCAGAAAAACGATGAATTGAGGAGGCAAAGGAACGAAATTTCCCACAAGATCAATGCCGCAAAAAAAGAGAAGAAAGACATTAAATCGCTCATAAAACAGGCAAAGGAAATACCTGGAAAAATAAAAGAAACTGAGGCAAAGGCTCGGAATGCAAGGGAAAAAATTGATTCACTGCTTGCTGTTTTGCCTAATACCCTGCATGATTCTGTTCCTCTCGGGAAAACCGAGGCTGAGAATGTCGAGGTAAAGCGCTGGGGGGAAATTGTTTCCCCTTCTTTTGAAATCAGGCACCATGGGGCGCTTGCTGTTTCCCTTGGGCTTGCTGATTTTGAAAGGGCAGTAAAAATTTCCGGTGCAGGCTTCTACTTTCTAAGGGGCGCATTGGCACTAATGGATATGGCTTTGCAGAGGATGGCAATTGATTACCTATCAAAAAAAGGGTTTACCCCTGTTTTTGTTCCTTTCATGATGAAAAGGAAGCCTTATGAGGGTGTTGCTCCCCTGGCTGACTTTGAAAATGTTATGTACAAGATTGAGGGGTATGACCTTTATTTGATTGCCACTTCAGAGCACCCCCTGGGCGCAATGTTCATGGATGAAATTCTTGGGGAAGAGCAATTGCCAATAAAGTTTTGCGGCATTTCCTCTTGCTTCAGGGGGGAGATTGGGAAGCATGGGTTGGATGAAAAAGGGTTGTTCAGGGTGCACCAGTTCAACAAGGTTGAGCAGTTTGTTTTCTGCAGCCCTCAGGATTCCTGGAAAATTCATGAGGAGTTGCTTGCAAATTCTGAGGAATTGCTCCAGCAGCTTGACCTCCCTTACCGGGTTGTGAATGTTTGTGCTGGGGAAATTGGGCCCATTGCGGCAAAAAAATATGATGTTGAGGCATATTCCCCGAGGGAGGGCAAGTTCATTGAGGTAATGTCCTGCAGCAACTGTACTGACTACCAGTCAAACAGTTTGAATATCCGCTTCAGGAAAAAGAATTCCATGGAAAAGGAAACAGTGCACACCCTGAACAATACAGCCATTGCTACCGCGCGAATAATGCGCCTTATTCTGGAGCACTATCAAACAAAAGAAGGGGGATTAAAAATACCCAAAGCACTCCAGCTGCACATGAACGGGATGAAGGAAATAAACCCAAAAAAATAAAAATTTTTTTGGACGTGTTTTGTTATTATGATTAGAGGAAAAGAATTAGAGGCATTATTGCAGGAGATCGATGATTATTGTAAAAGTAATTCTATTCGCTCCCTTGAAAACTTTGAAACAAAACTGGTTGAAAAAGCAGACTTGCTGGTCGCAAAAAAACTGAGATAATTGCTTTTATAATCGTTTCTTTGCCCAATTTTTTAAGGGAACTCTACTCTCTAGAATTGATTATAAAATCAAAAACTCTTTTTTTTGCAATGTTGCTGAATGAAGAAATTGCAGAATTTTGTGGCGCATTAGCAGGTGATGGTTGTCTTTCAGAATATTTTGTTAAGAGTGAAAAGAGGTTAAGATATGAAGTAGTTTTTACAGGCTCTGTTTCCGATTTTCCATATTATAAAGAATTTTTACAGCCGGCTCTTTTGAAATATTTTAATATGAATGGTAGGCTTTTCTTTCGTGGTGGAAACTCAACGCGGTTCCATATAAAAAGTCGGGCTGTTTTTAATTATTTTAAATCACTTGGTTTTCCTATTGGTGAAAAAGGAAATGATCTGGGCATGCCTTTTCATATTTCTGAAAAATCTTCAATAACCCAGGATAAAAAAGCTTTTGTGCTCCGAATTAATAATCAAGAGAATATTAAAAAATATCTGAATTCAATCAGGTTTTCTAATATGCATCATTTACACAGAATTCAAAAGATGCTTGGTTAATTGTTTAAATACTTTACATAGCTCAATTTCATATTAGTGGGCCCGTAGCTCAGTTGGCAGAGCATCTGACAGCATTTAGTGGTTTTTTTGTCATTGAAATGCTGGGTGAAGCTTTTACAGCCTGTTAAGCTGAGGCGACCAGAGGGTCGAGGGTTCGAATCCCTCCGGGCTCGTTTTTCCTTTTTCAGGTGTGCATTGTGGGCGAGAAGGAGAGCAATAAAATAATTGAATTTCTTGATGGTCTTGGGCTGCAGTTTGATGTCATAGAGCATGCCCCTGTTTTCACTTCTGAGGAGGCGGCAAGAGTAAGGAATGCTGACCAAGGGGCTGGAGTAAAGGCAATTGTCCTGAAAACAGGGTCTCACAGTTTTGTGCTTGCCTGTGTTCCTGGAGACAGCAGAATTGACTTGAAAAAACTTGCCGTAGTCCTGGCTGAAAAAAAGGTTTTCCTTGCCTCTCCCAATGAAGTGCTGAAAGAAACAGGGTGTGAGATTGGTTCGGTTTCCCCTTTCGGCAACATTTTTGGGCTGAAGACATTTTTTGACAAGAGGATTGTTGAAAGGGAAATGGTTGAGTTCAATATTGGCCTGCACACAAAAAGCATCAGGATGCTTGCCAAAGACCTTGCAAGCGCGGTTGGGGCAACCATTGCCGATTTTGCCTCACGTTAAAGAATTTATGTGGTTTTTTGTTTTTTCCTTTCTTTTTCTGCTTCCGCGAGTTTTTGCCAGATTGACTGTGGTTGCAAATGCTCTCTCCAGTACTTTAACCCTTTTTTTGTCAACCCGCCTTTTTCTTTCAAATAGCAATTTTCCACCATTTTCTTTTCCCATGCACGAACGTGCAAGGCATCTTGTTTTTTGGGTGGTGCAACCCATAGCAAAAGCAAGCCATCTTCTCCATGTTTTTGTATAAGTTCTCGAATAAAAACATGCCTCCTCACTTGTGCAATATATTGCGGGAAAAGATAGAATGCTAAAAATGGTAACCCTGCGGCTAGAGCAATTTTTACAATGCCAAGTTCCCTAATTGGTTCAATTAACATATATCCTTCTCCAGCTGTAACAGTCGGTTCCTCTAATTTTCTTTTCCTTGAAAAGGTTTTTTTTAATTCCAACAGTGCCTTAAAATAAAGTTTTGGATGGGTAAGCCAAAATATAACTTTTGGTTCTCTTTCAAGAATAAATTTTGCAAGCATGCTATAGTATCTTTGGTCAGCGAGATAATGTAACCCGTGTCTCTGTTCGTGTTCTCTGATAAAATTTTGTGCATATACCATGTCTTTTTTTCTAATGCCAACCGTGTGTGTTGATGGTCTATAAATTCCAGCGGCATCAAACCTAACCTTTTTTGTCTCAATGGGATATACGTTTTTCAATGGAATGCCAGTAATCTGTGAAAATCTCTTGAACAATTTTTGGTTTTTTATTCTTCTTCTCATACTCAACACTCTACTAAATTAACTAAAATATGTTTGCTTTTCACCAACATTTAAAACCTTTCCATTACAAGATTTCATATATTGGGCCCGTAGCTCAGTTGGTAGAGCACCTGTTTAGGCGAACAGTTTTTGTTGTCTGAGGTGTAGCTCTTACGTTTTCTATCAGCAGGGCGACCAGGGGGTCCTGGGTTCGAATCCCAGCGGGCTCGCTTCCTAAATTTTGGTTTTTTTAGAAGTAGCTTCGACCTTTCGGTGAGTCATGGCGGGTCATCTGTTCTTGAAATTCTGGATTATAAATTTCAATGATTTTATATTTTCCTGAAGTTGTTTGTTTTTCTTTGTCTTCGCCTCTAATGGTTTGTTCTACTATTACAATTGTGCCCCAAAACAACCATTTTCCATTTATATTGTGAACTAAGAAGCACCTATTTGGCGCGGGATGATAAATTCTAGCTCCCTCTTTACCATAAAATTCAAATATTTTTTTTGCAAAATCTCTTGCCGCAAGTGGTTTCTTTCTATGGCTTTGCAAGTTCAACTCAGTGGCTGGAAAGCCTTGCTCAGTTGTTATTTGGAGCGTATCATTTAATTCAACGAGACTGCCCATGCTTAGAATTGTTCTTTAAAAGAATAAAAACTTATCGTGGTCTATTGTCAATTCAAAATTATTAACATTGATTTTCAGGGGAAATATGGGGTGTAGCTTGTGGGTTTTTAAGCTACAAAAAACAAACCTTTATGTGTCTGAAAAAATATTGCCAGCCGAGTGTGAACTTATTGGTGCGTATATTGGCGATGGGCATATTTCAACAAAACATGGCAAGTATATTTTTGGCTTGACTGGGCATCGTGTAAATGACAAGGGGTATTTTGATTTTTTGTCTGGTTTAATATTAAATATTTGGGGGAAGAAAGTTATTCCTCATTTCCAAAGTGGTGGCTTGCGGATTAAATTTGATTCTAAATATGTTGTTCACAGGCTCATTAATGACTTTGGTTTGGCATTTAATGATTCAAAATGTTATGCTGTGAAAATACCTAATTTTATCGCTTCTGATTGGAAATTGGCAAAGTATACTATTCGTGGCATTGTTGATACTGATGGCTCTGTTTTCGTTGCTGACAAGCCAGGTTCTCCCAAATATCCCTCAATTGAGATAACTACCACAAGCAAGGTGCTTGCCGACCAGATTTGGAAAATTTTGACCGCCAGGGGGTTTAAAGTTGCCAAAATTTGGTCTTACAACTCAAAACTTTCCATTGTGCCCGCTTACAAGGTTCCTTTAAATGGTAGAAAAAATTTAAGGAAGTGGGTTCAGGAAATTGGTTTTTCTAACCCTTATAAGCTTAATAGGGCAATGAATGCATTGGCATAGTGTCGGTTTTTAAAACATTTAATAGCCCAATTATTTTGGCTGAGGTTGAGCTTAGCGGGAACTTGTTTATAATAGTTTTTTTATGGCAAGCCGTCACTGTAGCTCAGCCTGATACACGGAGGTGTTTGCTTCCTTGTAGGCTCAGGAGAGCACTCGATAAATCAGTTCTTTGTTGATTTAGGTGTAGCTGAAGTCCTGAGTTTTTTCATGGTAGCGACCGAGTTGTCGAGGGTTCAAATCCCTCCAGTCCCACTTTTTTAACTATTTTTCGCTCCCCTGTTTTTTGCATGGGTATTCAGGTTGAATTCAATCCGGAGCTTGCTTTGTTCAATTTTTCAGAGTTCAGGCAAAAGCAAAGGCTTTTGGAAGAGTGCATTCCAGAAAAAATTCTGGAAGGAAAGGTTTACAATTTTTTGAAGGATGGTCTGAGAAACTATTATTTGTTTGGGGAAGTCCCCCTTATTGAAACAAACAGGAATCATATTCACTCCCCTCCAATGGCAAGCGTGATAATCTTGTCAGTCACCCACTTTCTGAAAAATGGAACCCCTTTTACGAAAGGAGAATACAAGGTTGTTGAGGTATTTAATGACAACAAAATTCATTTCAACGGATTGGAAAGAGCTGATAAAAAATGAAAGTTATTTTGTACATGGCAATTACCCCGAACGGGATGATAGCAAAAGAAAACGATGATACTGATTTTGTCTCAAAAAGTGAGTGGAAGAGTTTCAAGGACATGTTAAAGAAAACTGGCAATCTCGTAATTGGAGGAAGAACTTACAAAATAATGGAAAAAAATGAAGAGTTTTCAAAAATTACAAAATCTGTTGTTGTGGTTGTTTCTCGCGATTTTTCTTTTAAGCCGAAGCAGGAGAACCATTTTGTTGCCAGGACGCCAAAAGATGCGCTTTCCCTGCTCAAAAAGCACGGTTTTGGCACAGCGCTTGTTGCCGGGGGTGGAAAATTGAACGCTTCTTTTTTGAAGGAGGGGCTTGTGGATGAGTTGTTCCTTGACATTGAGCCGGTTGTTTTTGGAAAGGGAATAGGAGTTTTTGCTGAACAGAATTTTGAGGCAAAGCTAAAGCTATTGAAAACAAAAAAACTTTCTGGAAATGAAATTCAATTGCACTACAAAGTTATGAAATAACTCAGTTTGGCCATTTTTTCTGATTTTTTGCGTATTTGTCCATTTCTTCAGTGAGTTTTGCCTCAAGGCTTTTTTCGCTTGCCGAATGCCCCCCTACAACATAGTATAGCTTTGATTTTGGCATTTTTTTGTGCAATTCAAAAGCCATTTTTGGGATGCAGATCATGTCATACCTTCCGTGCACAATCGCTGTGGGGGTGTTTCTTATTTTTTTTATGTTTTTGAAAATGAAGTTTTTTGGCAGAAAGCAATTATTTGAAAGGTAATGCGCTTCCAGTACTGACATTGATTTGTAGGAAAGGTCCTGCATGTATTTTTTGACTTCTTTTTCTGACATGGCCATTTTCAGTATGCTTAATTCGTAGTGCGACCACTCATATGCATACTTCCATGCTTTCTTGTTTTTTGACTGCATTTGCTGCAGATAATATTTGTCAGGGTGTTTCCTGTGTTTTTCAGGAACAAATGAAATGAACCTTCCCCATGTTTCCGGGAAAAATTTTCCAACCCCTCCCTGAAGGTAGTGTGCATTGTCTTCTTTTGAGGGAATGAAAATGCTTCTAAGCAGCATTCCAGAAACCATTTCTGGGTGTTTAATTGCAAAAGCAAGCGATAATGTGCTTCCCCAGCTTCCCCCTACCAGGAAAGCTTTTTTCGGCCCAAGGAAGTGCAGGAGCTTTTTCATGTCTTCTATTAGATATTGTGTTTTGTTTTCCTTTGTTTCCGCAAACGGCCTGCTCCTGTTTGACCCTCTTTGGTCAAAGAGCAGTACATTGAATTTTTTCGGGTTGAAAAATCTCATGTCTTTTGCGCTGCACCCTGCTCCAGGGCCGCCATGCACAAACATCACTGGCAATCCTTTCCTGTTTCCGCAGAGCTCAAAATAAATTTCGTGGATTTTGCCCACGCGGAGGTATCCTTTCCGGTATGGCTTTGCCGGAGGATAAGTTTTTGTTTCCATAATTTTTTTATGGGCCAAAAAGCTTTAGAAATATTGTTTTAAAAAAAAATAAAAAAAGAAATAGTAAAAATCAAAGCGTTATCTTCTCTTTTTCTTTGCTTTTGCCATTTTGTTTTAGCCACCTTTTTTTTATTTACAATTATTGCTAACTGTATTATTTTTATTGGCGCTTTCTTGTATTTAAAGCAGTATGTTTGAGATTTTTTTCTCAAGCAGGATTTTTTTAAATAAAAAAAAATAAAAGAAGCAGTAAAAAAATCTTCAACTAATTTTTTTATATAAAATTAGCCCAAGCGTTATCTTTTCCTTTTCTTTGCCTTTTTCTTTGCCGCCATTTTTTTGTTCACCTCGTATTTTTTGCAATTTTTTTAATAGTATATTTTCTATTATCTGCTTTCTTGTATTTAAACTATTGTTTTTTCTTTCCGAAAGAGTTTTTTAACTTTTGTGGCATTATTTTTGTCTGATGGCTGAAGAAAAAAGTTTCTGGGCTGAAAAAGTTGCCGGGCAGATCAGTTCAAGGAAAACACTTTCCTATGTTAAAGAGAACATTCCCAAAGTAAAGCGCTGGACTGTGAAGAGTAGTTCCTCTCTTTCAGGAGTGCTGCATATTGGAAGGCTGTCTGACATCATCAGGGGGGAGGCTGCATTCAGGGCTCTCAAAGCAATAAATTTTCCTGCCGACTTTATTTATGTGACTGAGGACATGGATCCCCTGAGAAAAGTGCCGGAAGGTGTTCCAAAGGAATTCATTAACTATATTGGGCATCCTGTTTCTGACATTCCTGACCCTTGGGGCTGCCATGAGTCATATGCAGTGCATTTCAAGACAGAGTTTCTGGAGGTTTTTGAAAGATTCCTTTCTTTCACTCCAGAGGTTTTTTCCATGCGGCAGGAGTACAAGAAAGGGAATTTTGCTGAAAGCGCATTGCTCTTGCTTGAGAACAAGGATAGGCTGAGGAAGATTATCGGGGATGTGCAGGGAAAGGATCCTGGGGAAACATGGAGCCCGTGGAAGCCAATCTGCGATAACTGCGGCAGTTTGCAGACAACAACAGTACAGAAAATTGAGAAGGGGAAGGTTCATTATGCTTGCAGGGATTATGCTTTTGAAACAACAACAGCAAAAGGCTGTAATCATCAGGGTGTTTCTGATGTGGGAAAGGGAAGGGGCAAGCTTGTGTGGAAAAGCGAGTGGGCGAGCCAGTGGAAGAGGTGGAATGTTTGCACTGAAGGGGCTGGCAAGGAATATGAATCAGGGAACTCTTCCTTCTGGGTTAATGCGAGGATTTGCGAGGAAATCCTTTCCTTCCCCCATGCTGTTCCCATTTTTTACGAGCATATTATTATTGGCGGGGAAAAAATGAGTGCTTCAAAGGGGAATGTTGTTTACCCTAAAGACTGGCTTGAGGTCGCAAGGCCTGAAACACTGAAATATCTTTACATGAAAAAGCTCATGCGCGCAAGAAGCTTCAAGTGGGAGGATGTCCCTGTCCTTGAGTTGGAGCTGGACAGAGTTGTTGAAAGCAATGATCAGA
>CAYJWT010000008.1:0-21644 GCA_964373935.1 uncultured archaeon | reverse complement strand
CAGAAGGAAAGGAATGTAAAAATTACAATCCTGCAGCTGGCTGCAATACTCATCGGAATGGGGTTAATGTTTGCCCTTCTCATGCTGGGGTGAAAAAAAACTCTGATAAAAAAAGTCATTTTTCCAGCACTATGATGCTCTCCCTGACAGTGCCTGTTTTTGTGCCCCTGTCCCTGTGGCACTGAATTTCCCTTGCAACAATGTTTTCTTTCAGCTTAAAGCCCTGTTCTTTTGCAATATTGGCTATTATTTCGTCACACTGCACCAGTTCCTCTGGAAAGCACCCTCCTGCAACATTAATGCACGCAATGCCACCTGGTACAAGAGCATGATGCATGTTCCTTATAACTTTCTCCATGTCCTCAAAATACGCCTGTGCAATGACAGGCAATCCTGCATATTTCCCAACTGTTTTTGGGGCATCCCCGAGAAAAGAGCGCAACTGTGTTTGGGGATACCTGAAAAACATCCCCAGTTCAAGCTTGTAAACTTTCGTGTACTCAATCTTGTTGAGGTATGGCGGGGAAGTAACAACACTGCCCACAGACTGTTCCTGCAAATTAAAATATCTTGCGTCCCCCTCTATTACTTCTGGCTCGACTTTTGGCAGGGGGTTGTGCAGCAAATCAAGCAGCATTTTCTTGCATTTCCCGAAAAAAAGCTTTCTTGCAGGCAACCTGCCTTTTTTTTGTTTTCTGAGGCTTCCCCCCACCTTCACCACATTTGCAACTCTCCCTGCTGTGTCAATCAGTGCAAGCAAAAAAAACATTCTCGCGTTCTCATTTTCAATTCCCTCAATAATTGATTCCAGTTCGAGTATCTGCGCCAGTGTTTCTGAAAAAAACAGTTTCCTGATTCTTGGGTCAATTCCCCGCTTTTCAATTTTTCCTTTTTTGGCTTTGAGCTGTTCCATTATTTGCTTTATTTCATCCGTGTCATAGTGCCTTGTTTTTGCTTTCGAAACAAAGCAGGCAAGCGGAGAAACATCAATTCCCAAGCTTTCCATGCCCCTCTGCTTTGCCGCAAGAAGGGTTGTTCCGCTTCCACAAAAAGGGTCAAGTATTGGGGCCTGCAGCCTGTATTCTTCAACAAGCCAGTCAACAAGGCCTTTTGAAAAGCCTTCCTTGAAATAAAACCAGTTGTGAATCGGGGAGAACTTGTTTGGAGTGAAAGTAACAAGATCTGCAAGGTTTTTGGGTTTCATTTCAACAACCCATTGTATATTGATAAGTATTTTTCCATTACTGTTTTCTTGTCAAAAAGCTTCACCATTTCCGCGGCATATTTTTTTGATTCAGCATAAAATTTTTTGTCGGAAAGAATTTTTAACAGGGCTTCAGCAAGCTGGTCTGAATCATTACGCCTTACTATAATTCCTCCAAATTTTTCATCCCGCCCAATTCCTTCCGTTGTTATGACCGGCTTGCCATGGGCCATTGCTTCCATCAGGCTGAAGCCAAAAGCATCGGCGTGCAGGGCAGGCACTGCCACGACATGGCACTTGTTGTACCATTCGTTCAGCTCTTCCTGTGAAACAAAGCCAATGAGCCTTGCAATCTTTTCCAGCCCGAGCTCTTTTATGGCATTTTCAACCCTTTCTTTTTCGTAGGGCGGCCCAATCAGCACAAGCTGTGCATTCGCCTTGCTTTTTATTCTTGCAAACGCCTCAAGCAGCACAAACACGCCTTTTGATTCTGTTATTCGCCCAACAAACAGAATTATTTTTTCTTTTACAGGTTTTGTTTTTTTTGCTTCCTTAAAACCCCTGTCAACCCAGCCCTGTGTTGTTGCTGTCTGCTTTCTCAAAAAATATTTTTCTTTCAGCTGTTTTTCAATCTTCCACGTGTAGCCAGTCACAAAATCCGCTTGGCCAAGCGAATTCATTATCAGGACTTTTTTAACAGGATTGTACAAGTTTTTTTCCAGCTGCTCTGTGCTGAACAGGGTGATGGCAGATTTTGTGCCATGAAGCTTTGACAGAACAACAGCGGAAACAAGCGGGGGCACAGTGTAAAAGCCATGGTATATGTCATACTTGCCCAGCTTTAATCCTGCCTTGACAAAACCAAAAACCCTTTTTGCAGGCATTGGTTTTGTGATGTCGTGGGTGGGAAACCGGAAAATGTTAACTCCGTTCACTGTTTCCTTTTCTTTTAAACTGTTCCAGTTCGGAGTGAGAATATCTGCTTGAATGCCGAAATTGTTTGTGAAGTATTCAGCAATCCCGAAAACAAGCCTTTCTGTGCCAGCATGAACAGGGTAAGCAAAGTCTGAAACAAGCAATATTTTTTTTAGCTTCATTTTTCAAAACCAATTATTTTGAATTCCGGCAATGGCACAATAAACTTTCCGCCTTTCTGAAGAAAAGGCTTTTCCCGTTCCCTGAATTCTGCCAAGAAATGCCAGGGCAAAACTAAAAAATAATCGGGCTTTTCCGCCCTTGCCTGCTCTTCAGAAATTATCGGGACAAGGGTTCCAACAGTCAGTTTGCCCCACTTGTCAGGGTTCCTTTCAGCAGCTGCCTTTATGAACTTTCTGTCAAGCCCGAAATACTGCAGCAGGGTGTTTCCCTTTGTTGATGCGCCATAAACAAAAACCTTTTTCCCTTTTGCAGTTTCCTTTTTGATAAAGCTTACAACCTGTTTTTTTATTTTTTCAACACGTTTGGCAAAACCCTTGTATGGTTTTTTTGTGTCCAAGCCAAGTTTTTTTTCTGAATTCCTCAGAGATTCAAGCCGTTTTGCTGCACCGCCAAAATATTTTATTGAATTGCAATTCTTGTGCTTGATGTAAATCCTGAAGCTTCCGCCATTAATTTCATTCAGTTCAGCATCAAAAATTTCCAAACCGTGGTTTTTCAGCAAATTTTCAATGGAATTCAAAGAATAAATTTCAAGATGCTCATGGCAAACACAATCGAAAGCATTTTGTGACAGCACGCTTGGGAGATACTGCATTTCAATAATCCAAATGCCGTTTTCATCAAGGCACTTCACTACATCAGCCACAAACTGGTTTGGCGCATCAAGGTCATAAAACATTGCAATGCTGGTAACAATCTTTGCTTTTTCTTTTCCGAATTCTTTTTCAAAAGCAGAATGGTTGAAGAAGTCATTGATTATTTTTGTGGTTTCCTTTTCGGCATAAGGAACAAGGTTTACTGCCGGCTCAAACCCAAACCTTGTTATGCCACTGGCCCTGTAAGAGCGCAGCAAAGTTCCATCATTGCAGCCAATGTCCATCACAATGTCGTTTTCCTTAAGCTTCACCAGTTCCTCGGCCTTGTTTGCAATGTCTGCCAGGGCAAGGGTCATTGTCCTGTTCATTCCTGACCTGTACCAGTAATTCCTGTACATTAGCCCTGACTCAACAGTGTGCTTTAACTGCAGCAGGGAGCATCCCCCTGTTTTGGCATCACAAAGCACAAGGTCAAGCGGCGCCTTTATGCAGGCATCTTTTTCGCTCCCGATAAAATCAGAAACGCAGAGGTTTCCAAGCGAAAGAATGGGGGCAAGTTTCCTGTTCCCGCAAAGCCTGCACTCAGAGATTTCCGTCACTTCAGGCATGGATACCACAAAAATCGCTCTTTATACAGTTTTTCAGCCAGGATAAATATTTAAATATCACCCAGGCATTCTGGTACAAAAACCAAAAACAAAATTAAAATATTCCTGAAACAAGCCCGAAAGCAAAACTCAGCACTGGGAGTGCTGGGTTGTCATTGGAAAAACGTAGAAATAAATAAATAGCCAAAGCAGCATAATTTTGTTGGTGGTCGATTGTATAAGGGCAATACTGTTGTGATTCCAAAAAAGAAATTGAAGAAACCAACGAAAAAAGAGGTTGCCGAAATGAAGGAAGAATTCTGTGCTTGGGAGTTGGCTTCAAGAGAGTCAATCAAAAAATGGGAAGAAACCCATTAATCAATTGCTTGAGGCATATATTTAAATATATATTCAGTTACTGAATAATTCAGTAGGTGAATACATTTGAGGTTTGTTGATAGGGGAAGGGAATTGAAAGAGTTAAAGGAGATTGAGGCTCTTTCAAGGAAAAAACTGTTTGTCGTGGCTTTGTATGGCTTGAGGAGAGTTGGCAAAACCAGGCTGCTTTTGGAGTTTTTGAAGGAAAGAGGTCTTTATTTTTTTGTCAACAAGAATAAAACCTCTAATGGCCTTTTGAATGAATTCCAAGAGATTCTGAGAAAGGCCCAAGTTTTGACTGAATTGGAATCTGTTGATTCTTGGGGCAAGTTTTTCGAGGTTTTGATTAAAAGAGAGGTTCCGCCTGTTGTTTTTGACGAGTTCCAAAACTTTAATTTCGTGGAACCTGCTGTTTTTGGAATAATGCAGAAAACAATTGACTTGAACGAGAACAAGGCAGGTCTGCTGGTTCTTTCCGGTTCTTTGATCGGGTTGATGAAGAATTTGTTCAAGAGTTCAAAAGAGCCGTTATATGGCAGAATAAAAAAAGGTTTCAAACTTGAGCCATTGAGTTTGGAGTCTTGCCTGGAATTAGGCAAAGAATTGAAATTGAATAAGGAAGACCTCGTAAAGATTTACTGTGTCTTTGGCGGTTACCCTAAGTATTTTGTTGCAATTGAAGATTTTGGCTTGCAGGGAAAAAAAGCGGAAGAAATATTTGATTCCTTGTTGCTGGTAAAGGATGCCCCTTTGGAAGATGAAGTAAACAGCATTCTCTCCCAGGAGTTTGGTGGAAGAAGCGGAGTATACTACTCTATTCTGGAAGCGATTGCAAACGGAAACAACACTAATTCTACAATTGCCAGCGCTTTGAACACTAATCCGACTTCGATTACTCGGCAGATTAAGGAGTTGAAGGATTATTTTGAGTTGATTGAGTTTGAATTGCCTTTTGAAGGAAAAAGAGGCATTTACAAAATACGGCATCCATTAACTCAGTTCTGGTTTTCTGAAATCTACAAAAACTATTCAGATTATGTTGCGAGAAATTCTGTGTTCTTGGAAAAATTGAAGAAAAACTTGAATTCTGTTTACGGCAGGTCTTTTGAGAAAGTCGCAAGAGAATTCCTGACAAGCAAGCTTGAATTAAAGGAAGCCAAAAGGCAGTGGGGAAAAATTCAGGGAGCAAAAAAGGGAGAGAATACTTACGAGATTGACTTGATTGGAAAAAACAACAAGGAAGTTTTTGCGTTTGAATTCAAGTGGAGCGAATTATCAAACAAAGAAGCAACCAGCATTCTCAACGAACTTGAAAACAAAACCAAGCACTTGCTAAAAAAAACGGTAGGCTTGAAACTTGGTTTGATTGCCAAAAAGATTGAAGGAAAACAAAAACTAATAGCTGAAGGCTTTTTGGCTTTTGATTTGGATGACTTCTGAACAGCATTTTGGTTTGAGGTAGCGTTAATAATGAAGCGGCTTTTTCCCTCTTTTGCAAATCCTGAGACTTGGAGAAACAATATTTTTCAAGAAACCTCCAAAGAAGCTTGGCAGAAAATCCGCCAAAAAATCTTAGCACGAGACAATTATGCTTGTCAATATTGTGGTTTCAAGGCGGAAAAATGGCAGATTGTGCACCACATTGACGGCAATCCAAACAACAACAACGAAAGTAACCTTATGGTAATCTGCCAACTGTGCAATTTGATTGAACATGCGGGAATGGGTTGTGTGATTCGGGGTATTGTTGACTTGTACAAGGAAGCAGGATTTTCCCAAAATGAAATAGTGGCAAAGACAAGAGAATTAAGGGCGCTTGGCAAAAACGATAAAGAAATAATCAAAGAGCTTGGGCTAAAAGAAAGGGCTGAATTCAAGCAGGATTGGAATTATTTAAGGCCGTTATTTGGTTTTGTGACTTCAAGAAAAGCAAGCGATCCAAAAACAAACATTGCTCTTGAATACGAGTACGAAATTGCAAAAAACCAAGCAAGTCATGAAAAAATCAAGAAAATTACAGAATTCTAACGCAGTTAGTTCTTGGCAGTCAAGACTCTTGTTATTTCCGCTAAATCAATTCCTTTTTTTTCTAGTTCTGAACGGATTATTTCTTGCAGCAAGTCGCTGGTTTGGGCTTTTTGTTCCAGTTCTTTCAAGGTTTCTGTGTTGAGTGGTTTTCCGCACTTGCTGCAGTAGTCGTTTTCTTTCATGTTTTGAACAGAGCAGAACGGGCAAATCATGGTTTGGGTTGAGAGAGGCTCTTGTTCTTTTTTGTCTGGCTTATTATTTTTTTGTTTGTGGCCTCAGTGTTGTGTTGTCATCTCATCGCTTTGCAGCTCGAAAGGTGTTAAACATTGACCATTACCATTAATTTTGGAGGTGTTAGCGCTAAAAAATGTCCGGTCATGACCAAAAATTGCCTGCTTGAGTTTATACGGACTATTGCGGATTTTTTTGTAAATTTATGCGTTTCGGTGCCGCTTGTTTTTCTCACGATATTTTTTGTAGTGACAAAAAATCCAAGTTTTGTACGAAACTTTGTACAAGCGGGTTTGCCTGCAATTCAGTTAAAAACTTGATGAACCAGAACTCTTGTGCGGGTTTCCATGAAGAAGTTAACACCTTCTGACCTTCGCAGGGATGATGATTTAACTCAACACTGAGAAATCCGCACTTATTTTATTCTGAAAAAATCAATCGATTTTGGCAATCAGTTCTGTTAGCCTGATTGGTTTGTAATTCAATAGTTCGCAACTGACATTAATCGTCCTTTTTTCTTTGTTTATTAGGGGAAATTCTCTCATGTCGTTATTGTGTTTATGGCCATGGATAGTCCAATCATGCCAATCCTTTGGCACCAATGCTGGATCATGAATAAGAAAGAACCTTTGGCCATTATACTTCAGAATGGCTTGTGCATATGACGTGTCATAGTGTACTTCTTCATGGTTTCCTTTGATGAAATAAATTTTTCCTTTCAGTTTTTTTAGCCAGTAATCTGATGAGTGGCTTCCTTTGCCAAAAGACATGTCCCCTAAAAAGAAAACATCATCTTTGTCGTTTATTGTATTATTCCAGTTTTCCAAGCAAATCTTGTTCATTTCTTCTTTGTCTTTGAATGGCCTATGGCAGTATTTGATTATATTTTCGTGGTCAAAATGCAAATCGCTTATTAGCCAAGGGTCTTGTGAAACGGCGATTTCAGGGAGCGGCCTTTTGCCGTTATTATTCAAAACTTCTTTGAGTGTTTTGAATGTTTGTTGCCAGCCTATCCTGCTTAACGCATCTTCTCTCCGCAATGCAGTTCTCTGCATAAAATCATATTCCCTGAGAATTCTTCCTTTCTTTAACAAGGTTAATCTCAAGGCGTATTCTTTCTTGTGCGGCGGGTCAACATTCTTCAAATAATTCGTTATTGAATCAAATTTTCCGCTAATGTCTTTGAATGCAAGCGTAGCATGCGATTCAAAATTATTGCAATCTTCATCATGTGGCTGGATAAAATTGCAAATTGGTTTTAATGAATGACATAGCTCATTTCGTAGTTGTTTCAGTTCTTCAGAAGCCTTGATTTTTACATGTACAACTTGGTCATTGAAATTGCCAAAACCATCTAATTCGTAGGTGGGCAAATCAACGGCCTTGCAGGTCTTCATAAATATTGCCAGTAATTCCTTTTCTTGGCTACACTTAAACGGCCCAAAAACGGTTACGTGGGGAACAACATGGTTCCTTGTAACTCCTCTGACTCTAAATTTCGATGAAATTTTGAAAATCAGGCTTTTCAAATAGTGTTTTGTATCGCCCGCCAATCGCAACTCTATTAAGTAACTGGAAGATTTGGCGCTATCCTTTTGAAAAAACCTTTTGAAAAAATTAAAAAAGCTCATTTTTTCACGCTTCTTCGGGTGACCACGCTTTTCATTTTTGTGGCCACCTTCGGGGTCACTCCAAGATTTGCTTTATTTTTTCTGCTACAAATATTGTGTTTCTTTGTTTTCCGGTTATTTCTTTCAGTATCCCGGCCTCTATTAGTTTTTGTATTGCTCTTTTTGCGGTAGGGTATTCTTTTTTCAGGATTTTTTTTGCGTTCGGAATTGTGATGTATGGATTTCCAAGCAGGTTCTCGAATAGCTTAAGCGCGTTTGTATTTGACTTGTCCAGTAGTTTTTCCTTGCATTCTTTTGAGTACTTTTCCAGTTTTGTCGCGCGTTCTATCGCGTCTTTTGATTGTGCAATTACAGCCTTGAGGAAGAATTTCAGCCATTCGTCATATGCTCCTTTTTTGCTTACATCTAAAAGTAGGTCGTAGTAGGCGTCTCTGTTTTTCTCGAAATATCCGCTAATGTACAATAGTGGCAGCAGCAGGATGTTTTTTTTGCACAAATAAAATGTTATCAATAACCTGCCAATTCTTCCGTTTCCATCTCTGAAAGGGTGTATTGCCTCGAACTGATAGTGGGCTATGCCAATTTTTACCAGTGGCGGAGTGTTGTCTTCAGCATTCAGGTACGCAAAAAGATTTTCCAGCAATGCTTTCACTTTTGCGGGTTCGGGCGGCACAAATGTCGCGTCGTTTATTGCAGAATCTGGTTTTCCTATCCAATTCTGGGTTGTTCTTATTTGTCCGGGCTCTTTTTGTAGGCCTCGAACGCCTTTGAGGAGTATTTTGTGGAGTTCTAAAATTAGTTCTAAATTGAGTTCCTGTGTTTTGATTTTGTTTAGGGCGTATTCAGTTGCATTGATGTGATTGATTACTTCCTGAAGGTCAAAGTTCATTTCTTTTTCGTCTTTTGCCTCGAAGAGAAAAACTTCTGAGAGGGATGTTCTAGTACCCTCGATTCTGGAACTCCATACTGCCTCTTTTTTTAGATAAGGCATAATGAATATGTGTGGGTTTGGCAAGAGAAAGCCAAGACCATTTAAGTTGCCAAGATTCATCGAAGCTTCTGATAATATGGAAATGAGCGGTTCGTCGAATTTGATTTTGGCTGGTAAGAAATTAGGGTTAAATGTGTAATAAACGCCTTTAGACGCCATTGAAACGGTGCCTGCAATTTGATTAAATCCTTCTGGTTCCATAGTATCATTAGTATTAAAAAACGTAACTTATTATAAACTTATTGGTATCTTGGTAACGAAAATATAGTAAAACGTTATTAAGAAAATTGTTTAATACTACTTGTGATACTGATAAAACTAATTAGTATTGTTAAACAAGAAAACGTTATTAAAAAATTCTTTATAAAGAGCACTTTGTCAATGTAAAGAAAAACTTGGCTTGATTTTCTGGCCATGTTTGCGAGTTTGTTCCGTGCCGTTTTGCATTTCGTTGATGACCATCGGAGCAAGGTTATTAATACGAACTATTTATTTTCTATTTACAATGCGGGAACAAGGAATTTTTGAAACCGTTGCTAACACCCGGAATTTTATGGCATGTTAACCTCATCATCGGCCAATAAAATTTCTTGCTGCAAGGCATTAAATATTTTTTGGCACGAATTGGCATTTAATGCTGGCGATTACGCGGCCTGAACCCCTGTCAGTGCCTAATTAATATGGCTTCTTTTTGCCTTGAATCATGCCTGAGTTCCTTTTGTTTTTCCATTCTGCTTTCAAGGGAATGGATTTTTCCAACCATTGCCTGTTTTCCCTCGGCACTTTCCTTTTCAAACTTTTTCAAATGCGCTTCTATTTTTTTCAATTCTTCCAGAACTTCAAGCACCATCCCAAAAAGCTTTTTGTTTGAATACCTTATGATAAAAAATATGACTAATGCTGCAAGCAGCGCGAAAATAGACAGGCCCATGGAAATTTCAGCAATGTTTCCGAAAACCATTTTTTCACCTATTCATCAAACCCCAGCAATTTATCGGCAGCTTTGATTTTTTCTCTCGGTTTTTTCTCGGGGTTTTTTTTGCCCGCTTCCAAGCCAATAATCCTGTCACGTTTCCTGTATATTGATGCAAATATTATTGTGGCTAAAACTAATAAAAGCAATATTATTAAAAAAGAAGCATCAAAAGCAATTCTTCCAGCTTTCAAAAGACCTGCATTTTCGTCTGCAATTGCATTCACATCCCTTTCAAGCTCATCAAGCTCTTTTTCAAGAAACTTGAAGTCGCGAAACACTAATTTGTCCCTAGCATTCCTTATTCGCTCCCTTGCTTTTAGTATTTTTTCCTCAATGGGGGCTGTATCATACTCTTCGTTCTTTTTTATGCGCACAATTGATTCGATGCTGTCAAGCTTTCTTTCAATAATATTCAGCCTGTACGAATAATATTCTTCATCTCTTGCAACAGAAAAACTGCATTTTCCAATCCTTTTTTCCAGGCCACTATTTTGACCATAAAGAACCTCTGCAATGAAATCATGCTGCCCGATCACGGCATCAGCCGGGATGAAAACGTTCCTTGAAAAAACCCTTGATTCTAAGGGATAAACTGCCACAGGCAGGCTTTCTTTCCCAAAAATTTTGCCCTCATAATCTTGAACCCACCAGTTCAGGGAAACATCAGTGTAATACTCCCCGATATTAAACAGGGTTATTATTGCGTCAATATTGCTTTCACGCCTGACAACGTCCTTCAAGCACTGAACTGACACGTCATACTTTAATTCACCCGCAACATCAACAGTTTCCGTCTTTGAATCATAGGTTGTTTTCTTGTCAGCAGAAAGCAGTTTGATATTCACAATATGCGTTCCTGCTGTTACAGGAACCCATTGCTCCCCGAACACTATGTCTTTAATGCCTGAAAAACGTTCAACAGTTTCTGTAGAGAAAAAGCTCACCCCGCGCTCTTGGGAAATGTCAATTGTAACAAGAAAGCTTTCTTCCCTGAAAGCAGAGCTTTCCACTGTGACCTTTAGTTCCCCCGGCTTGCCTACCTCAAGTGTTTTTTGCACAGAGAAATCAAGAATTTTCAATACCTTTTCCCAACCGCCACCGCCGCCTCCGCCGCCTCCTCCGCCATCCCCACCGCCTCCGCCGCCTCCTCCGCCATCCCCACCGCCTCCGCCGCCCGCACTGGGGATTATCCAGACTGTTGTTGTCTGGGCAGCCGAGAGCAAGGGAAAAATAACAAAAAGAAAAACAATCACGGCAGAAATTAACGCTTTTTTCCCCATTCCAACCAAGTAGAATAACGCTTTATTAATATAAAAATAATTTGTTGCCCTAAAATTGCCAAAACATTATTCTGTTACCGTAATGTGGAAATCAATGAAGTTTCCAGCAGGCTTCACTGAGCTCACTGCCGCATCAAAATAAAGGTTTTTGTGCTCAAACTCCCATTTTTCCCTTAATTCTTTCGGGACAGGATAGACATTCATTGTAAGATTGTAGTTTCCAGGGGGAGTGCCTGGCTTTGCCTTCCCTGTTATCAGTACTCTCTGCGCCCAGTTTTTGTGGAATTTTGGCCAAGCTGGTTCAAGCAAAAAATTTTGGGGGGTTATTTCAACATCAAAGTGTTTCACGAATTCAGAATCAGGCAAAAGGCTTACTCCCTGGTATGTTTGCACACCCCACCCTGTTTGCACAAAAACAACCCCTGTGAATTCTTTCCTCTCGCTCAGGCTTAGTGTATCCCATTGTTCGGATGGATAGCTCCCATACCCGTGCGGTGTCCAATACCTGGGGTCTGGCTTTGTCCAATAATTCAGGCCATTTATCTTAAAGTTAGGGTATAGCTCTGGCTGCAGGTAATATTCCGGCTTCAGTAACCCGATTGCAAAAAACTTTCCGGAAGCAAAAAGATAAGCAATTTCACTGAAGTCTTCTGCCGGTTTTGGCAGCTCTGCAAAAATCTCTTCTTCGGAATTCAAGCCAAAGTATTTCTTCACATACTCAATGTCTTTTCCGAAATATTTTGCAGCCCTTTCAAAAAGCTTGTATGTTTCCCTTCTTGGCCTATAGACTTCCCTGAAGTATTCCTCTCTTATCGGGAAATCCTCTGGTTTTATTATGTCGCTCCCAACAGCAACAGTGTTAATTGAGGATGTTTCGCTTGAAGTTATTGCAGGCAAAGAGCTTCCATTCTGCAATGGCTGTGATACCTGGGACTGCTTGTTTCCGAAAACAAAAAGGCCTTGGGGCGTGGTGAAACCCAAATACAGTAAAAAAAGAAAAGCAATAACAACAATGCCTGCAGCGATTTTGAAAAAGAAAGGTTTCCTGTCCTGCTTTCGCGTGCTTGATTCCTGCACAATTGCCTGCACTGTCTCTTCAGCCATAACCTACACCAAAATATGCTCTTTTTTTTGGGCATTATATTTGGAAACTAAAACAAATTATAAACATTTGTTTTAATTTGATTGGGTTTGGAATGTTCCATTGTGGTCGCCCTGAGTCAGGTTTGCCTGCACATTAGCAATAGAACCCATCCCGTCCCCACTAAAACAAAGCTGGTTAGTATCATTAATCGCAAGGGTTTTTGCCAAAGTCATTGAAACCAAATCATCACTAGCATTATAATCCCTGCAACCAACACCACCAGTAGCCTCATTCAAATCAAGACCAGCATTATTCACAGTAAGCTGGCACCTCTGAGCCCAACCACCCAAACCATTAGTCCCACAACCAGACCCATTCCCCTGCCAGACCTTCAGCCACAAGTTAGTATCAATATTACCAGTAAAAGCAGCATTAATATCAATAGTAAGATTGCCGTTGTTTGTAACTGTTATTCCTGCAACAGTGGAACTCTGGCAATTAGAATCAGTCACACTCCTACCAACCTTGGGAACAGACCTAGCCCAATTCCCATCAGTATCAGGATCATCCAAACCCTCATTCTCATGGAAAAAGAAAGCTGTTGAAGAACAACTACCCCCATAAGCAAGAGTATGACTCTTATTACTCGGCACAACCCAAGTCATTGTGGTATTATTAGTACTAGGGGCAAAAACAAACAAAATAGGAGAGAGAAGCATTGCTATGAAAAGCCACAAAAGAACTTTTTTTTGATTCATAAAAAATTCTCTGTATTTTTTATAAGCGAACTCCTATTTAAGTCTTTTCTTACCAAAAACCACTCTAATTGCTTTGTGTTTGCAGTGTCCCATTGTGGTCGCCCTGAGTCAGGTTTGCCTGCATTTAATATCACCTGCAGTCCTTTGTACAGCTTTTTGATGTTTCCTTGCCAGTGCAAATTCCATCCCCGCAAACAGAGCAGTCAGCGCCGCAGGAAAGAGCCGTTTCTTTGCTTTCACAAACCGCGTTCCCGCAGATTGATTCAACTGTTCCTGTTGAACTAGTGCCTGTGCCTGTTGCCTTGCAATCCAAAGAACAGCTGGTGGGAGTTTCAGCGCCAGTACAATACTTATCACCGCAAATTGCCTTGCAGTCTGCACTGCAGGTAGCGGGAGTTTCTCCGGCCTGCTCGCAAACGCCATTGCCACAGTTTGTTTCAACCACTCCGGAACCAGGATTGCCTGCCCTGGCAACAGGCACACCGCAATCCAAAGAGCATGCATCAGGGGTTTCAGCGCCCGCACAATACCCATCACCACAGTACGTCTGGCAGTCAGCGATGCAGGAACCGGGAGATTCAAGCACCTCGCAAACGCCATTCCCGCATTCGGAAACCGGAGCTGACAATGAGCCAGCCCGCCTTACCGGCGCCCCGCAATCGCTTTGGCAATTGTCCGGTGTTTCACTGCCACTGCAAATCCCATCCCCGCAAGCCTGAGTGCAGTCAGCACCACAGGCCCCTGCATTTTCCCCTTCCTCACACACGCTGTTGCCGCATTCTGCAGCAGCAAGCGCTGTTGCCTGTGGGGGGGATTGGGCAGGGGCAAAGCTCTCATTGTATGCCTTATTCGTGCATCCGGAAAAAAAAACCATTGCTGCAACAGCAGCAAGCAAAAACATTTGAAACCGCATTCAAATCTTGGAATTATTACTGTATTCATATATAAAAGCTTTATCCTCAGAAACCTTTTTCCGCCAATTATCTTTTAACACTGTTCATGCCGAAAAAATTCATGGATATTGCGGTTGTCATTCCAACATACAATGAACGGGACAACATAAAAAAACTGGTCCCGGAAATTTTTGCTGTTTTAAATGAAAAGGGAATCAATGGAAGGGTGATTGTGGTTGATGACAACAGCCCTGATGGCACTGCTGCAGCCGTAAAAAAGCTGTCAAAAAAATTCGGGGTCGAACTCATTGAAAGGGAAAAAAAGCTTGGGATAGGGAGTGCTTATGTTGCAGGCTTCGGGAAAGCGCTTGGGCAACACCCTGACATAATCATTGGGATTGATGCCGATGGGTCTGAGAGCCCTGAAAAAATCCCCGAGCTTTTGGAGAAAGCAAGGCAATTTGACATTGTTGTAGGGTCAAGGTATGCAAAAGGCGGAAAGATAATAAGCTACCCTTTTTCCAGAAAGCTTTTAAGCAAGGGCGCAAACTTTCTTGCAAAACACCTGCTTGGAACAGGAACAAATGACAATACCTGCGCGTTCAGGGCATACCGGGGAAAAGCAATAGGGGAAATACTGCAGCAGAAAATAAATTCCGAGGGCTACTCTTTTTTTGTTGAACTGCTTTTCCTTGCCAGGCAAAAAAAATTTTCCATCGCAGAAATTCCCATAACCCTTGTTGACAGGCAGCATGGCAAGTCCAAGCTGGGAAGCATGGAAATCCCGAGGTTTTTTTTCACCCTTGCAAGGCTTTTTTTAAATAGGTTCAAGGACTGAAATTGTGCCGAAAGGAAAACGCTTCCCGTCAGGATAAACCAGGCCAAATTCATTTATTTTGCGGGTAGGCAATTGCATGAGCCCAGTGCAGAACAATTTTGCATCAGTGGCAAAAGCAAGCATCACTATGTAGGATTTTTCCGTTTTTTGTTCCCAGTCCTGCAGGCAGGCCTCCCTGTCAATATTAAGGAAGCTGCTTGGCACTGCATGCGCTTCTCCCCTGTAAAAAACAAGCAGGTTTGGAAGGTTTGTGAAAATCCTTGGGTTTCCCTTTTCCTCCAAAAACCGCAAAATTTCATGCTGCTCCGGCAAAAGCTCATAAGGGCTGTTGTAGTCAAGAACCAAAAAATTTTTGCCGCCAAAATTTGCATAGCCTGCATGGTTTGGAAAATACTGGAACAGGCTGTAAATGTTCAGCAGAACCAAAAAAACCAGCAGGGAAAAAACCACCCTGTTTTTGCTGTATTCCTGCAATGGTTTTCCCATAAGCATCATTGCCGGAACAAACATTATTGTGAAATACCGTACAGACTGCCCCAAAATAGTTGAACTGAAAAAGGCAATTGAGCAGAAAAGAAAAACCGGCACGATTACTCTTTTGTCCGGCGACAGCAAAAATTTTTTTGCGCTCTGGAAGCCAAAATTTTTGAAAAAGTATGCAAGAGAAACAATTATTCCAAACAGGAAAAAATAAGAGTTTTTGAAGAAGAAAGAAGCCAATACAAAAAAGGCATTGTTTTCAAAAAAATTGTTTAATTGTTCCCTGAAAACCATTCCAGCCCTTTCAATGGCTGTGGGTGAATTGACAACAAAATAGAATACAGCAAACGAAAAAACCAGGAGCAGAAAAAATCCGGCAAGCTGCCTGGTTTTTTTCCTTTCTTTTGGGATAAAGAGCAATGGCAGCATTAACACCGGGAAAACAAGCAGTGGCACCCCGGCCCTTGTTCCGAGGGTAAGCACCGCAAAAACAAAGACAAGTAAAGCAAAAAAAGCCCTGTGCTGGCTTTTTTCCGCTTCAAGGTATTTGAGGAAAAAAAACAGTGCGAGCAGAAAATACCCAATCATGAATATTTCAAGGAATGCAACCCTGCTTATTGCAACAAAATCCACCGAGAGCGAGGCAAGCGCCGCGCTCCAGAGTGCAGCCTTTGTTTCCCATAATTTCCGTGCAATCAGGAAAACCATTGCCACAACCAGCACGCCGAACAAGGCACTCATGAAGCGCATTGAGAGAAACGTTTCTTTCAGGATGCCAGAAGCAATGTAGTTGTACACGTATGCCCGGGGCAGCAGAATCACGCTGGTGTAATCTGCCCCAATAATCCTTGTGGCAAGGCCCATTGTGAAAGTTGCTATTGGGGGGTGTTCTGCGTGCCAGTTTCTTGCATCCCCAATGTTTGCTCCCTGGTACTGTTCCGGCAGCTGAAAGCCTGCGTGATTGAGCTTCAAGGCGGCAATGAAATGGATTGGCTCATCCCTCCAGAGCAATGCTGCATCCAACCCCCATACCCTGAAAAACAACCCTGCAAGAATTGCCAAAACCAGGAAAGCATAAAGCAGCTTTTCTTTGTTTTGCAAAAGCATAAAAAAAAACATGCACGAAACTCATTTTAACTTACTTCAACTTCAATTGTGTGGGCAAACAATTGGCCTGCTGCAGAGGCATTAAAGTATTTTCCAGAATATTGTCTGCCCCATTCGCTGCCTTTTTCCTCTGAGGGGGCAGCAACAACAAGCTTAAAGTAATAATTGCCTGTTTCAGCATTTTCTTTTGCCGTAATTCTTGCATCAATTGCTTTTGCCCAGCCGGGCAAGAATTTCGGGTAATTGGGTTCGAGCAAAAAATCTCCTGCCATGATTTCCAGCCCGATTTTATTGCCGTTTTCCGGGGCAACCGCAATAACCCTTGCGCCCTGCCATGTCTCAATGCCATACCCGGAGTGGACAAAAAATCTTGCGGTTCTTGTTTCCCCCCTGCTTAAGGAAATTTTTTGTTCTGCAGGGAAAAAGCCATACCCGATTGCACCATAATAGCCCCTGCCCGGGTTTTGCCAGTAGGCAACAGCATTCTGGGGAAAGGAAGGATAGAATTCCGGCTGGATAAAATATTCTCCGGAAAAAAATGTGTAATCCGCCCCAATGGATTTTGCGGCCGCGGCTTTTTCAGTGAAATCTTTTTCTGCAAGAGGCAGCAGTGCAAAAGCTGTTAATGGAATGCCGTATTTTTGGCGCTGTTCCCTCAAAAAATCAAAGCTCGCTGGCCCTGTCTTTTCTGGCAGGGTTTCCTGTTCCGGGGCTTTTTCCGGCACGATTTCGGATTGCTCGTTCCCGGTTTTTTGGCCTGCAATTTCCCCAGAAACAGTTTTTTCTTCTTTTCGAATGTTTTCCTGCACTGCCAGGCTATCCGGAAAAGCTTTTTTTGGGCCTGTTCCAAGGATGTTGTCTGTCTGGCTTCCAGAAGAAATTTCCGGAAAGCTAAAGGAAAATTGTTTTGGCCCTGCAAAAAAAAGCCATGCGAGTGCAACAACTGCGACTATAGCTATTGCTATTGGAATAACATTTTTTGCCGGTTTTTTTTCTTGATAGTACAGTTTTGGCATTTTTTCTCACGTTATGTTGGTGAAACCCCAGTGCTTCTCACATTCCTGTCAATGCCTGCAACTGGAGCTGCAACAAAATCACCAAAAACCCTTATGTTCAGGTCCTGCGTGCCAGTAGTGTAAGTGGCCTTGCCAATGTTTTTTGCTGTTGTTGTAACAACCACACAGTCTGTTTCAATGACATCTGAACAGGGCTGCACGCACCCTGCTGTTGTCCTCGCAAATTTCAGCCTGAGCGATGCAGGCAAAGCAGCATTAAGATCAACAGTAATGTTCAAGTCGCTTGAAGAAGTGCTCTGGTTGTCATACACGAAGAAATTCACATCCCCAGTCTGGCCCTCCGGGGCAACACAGGTTTCATCAGCAACCCCGGACAAGTCTGTTGTCTCAAAATACCCCCTCTCGCATGCCCCGCTTCCAGAAGAAAGCCTGCCTTTCCCATTCGTGCAGCCGGTTGAAGGAAGATTGAGAACAAAAGAGAAATCAGCTGCAGCAGTAGGAGGTGGACGGGAGAGCAGGATGCTGACATTGTTGTCGCCATTGTTTACCACAATAAGGTCCATAACGTTGTCCTTGTTAAAGTCCCCGCCAATAATGCCTATCGGGTTTTTTCCGGCTTGGAACTTGTTTTGCGTCCTAAAACCCCCATTGCCGTCGCCAAGCAGGATGCTGACATTGTTGTCTGTATTGCTGGTAACAGCGAGGTCCATGTCACCATCGCCATTAAAGTCTCCTGCAAAAACTAGTTGTGGAGATGCACCAACACCGTAGGTTACTTGTGTTCTGAAAGAACCATTGCCATCGCCAAGCAAAACGCTGACAGTACTGCCCCCGGTGTTTGCCACTGCCAAATCAAGCTTTCCATCATTATTGAAATCTGCTCCCCAAACGCCCTTTGGACTTGCACCAACACTGTAGAATACTCTTGTTCTGAAAGAACCATTGCCATCACCCATCAAAATCTCGACAGTGTTAGAAAAATTTGATACTGAAGCAATGTCCATCCTACCGTCATTGTTGAAATCCCCGACAAAAATCCCCTGCGGGTTTTCGTCTGTAGCATAATTTACTGCCGCCCCAAAATCCCCATTGCCTTTCCCAAGCAAAATGCTCACACTAGCTGAAAGATCAATATTATTTGTTACTGCAATATCCATATTGCCATCCCCGTTAAAATCAGTGGCAAAAATACCCTCCGGGGTATCAACCACGGCAAAAGTCTGCTGTGTTCTGAAAGTGCCATTGCCATCGCCAAGCAAAACACTCACAGTGTTGCCAGCGCTGTTTGCAACAGCCAAGTCAAGCCTTCCGTCATTGTTAAAGTCTGAAGAAAAAATCCCCCTTGGGGCTAAGCCAACAGCAAAAGTTGTCTGGGCGGTAAAACTGCCTTTGCCATTGCCAAGCAAAACACTCACAGTATTACCAGTGCTGTTTGTGACTGCAATGTCAATATTGCCGTCCCCGTTAAAGTCTCCTGCTGCAACATACTGGGGGCTTGCGCCAACATTGAACTTTACTGCAACCCTGTTTCCATCGTCAAAGCTACCATTGCTGTCAGGGGTATCAACCCAAAAATAGAAAGCATTATTATCCAAACGGCCACCATTCGGCTGATTATTAATATCCCTTGTGGCATGAACATAAATCAGCTCTCCCGGCTTGAAATTGGTGTCAGAATCAAACGTTACCTTGTTCTGGTCAACAGCACCATTGTACGAGAACAAACCATTATACCTTGCAGTATACAATCCCCTCACCCTGAAAGAATTATTGTCAATGGAATTCACGTTTGCATTCGCATCAAAAACAGCAGTAACATTCACATCAGCAACAGCATTCCTGTCGTTTGGAGCAGGGGTAAAAGACCTAACCTTGAAACTGACTGCTGTTGGCGGTGCTGCTGATACAACAATCTTACTCCCCCCAAATAGTAATGAAACGTTCCCATCGCTATTGCCTGCAACCGCCAAATCCAATACCCCATCGTTGTTGAAGTCTCCTGTTGCTATTCCTAATGGGCCTGGTGCTGTGGGGTATGTTGCGTAAACGCTAAAGCTCCCGTTCCCATCACCAAACCAGATTGAAACATTGTTGTCCCCAGTGTTCGCAACAGCAAAATCAAACTTTCCATCACCATTAAAATCCCCTGTCACAATATACTCCGGGTTTGTTCCAACACGGTATCTTGGGGTTTGCAGGGTAAAATTCCCGTCCCCTGCTCCCATCAAAAGTGTAACATTGTTGTCAGTATTGCTTACTACAACTAAATCTAGTTTTCCATCGTTGTTGAAGTCAGCGTATGCTATTCCTCTTGGGCTTGCTCCAGCCCTGAACTTTCTCTGGGTTAAGAAAGTCCCATCTCCTTTTCCCAATAACACTGAAATGTTGCTGTCTGTCTGGTTTGTTACAGCAATATCCATTTTTCCGTCATTGTTGAAATCCGCTATTGCAAGTCTTCTTGGCCCTGCCCCAGTCCTGTATTGCGTGTGTGTTTGGAATGCCACCCCGCGGTCTGCTGTAACGTTCAATAAAATGCTTATTGTATTGCTCCCGTTGTTTGCAACCGCAATGTCTGGGTCTCCATCCCCGTCAAAATCCCCAGTTCCTATTCCAATAGGGGTTGAGCCAACAGTTTGAGGCCTTCTTCCATCAAAGGTTCCATCAATTCTGCCCAAAAAAACCTGGACTGCTGCTACAGCCCCCCTAACTGTAATAAAATCCATTATTCCGTCCCTATTCAAGTCTGCCACATGCAGATTATCGTGACTTGAAGCATCGCTAACAGTTTTTCTTTCTGAAACCCTGAAAGTCCCGTTTCCATCTCCTTGATAAACAGTTATTTCCCCTG
This sequence comes from uncultured archaeon, assembly GCA_964373935.1. Classification (GTDB taxonomy): domain Archaea; phylum Iainarchaeota; class Iainarchaeia; order Iainarchaeales; family CAYJWT01; genus CAYJWT01. Next base: position 1,560 of record CAYJWT010000008.1, on the reverse strand, counting down.
CCCCCCCTCCACTGCCAGAAAACCAGATGTCAACGTTCCTATCATTATTCATATCTGCAACAAAAACAGCATTTGGCTGGACATCTAATGCTGATTCATCAACAACCCGAAGTTTTCTGATTGCATCATTTCCGTCTTTTGTGAATTCCCCGTTGTTGTCTTTGACATCTACCCAAAACTCAAAAGTGTTATGGTCTAAATAGTTGGCGTCAGCATTCCTGATAATGTCTGTTTGCAGGGTAACAGTTATTTTTTCTCCCGCAAAGAAATTCCTATCTGGGTCTATTGTCAGCTTGTTCTGGTCTGCCGCACCATTATAGGAATAATTCACATCATACCTTGAAGTGTATAATCCCCTGACTATCGCAGTGAATCTTGAGAAAATCGCTTGGCTTGCGTTCTTGTCAAAGGTAACAGTAATGTTTACATCCTCAATCGCATTCACATCATTTCTTGCAGGAGTTGAGGATTTTACCCTGAAATCAGGGGGGTTTCTAAAACCCATTATCACGCTAATATTGTTGTCAGCATTGTTCGCTACAACAATGTCTAATGCTCCATCATTGTTAAAGTCGGCAACATAAACATCTCGTGGGTCTTTTCCGGTTGTGTATTCTATTGCTGGGTCAAAGTTCCCATCTCCTCTTCCAAACAACACGCTTATTGTGTCTCCAGTTGTTGTACTTCCAGTGTTTGTTACAATAATGTCCTGGTTTCCATCCCCATTCAAATCAGAAACAAAAACATCACCTGGCACATCATTTACTTGGAACTTCAATTGCTCCCTGAAACCTCCATTCCCATCACCTAATCTGACAGAAACATTGTCATCAGTTTCATTAACAGCAACAATGTCAAGTTTTCCATCATAGTTAAAGTCTGCTACTTTAATTCCTCTTGGCGTTCCTCCAACTGCAAAATCTACTTTATTCTGAAAAGTCCCATCGCCATTTCCCATAAATATTGAAAAAGTGTTACTGCCAGAATTGGAAACAACTAAATCAATCTTACCATCGCCATTAAAATCTCCATAATCTATACTTCTGGGCGTTGTCCCAGTTCCGTATTTTACTTGTGGCCTGAATGTGCCGTTCCCATCTCCTAGCAATATTGAAATATTGGCATCACTAGAATTCGTAGCAGCTATGTCTAATTTCCCATCCCCATTAAAGTCAGCAGTTGCTAAATAAAATCCCCCTGCACCAATGGTTTGGATTATTGGGGTCCTGAAAGTCCCGTTCCCATCACCCAAAAATACTCGCACATTCCTATCAACATTATAAGCCACTGCCAAGTCAATCCTGCCGTCCCCGTTAAAATCGCCTGTTATTATTCCTCTTGGATTGTTTCCAAACGTATTGTTTGTTCTCAAAGCAAAGTTCCCATCTCCTAATCCAAGCAAGACATTAATTACTCCTGTTGTTCCGCCTGCTGTTACCGCAATATCTAAATTCCCGTCCCTGTTAAAATCTCCAGCAGTTACAAAAATCGGATTAGTTCCCACTACAAACTTTCTTTCCCTGATATTCCCATCATTCGCAAACGCCCCATGCTGGTTTG
>CAYJWT010000007.1:15332-22090 GCA_964373935.1 uncultured archaeon | reverse complement strand
AATGAAAGTTCCGTTTGTTGACCTGAGAAGGCAGCATTATTCCATAAAAAAAGAAATTGATGCTGCAATTGCTGATGTTATTGATAACTCCGCTTTTATTCTCGGAAAGCATGTTGAGGAATTCGAGAAAGAGTTTGCAAAATTCTGCGGCATGAAGCATGCAATTGGGGTATCAACAGGAACAGAGGCACTGCACCTTGCATTGATTGCAAACGCAATTGGGCAGGGGGGTGAGGTAATTACTGTCCCCAATTCTTTTTTTGCAACAGCAGAAGCAATAACACATGCCGGCGCAAAGCCGGTTTTTGTTGAAGTGGGGAAAAGCTTCAACATGGATGTTTCACAGCTGGAGAAAAAAATTTCAAAAAAAACAAAAGCAATTGTTCCAGCAAACCTGTACGGCCAGCCATGCGATATGGATGAGATTAATGAGATTGCGGAAAAGCATTCCCTCAAAGTGATAACAGACTGTGCCCAATCCCATGCTGCGGAATACAAAGGCAAAAAAAACAAAGCAATCGGGGAAACTGGAATTTTCAGCTTTTATCCCGCAAAAAACCTGGGGGCTATGGGTGAAGGCGGGGCGGTTTTGCTGAATGATGATGCAGTTGCAGAAAAAATAAGAATTTTAAGAGCGCATGGCGAAAAGCCAAAAAACAGCCATTCTGTTATTGGCTACAATTACAGGATGGAAGGCATTCAGGCAGCAGTATTGAAAGCAAAACTAATGCATCTGGATGAGTGGACTGAAAAAAGAAGAAAAAATGCTGCACAATATTTGAAAATGCTTGATGGTCTTCCAATAGAACTGCCTTTTGAAGAAAAATTCGCAAAGCATGTTTGGCACTTGTTTGTAATAAAAACCCCAAAAAGAGATGAATTAATGAAATACCTTAATGACAATGGCATTGCAACAGGCATCCACTACCCTGTGCCCATCCACATGCAGCCAGCTTATGGTTTCCTTGGCTACAAGCAAGGCAGCTTTCCTGTCGCAGAAAAAAATGCCAAAGAAATACTTTCCCTGCCAATGTTTGAATGCATGGCGAAAGAAGAAATAGATTACGTTTGCGAAAAAGTTTCAGAGGCGCTGAAATGAAGATTGCAGTAATTGGAACTGGCTACTGGGGGAAAAACCATGTTAGGGAATACTGCCAGCAGGGGCATGAGATAATAGCGTGTGACCTGAAACATGAAAATCTTGAATTTTGCAGGCAGAATTTTCCAATAAAATATGCAACAACAAGCCTTGATGAAATACTTTCAGACAAAAGCATTCAGTCGGCAAGCATTTGTGTTCCAAACCAGTTCCATTTTGAGATTGCAAAAAAGTGCCTTTCTGCCGGCAAGCATGTCCTGCTTGAGAAGCCAATGTGCCTGAGTTCTGAAGACTGCAAGAAGCTTGTTGTGCTTGCTCGGAAAAAAAAGCTCGTTTTGAACATTGGCCATGTTTTCAGGTTCAACAATGCTGTGAAAAAGCTCAGGGAAATGGTGAAGCAGAACGAGCTTGGCAAGGTTTACCTCGCAAAGCTTGTCTGGACAAACATTGAGCCCATTTTCCCAGACAGGGACATATTGTTTGATTTAGCACCCCACCCTTTCGATATAGTGAATTTTGTTTTTGAAAAAAACCCGGAGCAGGTTTCCGCAATCGGAAAGGAATTCAGGAAGCACAAGGGGGAAGAAGCCGCCTTTGTTAATGCAATGCTTGATGGCATCCTTGTAAACCTTGAAATAAGCTGGGTTACCCCGGAAAAAAAGCGCACGATAACTGTTGTTGGAAGCAGGAAAAGTGTTTTCGTGGATGCATTAAGCCAGAAAATGGAGGCATACGATGTTGAAACAAAACAGAGAGCTGAAATCCCTATTGCCCCGAGCAATTCCCTTGGGGATGAACTGCGGCATTTCACTGAATGCGTTGAAAAAAACATTGATTCCACTGCAGATGGAAAAGTAGGATATGAAATAATTTATATAATAGAAAGGGCACTTGAATCATTAAGGAAAAAGAAAGTATTAAAGGTCTGATTTTGAAAAAACCAAAAGTCTGCATGATAATTTCAGCATTGAACGAGGAAGAATTTATTGGGCGGCTGGTTGATTCAATAAAAAAACAGTCATACAAAAATATTGAAACTATTGTAATTGATGATGGCAGCAATGACAGGACAAAAGAAATCTGCCTGTCAAAGGGAGTGATGCTGCTTGAAAACAATCCGGGAAGAAGAGGGCCTGCCTTTGGCTGGAACAAGGCTGCAAAGCAGACAAAGGCGGAAATAATCTGCATTCTTGGTGCAGATTTTTTCCTTGAGGACAAGGAATTTGTTGAGAAATCAGTAAGGGCATTTGATGAAAAAACAGTTGCTGTATACAATGCTTTCCACACAATGCAGGAAACTTGGGTTGAGAAAGCGCTGACAAGCGAATATGGGATGTCAATGGAGCCAAGGTTTATTCGCAGAAGGGACTTCATTGAAATGGGCATGTTTCCAGAAATAGGTTTCGGGGAGGACAGGGTATTCATGGCGCGCTTGGACAGGTACATTGTAAAGAATGGGCTGGAAAAAAAATTCGTGAAAGAGGCCTTTTTTTCCGGGCATGGCGTGCATACTCTTGGGGAAATGTACTGGCAGGCATACTGGTATGGAAAAACATCCCTGCCTTTCCTCAAAATAATTCTCAGGGAAAACGGTTTTTTTGCTGCAGTAAAAACCGCCTTTTCCACTTACTTGCGAATGGCTTATTTTGCCTCGCTTTCTTTTCTCCTGCTTTCAGGATTTTTTCCGGTTTTTTTTGTTCTGGGCTTGCCATTCATAATGATTCTTGCTTTACTGTTGCTTAACTCATTAATTGAATCTGCAAAAGAAAAAAACCCGTTCAAATTTCTCAAGCCGTTGCTTTTCCTTGTGTTCGGGTTTGGGATGCTGCACGGTTTCATGTTCAGGCTTCTTGGAATAGACAAAAAGCTTGGAAGATAATGGAAATTAAAAAACATTCCCCGCCAAATTTATTGTGAAAAAAATGACGGAAAAACTAAAATTGCAATGGTTTTTTGGAATAATGCTGACTTTGTTGCTTGTTGCCTCAACAGCAGCAAGCACCTCTTTTTTTGCCGATGACCTGGGGTTTGATTTTGCCGGGTATGCAGTAAGATACACAAGCACTTTTGAGGGCTGGATAAAAAACCACCATTTTGGAGTGCCAGTGTCAACCTTTGACGGCTGGCTGCCAGGATTGCTGCCATTGGCTTTCAAAGGAATAGGTTTTGGCAGCTTTACTGCGCCTCTTGAATTAAGCATCCTGATAATGCGCCTGCTTCTTATTGCAGGAATAATGTTCATTGCAAGAGAATACGGGTTAAGAAAAGAAACAGGGTTTCTGCTCGGGGCAATTCTTGCTGTCAACCCCATTACCTTCAAGTTCCTGAACAGGTATTATGAGCTGTTTGCATGGGCATGCTTTCTGTTTGCAATAGTCTTCATTCTCAGATTCCTAAACAACAAAAGCCCGCAAAAGTCGCTTGCCTTTGCGGTCTTGCTTTCAGTAATGTCCCTTCTCAGCCATTTTTCCCCCACATTCTTCCTTGTGCTGTTCGGATTGTTCATTGCAAAATCAAATTTTCCTGATGCAAAAAAGCTCTTTTCAATAGGTTTTTTTTCAATAGGCCTTTCCCTTTTCTGGGTTGTGCCTTTTTTGGCATATGCGGGCTATTCCGGCATAACAAGCTTTGATTCATCAGCTCTTCAGACCCTTGGAATGACCGCCTCTTCACTGTTCCTGCTTTTTTTGCTTGTGGTTTTTTTGGCATTATTCCTCAAAACCGGGCTGAACAAAAAATATTCCAGGGAATTCCAGCTGCTCGCCCTTACAGCAGTGCTTGCAGCTATAAAATTTGCTTTTCCCAATCTTCCATTGCTGAACAAGCCTTTTATTCACAGCTTTAACTTTTTTTATATAATAGTGCTTGCAATAAGCTCAATGATAATTGTAAAGGAAATAAAAAACATTAATTTTCCAAGAAGGGCTTTTGTTGTTCTTGCACTTGCAGCAATAATCCCGGGAATTTTTTTCGCCCCAAAAATAATCGGGAATTATTCGTTCGTTGAGCCAAGGCTTTCATCTTATGACTACCTCGGCGAAAAAATTGATTTTGCCCTCATTGATGCAGAGATGCAAAAAATAAGCAGAAATGAAAGGTTTGAGATTCTGCCATCAGACCCCATAATCAACGCTTATGCAATGGCAAAACACGATTTAAGCACTGCCTATGGCTGGGGCTACAACATTGTTGCCATAAACAACTCCAACCAGAAAGCGCTTGAAACAATTGCTTCCGCGGAAAACTGTGCAAAATTCAATCAGGACTCAAGAGATTTCGGCATCAGCAAATGGCTTGCCTTGAACAGGAAAGCGCTTGATGAACTGGCAAAATGCCACTGGCTTTCAGAAAAAGCAGTTCCTCCAGCATTGTTTATGCCGCCGCAAAGCGAAAACTTTTCCATTGTTGATAATGGGGAGCTGCTTGAATACAGCAACACAAGGATTATTGTGAAGGCAAGCCCTCCAGAGACAACAATTAAAGTGAATTTTTTTTCCCGCTGGAATGCTTACTCTGGCGGCGAAAAAATTGCCATAAAATCGGATGAAAAAAACAGCTTTATACTTGTTCCCGTGGAAAAAGAAAAAATTATTGATTTAAGGCATGAAAGCACTTTTATTGATTATGCCGCAATAATACTGTCTTTTGTTTTTATTCTGCTTTTCGCATTGTTCCTGAAAACTAGCCCATTAAACTAGCGTATAAACCAACAATCTCTTTTTCCCTGCTTTCCCAAGAATATTTCATTGCTTCCTGCCTTGCTTTCACCGAAATTTCGGCCTTTTTTTTCCGGCTCATTGAGGCAATTTCAGCCATCCTTTCCCCTGCCTTTTCCTCCTCTGAAAAATCCAAAATAAAGCCATTCTGCCCATTTTTTACAAACCCGCTGAAGGTAGGAATTGGGCTGAGCACCGGAATACAGCCCGCAGCCATTGCCTCAACAGCAGAAATGCCAAAACTTTCATATCTAGAAGCTGAAGCAAAAAACTCTGTTTCAGCCAGAATTTTTTTCAATTCTGCATCAGAAACATGTCCCTTAAGGAAAACATTGCTTTTCAACCCCAATGAATTTACCAGTTCCCTTAGCTTTGCTTCTGTTCCGTCAAAATCCTTGCCAACAATGTATAAAACTGCTTTTTTGTTTTTTTCAGCAACAACCTTAAATGCTTTAATCAACAAGTCAAGCTGCTTGTTCTCCGAAAGCCTGCCAACAAAAACAAAACTATCATTTTTCCTTTTGCCATTCAGTTCAAGGAAATCCTCGATGTTTACCCCGATTTCTATAACTGAAATCTTTTCTTTTGCAGCGATTTTTGAAACTTCCACCGTGTCTGAAGCGCTGATCCCGACAATCGCATCAGCATTATGTAGCAGTAAACTGTTTAGTCCGAAAAAATAAATCTTTTTCAGGAAAGAAAGATTTGTTGTGTGGAAAACAGCCCCATACATTGTAACAACAATTTTTTTCCTGTGCAACGGCTTGAGCAAAAGCAGAATATCAGAAAAAAAACCCATTCCATGAACATGAACAATGTCAGCTTCCTTTACCTTTTGTAAAACAGCCGGGGCAATCTTGTAATATTTGAGGTCCAGAAAAGAAAGCCTTTCAACTGGGATTCCCTCAACAGTTTCTTTTTCCGGCAGGATTTTTGAAGAGGAAGGGCACTTGTTCAGGCAAACAACCTTCTGGTCGAAGCCCATTTTTTTCAGCTCCCTGCAATACTCCAGAACAACCTTTTCCATTCCCCCAACACAGGGAAAGAAATTATGGCTAACATGAACAATTTTCACTTAAACACCCCGTTAACCACTCCGGCAATTAGCCCAACTCCAAAAACAACAGTTCGCAAAAAAATTGCCGCTATTCCAAACAGTGCAACAGCAGAGTCCTTTTTCAGCGCAAAAACAAAAAATGGAAGGGAAAGTACAACAATCATTGCAAAACTTGCAAGGGCAAGAATGGGGTTAAAAAAAAGCAGTATTGTTCCAAGATAAAAAAAAGCAATTTGCAGTTTCAGCTCCTGCGGAGTATAAGAATCAGAAACCATTTTCTTCGAGTGCTTCTTGTACATTCTAACTCTCCAGAAAGCACGGAAAAACTTTGTTTTCAGGTATTTCGACAAACTGTTGGGGTGAAAATGCCACACAACTGCCTTCGGGTTGAAAACCAGCTTGTGCCCTTTTTCTTCCAGCCTATAGGCGAGCTCTGGATCTTCTCCAGAAGCCATCCTGAACTTTTCATCAAACCCACGGTTCTCCAGGAAAACGCTTTTTTTGTAGGCTGCAGAATAGCCGCCAATGTGGTCAACGCTTTCTCTTGCCTTCAGCCTCTCATACCTATACTCTATTTCTGTTTGATCGAATTTTGCAATCAGTTCTTTCTGGCTTGTTTTGTATGCTCCCTGCACCCCGGCAACCTTTTCGTCGCTGAAGGGGGCAAGCATTTCCTCTAGCCAGTTTTTTTCCGCAATGCAGTCAGAGTCAAGAAAAACAATTATTTCAAACTTGGCGTTTCTCGCGCCATTGTTTCTTGCAGCAGCAGGCCCTGCGTTCTCTTGTCTTATTACGCTGTACCTCTTGTCTTTTTTTGCAAATCCTGCCGCAATGCCTTGGGTGTTGTCAGTGCTGCCGTCATCCACAACAATGACCTCAAACTTGC
>CAYJWT010000007.1:1545-15322 GCA_964373935.1 uncultured archaeon | reverse complement strand
AGAATTGTAGGCGGGAATAATTACAGAAGCATTCATGTTTTACAACAGTTTTTTTTAATCAAGGAATTATGCCGCTGTTTTCTTTGGCTTTATCCCAATGGCATATTTTGCCGCCCTTATGAGGAACTTGTAGAAAGTGAAGCCGCTTTTCACCAGCCTTGGAAACTCCCTTGGGTTGCTTATTCCCTGCCACACTTTCCGCAAAACATATTTTGGCCTGAGGTAAAAAGCAAGCCGTGCCTGGTCACATGCCTCAACAAGCTCTTCTGCGCTCAATCCCGGCCTTGAAATGATAGTGTTGTGCGTGCCATCCGGCAAAAGCCATTCATTCCAGTTCTGTGTTGTAAGGAAACCTTCTTTTTTTGCCCACTCGAATGCCTCTGTCCCTGGGTAAACCATTAGCGGGAAGAACTGTGCAGTATCAGGATCAAGGTCTTTTGCAAAAGCAATTGTTTTCTTTATTGTTTCCTTTGTTTCTCCCTTGTTTCCTAGCATGAAGCAGCCGTGAATGAGCATTTTTGCTTTCTTGCTCTCGTCCATGAATTTCCTGATTTTTTGCACTGTTGTTCCCTTTTTCACATTGTTCAAAATCTCTTGCACTCCTGACTCAAAGCCCACGCATAACAGCCTGCATCCCGCCTTTTTCATCCAATCCATTGTTTCGAAATCCAGGTCTGCCCTTGCATTAACAGTCCAGGTAATTTTTAGTTTCCTGTCAATGACTTCCTTGCAAACAGCAATTGTTCTCTCCCTGTCCTGGGTAAAAGTGTCATCCTCTATCATTATGTCTTTTACTTGCGGCAAATTTTTTGAAATCCATTCAAACTCATCCACAACACTTTTCACACTTCTTGCTCTGTATTGGTGGGAGGTTGTGAGCTGTGGATACTTGCAGAAAGTGCACCTGTATTTGCACCCCCTTGCTGTCCAGATTGTTACTTCCGGATAAAGCACTGAAGGATAGAAATAATCTTCAATAACCAAGTGTTTTTTGTAAATCTTGCTCACAAAAGGAATCTTGTCCAGGTCTTCTCCTGAAGCAAATTCTCTTGGAGCGTTGTAAACAATTTGTTCAGCATTTCCTGTTCTCCTTTTCCAAACCAGCCCATTTACTGTCCCCAGATTATGCTCCTGCTCCAGTGCTAATGCCAAATCCCTTGCCGTGAAATCCAGTTCTCCCAAAACAACCGCATCAACTGCCCTGCTTGTATTTATTGATTCAGTGGGCATTGCGGTAACATGGTCTCCTGATAATGCAACGAAGACATTGGGGTAGATTGTTCTCAGCTTTTCACAAAAATCAATATCGTTATAGAAGGAAGCAGTGACTGTCTGCACTATTACCAGCTCCGGCTGGAAATCAGCAACCATTCTCAGTGTTTCCTCGTTTGTATTCCCCCTTGCCGGCGCATCAACCAGCTTCACGTCATGCCCCTCGCTCTCCAGCAGGCCTGTCGTGTAAGCAAGCCAGAAAGGATAGTAAACACACCCTCCCTTTGAAACAGCCGGGCTCCTGCTGTCCTTTGAAAACTTATTCTGCTCCTTCCCCGCAATCAGCAAAGGCGGATTAATAGTAACAATACGCATGTTTTAAACTCCTTGTATTTGTTCAATTGTTATACTTCTAACAAAATAGTGTTTATATCCACATTTATGGCAAGTAATTATTCTATTTTCACCGTTCTCTGCTTCAAAGCATATCTCATGGGTGCATTTAGGGCATTTTATTTTATGTTCAAAATTCATTTTAATCATAACCAATAATGTTTACTTGTATTTATAATTTTTACTCTGCTTTTCGCTTATTTCTTTCATCCTGACATTGCTTTCCCAGAGTTCATCTATTGTCCCTGCGTCCAGCCATTCTCCTTCTATTACGCTTGCTTTCAGTGTTCCTTTCTTCAGGTAATGGCTGTTTACATGTGTTATTTCTGTTTCTCCCCTTGCGCTGGGCCTCAGTGGCCTTATTACCTTGAAAACATCTGGCGTGTACATATACACCCCAATTGAAATCATTGTGCTGGGAGGAACATGGGGCTTTTCTATAAGTTCCTTTACGTTTCCCTGCTTGGCAATCACCGCAATCCCTGACTTTTTTGCCTGTTCTTCAGTTCCCTTGTACAGCAAAATTCTTGCTTCTTCCTTTCCTTTCCCGAATTCATCCACAAACTTTTTTATGGAATGTGTAAGAATGTTATCCCCATTAATTGAAACAAACTTATCAGTCCCAACAAAATCCTCTGCCAGGGAAATTGCTTGGGGAATTCCCCCTGCCTCATCCTGAACACGATAGGTAAACTTCACTCCAAAATCCTTGCCGCTTCCAAAATGGTTGAATATTTCCCCTGAATGGTGGGTTCCAGTAACAATCATTATATCATTAATTCCTGCGCTTTTCAATGTTTCAAGAGGATAATATAACATGGGGCGATCGTATACTGGTAGAATGTGTTTGTTGATAACTTTTGTCAAAGGGAAAAGCCTTTTCGCTACGCCGCCTGCAAGAATAATGCCCTTCATCTTTTCACCACCGCTTCTTTCAGCAATGGCTTCCACCAGTTTTCATTATTTTTGTACCATTGCACTGTTTCGTGCAAGGCTTTCCTGAAATCATGCCTTGGCTTCCATCCAATATCTTTCTCTATCTTTGAGCAGTCCAAACTATATCTTCTGTCGTGCCCCGGCCTGTCTTTTACCCTTTCAATCATTTCCTCCCCTTTTCCAAGTTCTTTCAGAATCATTCTGGTAAGCTCAATGTTCTCTACCTCATTTCCTCCCCCGATGTTATACACTTCCCCTGCCCTGCCTTTCTGCAGGCACAAATCAATTGCCTCACAGTTATCCAAAACATACAGCCAGTCCCTCACATTCTTCCCGTCCCCGTACAATGGCACTTTTTTTCCCTGCAACAAATTGGTAACAAACAACGGGATCACTTTTTCAGGGAACTGATAGGGGCCAAAATTGTTGCTGCTTCTTGTAATAACAACATCTATTCCATAAGTTGCATAGAAACTGTAAGCAAGCCGGTCTGCGCCTGCCTTGCTTGCAGAATAGGGGTTGCGGGGCATTAAAACATCTGTTTCCCTAAAGCTTCCTTCCAGAGCTTGGCCGTATACTTCATCAGTGCTGATCTGACAAAATTTCTTAATTCCCTGTTGTTTTGCTTCCTCAAGGAGAGTGAATGCGCCAAAAACATCTGTTTTGATGAAATCAGTGGGGTTGTTAATGCTCCTGTCCACATGGCTTTCAGCGGCAAAATTAATGACTCCATCACATCCTTCCATTGCTTTCTTAACTGTTTTCCTGTCGCAAATGTCCCCCTTCATAAACGAGTAATTTTTGTTTCCTTCAATGTCTTTCAGATTTTCCTTTCTCCCGGCATAGGTAAGCTTGTCCAGGTTCACTATTTCATGCCCAGGATGCTTTTGCAGGCAATAGCGCACAAAATTGCTGCCAATGAACCCACAGCCGCCTGTTACAAGAAGTTTCAAAAAACCCACCGAAAATATGCCTTCCTAAAAACAATTAAATACCTTGATTCTTAAACCAGTTTTTGGTACAGTTTTCGCTCTGCATTTCAGTTTGTTTTTGCTGTTGCGATTTTCTGGTTTTTTACTGCTTTCATCATTTCCCTGGTTGTTTTCCTGGCATTGAGTATCTCTATTTCAACCGGCTTGTTCTGCCTGTTATAATGTGTGATAATATTGTCTTTCTGCTCTGCAAAATCCGGCTTCTCCCCGCTGAGTTCTATCACAAGAATATCTGTCTTTTTGTCATACTTATATTTCATATCTCTCACTCTTTGCCTTGTAAGTTGTAATCACAATAATAACATCTTCCTTTTTCTCGTATATAACCCTTAGCACATAACTATTCAAGTTTTTCTGCGCTATTTTTCTTCCATCTTTTCCATCAATAATGCTTGAAGCATTATCCAAACAATCTTTTATGTCATGCTCTTTTAAACCATATTTTTGCATTCTTTCTTTTGCATGCTCTGAAATAATAATCTTCATCAAAGTGGTTGCTTAGCAAAGGAGTAAAAAATTTGCCTGGTTTTCGTCAATCAGCCGAAAGTGAAAGTGAATGCCTTCAGCCCCGGCTTTTCCACAATTATTTCGAGGATGTGCTCCCCGTATTCTGTGTCTTCCACCAGCCGGTAAAGCTGGCTGTCCTTTATTGCTGCAGTGCTTCCTGCTTCAAGTGTTATGTCTTTTCCCTTGTCTGTTCCAGAGAGTGGCTTGCCATCTTTCAAAACAGTGATTTTTGTTTCCTGCTCCGCGCTTGCAACAATGAAGACCTTTTGCGCCCTGTACCTGAAAACAATTTTTGCGTTCTCTGAAGCGCTTTCAGCAAACTCCTCCTGGATATTCCATTTACCAACAAGGTAAAGCGTGTTTGTTTTGGCTTCTGTCGGGTAAGGCAGTTCCTGCAGCCCCGTTTTTCCTTGCTCCCCCGCAAAAAAACCGTTCCTTAGCGCGCCAAAATAAATTTCGGGGCTGAGAATTTTTGTTTCATCAGTTTTCTCAGCGCTCTCCGGCATTGTAATTTCACTGGATATTTGTCCATCCAGTTTCAAAACATTTGCCCTTTCCTCGAGAGCTTCCTGGATTTTCTTTTCTGTTTCCTCGTAAGCTCCTTCCCCAATGTGGTCAAAAACAATGAAGCCATCAATGTCAATAAGGTATTTTCTTGGCCAGTACCTGTTTCTGTAGGCAGTCCAGGTTGCATAGTCATTGTCCAAGACAACAGGGTACTTTATCCCGAATTTCTGTACGGCGGTTTTCACGTTTTCATACTCTTTCTCAAACTCGAACTCTGGGGTATGTATGCCAATAATCTCCAGCCCGTTGTTCCCGTATTTTTCATACCATGCGTTCAGGAAGGGGGTTGTGCGCTGGCAGTTGATGCAGCTGTAAGTCCAGAAATCAACCAGCACAACCTTTTTTCCAATCAATTCACTGATTGTTATTTTGTCGGTGTTAATGTAACCTGCCGGGGAAACAATCTCTTTTGCTTTCTGGAAATTTTTTTCTTTTTCAAGAACTCTTTCATTTGCTGTTTCTGTTTTTATTTCAGTTGTTTCCTGTTCGAGTGGCTTGGCTTTTATTGATTCAAGAAAAATTATTGCCCCCACAATGGCAATCAGCACTATTATCAGCAAAATTTTTTTGTTGTCCATTTTAACCAATTTTTTTTATTTCAGCAAAAACTGGTTGAGTATTTCCAGGTTTGCAATCAAGGGAAGGTTTTGGGTGAAAGCAAGAATGCCCAGAACAATCAATATTATTCCAAAAATTATTTTTATGTAGTTCAACAAATTTGCGTACTTGTTAATGATTCCTGTTGCCTGTGCTGCAAACAGCCCAACCAGCAGGAAAGGAATCCCAAGCCCAAGCGAATATGCAAGCAATAGAACAAATGCTGCGCCCGGAACAATTGCTGCCAGCCCAAGTATTGCTCCCAAAGCAGCCCCAACACAGGGCGTCCAGCCTGCAGCAAAAGCCGCTCCAAACAATAGTGAAGTAAGATACCTTGAATTGAACCTTGTTTTCACCGCAATCTTGTGCTCTCTCTCAAGGAAAGGCACTTTTATCAGGCCAACAAGATACAGGCCGAAGAAAATTATTATTGCGCCCCCAATTCTTGCAAGCCACGCCTGGGCATCATAAGCAAACCTTTCAAGCAAAGTGTTCAACAGCACTCCCAGCACTGCAAAAACAACTGAAAATCCCAGGACAAAAAACACGCTGCTCAGGAAAATGTCCCATCTTTTCTGCTTTGCTTCCTGTGCGCTTGCTCCCGCAAGATAAGCCAGAAAACCAGGGATAATGGGGAGAACGCAGGGGCTGAGAAAGGAAACAAGCCCTGCAAGGAACGCGATAATTACTGTTACTTCTGCCATTCAGTTACCCAATATTGCTGTTTATTTCCTTCAAATATCTTTGCTTATCCCACCCTTCCGGGGATTTTAATACTCTTTGGCCATTTTTCACGAAAACCTTTGTGTGCTGGTAAGCAACACCAAACTCCCTTGCAAGCTCTCTTTCGCTTTCATCTGTTTCACTGTCATTATAGTTTACTCTGAATCCAATAGTATTTTCTGTTGATAATTCATTAAATGCCCCCTCAAGGTGTGGAACTTCCTCTTTGCAGATCGGGCACCAGTTCGCGTAAAAATACAATACAATCAGCTTGTCAGAATCCAGTGCCTTGTCATAATCGGCTTTCACGAAATCAAGCAGCTTTGCCGAATTTCCCGCCAAAACTGTTCCTGAAAAGCCGGTAGAATTTAAATTATCTGGAGCTTGTTGTTTCTGCGAATTTCCAGCATTGTTGCTTGTGTTTGTTGTTTCGCTACTTGTGCAACCGGAAAGCAGCAAAAAAATCAAAATTCCAAATAAAACAAGCCCTGTTTTCATTCAGCCCAAATAATATTTGCCGAACGGATATAATAAATAATCTTTTTTGAATTCATTTTTTTTTTAAATCAGGAGCTTCCCGTGCTTTATGCTCCCTGCCAGCCTGTATGCCTTGATTGCAAAAACAAACACAATCCCAACCAGAATAATTGCAATCGCATGCAAAGGGCTTTTGTTCTCAACGAAAGTTATCCCTCTTGGGCTGGCCAGTTCCAAATGCTTTAAGGAGTTTTTGTTTCCCTTGTCAAACGGGTTTTTCCACGTTCCAGCCACAATCCCGAAGTCCGCCAGCGGGTTAACCAAAAACCCAAATTTCACATCCAGGAATTTTCCCGCGAGCTTCGGGTGCTTTTTGAACAGCAAAACATCATTCATGTGATAGGAAAGCCTTTGGTGAACATGCTTCAGCAAAGCAAGCAGTCCTTCTGGTTTCACCATTTTGTGGTCGTGCTCGTAATCTGCCTGAACAACCTTAAACTCATAGCCCAAGTCCATTATCTTGAAGCTCAAATCGCTGTCCTCCCTGTAATACCTGTACTCCTCATCATATCCCTCCACTTTCTCCAGCAGTTCTTTTCTGAAAGCAGTTGAAGTTCCCCCATAGTACCCAAAACTGCTCACTACCCCCACTTTTTCATCATTAAATCCTGCAACTATTTTTTTCAGCCATTGTTTTTCCGGAATGCAGTCATGGTCCATGTTCACGACAATGGGAAACCTTGCCATGCTTATTCCCTTGTTCCTTGCCCTGCACACTCCTTGGTTTTTTTCAAATCTCAAAAACCTTATTTTTTTTTCTTTCCCAAACTCCTTTTCCACCATTTCTTTGGTGTTATCGGTGCTTGCATCATCAACCACAATAACCTCAAAATTGTTCTGGTATTCAAGCTCTTGCATTCCCTTCAAAACCTTCCTTAATACAGGGGCATTGTTGTAGGAAGCAATCACAATGCTTGCACTTGGAAATGTTTTTTTTGTTTTTTTTGCAGGCATTTTCATCACTCAAATTTTCCTCATGCGCCAAGGCTTTAATGGCTTTAGCCCCATTTTCTGAATTATTCTTTTTCTTCTTCTTTTTTTATTTCTAAAATATCTCTGTTTTAATTTTTCCCTGTTTCTTAAATGAAATAATTTTACCATTCCTTTTTTTGGGTTCTCCCAAATAGATTTTCTTGGCGCTAATTTTTCTTCTAAAAATGCGGCATGGGCACTAGCCACTATCACAAGTTTTGGTTTTCTCCTTTGTATTTTGGCAAGCATTACTGCTTCTCTTGGCTGGGTAATTAGATATTCTTCCCTTTCTTGGATTTTTTTCGTTTTTTTACCTTTTTTTATAATTGCTACTCGTTTCCAGAATCTAGCACCGGGCTTCATTGGGGTTGGTTCTATTGACTCAATACTGCGCCCTATACTTTGGGCAAATTGTGCAAGTGCTGGATAGAGCGCCCACTCTACGCTATATTTTTTCCATGCTTCTTTTTTTTCTTCTGTAGGCGTATCTCCATGGACATGTTGAATGTTTACTTTTCTTGGCGTTTCTAGCATTACCAAATCTCCTACTTTTGTCTCATTTTTAATTACTAACTTTCCAAATTCAACCAATGCTTTTAATTTATTATTATAATCTTTTCTTGGCAAATTATCAAAGTCCTCTGCAGAAAGATGGGTAATTTCACACAAGCAAAAGTCCCTATAAACGGGTTCTTTTCCTTTTGCCATTTTACCTTGCCTCTTCATACAGTTTCTCCAGCTTGTCAACTGTTGAAGTGATTGAGTATTCTTCCTCAAACAATTTTCTCGCTTTTTTTTGGAATGATTCCCTTAGTTTTTTGTCTTCAATCAGTTTGATTATCCCGTCAGCCATTGCTTTTGGGTCCTCGGGCTTCACAATCAGGGCCGCATCTTTGACATACTCCCTCACAGCCCCAACATCTGTTATGACATTTGCCCTGCCCATTGCAAGGAACTCAAGGAAAGAAATGGAAGTGGAAAACTCGTACACGAAAGAATGTGGGGCAATGTCAGTTGCAGCCCAGTACTCCTGCTTCTCGGAATTGGGAATGCTTCCAGGAAACAATACAACATCCTCAACCTTTTCCTCTTTCGCAATCTTCTGCAGCAATGAACTGTCTCCAGGTCCGATGCACAGGTACTTGTATTCAGGATGCTTTTGCTTCACATGCTTCATTGCTTTCACAACATACACAAGCCCCTGCACGTTGGTGCTCCACAGGCTCTTAATTGTAACAATCAGATTCTGCCCATATTTTTGCTTTATCCTCTTCCCACTTGCTTTTGGATTATAGTTTGCTGCATTCAGTGCAGCAGGAATAACCGCAATCTTTTCCTCCCTGATGCCCCAGGGCAGCAGGAATTTCTGCTTCATGTTCTCTGTCCAAACAACAATCCTGTCATACTTTATTTTAGGAAGCAGAAACCTTTCAGATGCATGGATTGTTTTTCCATGAAGATTGGTGTTTTTTTCGGAAATCATTTCAATGAGCAGAACATGAGGTATGTTCACTGCCTTTTTCACTTTGTCCCCAATCCACCCCATGAAACAGTTGCTGTGCGATTGAATTGCATCCGGATTGAATTCTTTTGCTGCTTTCACCACCTTTCTGTAGAACAAGGGGGCAGTGAACTTGTGAAATGCATGGTGTCCAAAAGAAGGGATTTTGAGAAAAGAAATATTAGGCAGTTTGAAGTCATAGGGTTCAGTGCTCGCAACAAGCACTTCATGCCCTCTTTCCGCCATTTCCTTTATTACATCCCTGCAGTAGATTTCGCTGCCTCCAATGTCCCCAAGAACCGAGGTAATGTAAAGGATTTTCATTATTTTTCACTTCTTTTTTCCAGTTTCTCGCATTCATTGTATGCTTTCATCAATGATTGTTTTGAAAAATAATTGATTTTTTTTAGCTTTCTCATTCTGCTTCACTGATATTGTAAATTACTTTGTTTTTTCCGAAAACGTTCCAGATGTCGCAGACAACACAGTTTTTTTTCACTGCCTGTTTAATTTTTTCAAAAGGGATTTTTTTGTATTCTGAATGGTTCATTGCAATGACAAGCAAATCTGCTCCCTTTATTGCTTCTTCTGCTTTTTTTCCGCTGAATTCCTTTACAAATGGGTCGTGGCATTCAACGACTGCATGCTCCCTTTCAAGCGCTTTCTTTATTTTGAAGCTCAAAGAGTTCCTTGTGTCATCGTTGTCTGCCTTGAACGCCATCCCCAGCAAAGCAACCTTTTTTTCCTTCAAATCCATTTTCTCCTTAACCTTCTTGAGCAGATACAATGGGGTTGTTTCGTTTATTTTCCAGCTCACTGAAATGAGCTCGCTGAATGGCAGGGTATTAACCAGGAAAAACCCATCCTTGTACAGGCATGGGCCAGCAGTATACCCTGGCTGCTTTACTCCCCCGCGCTTGTAATTGTGATTGATTAAATGGATTATCTCATATACCTCCCTTTCGTGTTCCTCTGAAAGAATCATGAACTCGTTTGCAATCGAGAAATTAATGTACCTGTACATGTTCGTGAAAATTTTTGCAAGCTCCGCAGACCTAGCGTCTGTTGGAAGCTGTTCTCTTGTGAATGGCCTGAAAAACTCCATTGCTTTTTTTGTGCTTTCCGGCTCAATGCCCCCGATTATCTGCGGAATTTCCCTTGTTTCCACTATTGCCTTCCCCTGTGCTATCCTTTCCGGGCAGAATGCAAGAAAAATATCTTTTCCGACTTTGAGTGCTGTTTCTTTTTCTATCAGCCCTTTCAGGTATTCTGTTGTTCCCGGGGCAACGGTAGAACGCAGAACAATTACCTGCCCTTTCTTCGGGTGCTTAATCAATTCCCTCATCACTGTATCAAGCTGCTTGTAATCAGGGTTCAGGTGCTCGTCAACAGGCGTTCCAAGAGTGAGCACAACATAGTCAGAATTCCCTATTTCATCGCTTTTTTCTGTGGGGAAAAAGTTTTTGTTCACGTGCTTTTCAAGCAGTTCAAGTGCATGCTCTTCAACAAAAGGCATTTCTGCCCTTGCAATTTTCTGGACATAATCCTGCCGCACATCTATCCCGAAAACTTTATACCCTGCCTCTGCAAGAATCAGGCAGAGAGGCAATCCCACTCTCCCTATTCCAACAACGCAAACCTTTTTTTCTTCCATAAAACCACAAACAAAAAATTAATTCCGGGTTTTTACTGCCCGTAAAACTTTGCGCATCCCCTGCACGCATTCGGGGGATTTTTTGTTTTTATTTTTCGCCTGAACTCCTGGTATTTTTCATTGTTCCAAATTTCTTTAAGGGGATTCTTGAAAATGTTTCCCATAACATTTTCGGGGTTCAGCCTTGCATTCGACATCTGGGGGATATAACAGCACGGCAAAACATCGCCATTGTAAGTAATGTATGGGTTGAGCCAGGGGTAAGCACAGCCTGTTTTTTCTGCCCTTTTCAGGTGGACTGTTGGCCAGGCAATTACTTTCACTCCAAGTTCCTCTGCAGTTTTCTTGCCTGCTTCAACAAATGGCGCTGTATCCTTGGGCTCCAACTGCCAGAGGGAAAGGTTGCCAGTGGTATCTGACATTATTATGCTGATGTACATCAAGTCATCTGCCTTCAGTTCATGTGCTTTTCTCACCAGCATTTCAATTTCCTTATAATTTTCTTTTACCACCACCATGTTTATTCCCATTAGGGGTTTTTTCAGCCCCCGTTTGTCCCTTTCTTCCTTGAGTTTCCTGAAATTTTCTGTTACAACATCAAAATTTGCGCCAACCCTTATTTTCTCAAAAGTTTCCTTTGTTGCACCATCAAGGGACATTACAATGTAATCAACCCCTGCTTTCAGTATCCTGTCAATGTTTGCATCGTTCAAGAAAGTGAAATTGTCGGAAAACCAGACATAAATGCCTTTGCTTTTTGCATAATCCGCCATGTCAAGGAACTGCTTGTTCATCAGTGCTTCCCCGATTCCTGTAAGGTTTACTATCTGCACATTCGGGTTTTCATCAATAATCTTCCTAAATCCATCAATTTTCAGGTTCCTGCCAATCTGCTGCATGTAGGTGTGCTCGCACATTGTGCACTTCAGGTTGCAGGCTGTTGTTATCTCAACCTGCAAAGCAGTCGGGGTATAATCCACATTATCCGGCTGCTTGCTCTGCTGGTAATACCTTAAAGCAAGGTTTGTTATTCCCGCTAAACCGTTCCTATTTATTGTGCTCAAAAGAAGCTGTTGTTTTGTCTGGTGCAATTAGCTCACTCCACAATAAATTCTGCTTCAATAAATATATATTATCTGTTGGTACAATAATGAACATTTTTTTTACAGCTGGGTAAATTTTGGCTCCTTGAATGGAATATATTTTCTCTTTGCCTTCCTTTGCCTCATTATGAGCTTCCAGTCCTTTAAATTCAGCCAGTACGATTTCAGTACCTGGGATAATGTTCCCTGCCAGATGCTGTTGAAAAGAATCAAACCCAATCCTGGAACGAAACGCAGCAAATCAATTACTGAAAGGTTGAAAAGCATGGCTCTCAATCTGTGGTAGTTTATCAGCACCAGATATTTTTTCTGCCCGATTGCTTTCTTTGTGTCCACTGAACTATAATGGACAACATTTGCCCTGCTCGCCCTCACTATTTTGTACTCCATGTTTCTTGCGCGAAAATTCCAGTCTGCTTCCTCACCGTAAATGGGAGAAAAGAATTCCGCATCTAAATATCCTACTTTTTCAATAATTTCTTTTTTTGTAACCCAGCCAACTGGAAGAGTCATTTTTTCCTGGTTTGGAGAAGAACGAATTTTTTTTAGTTTTTCCGGATTTTTTGCTTCTTCTTCTGTTATTTCCCTGAAACCTGAAATTGCAATTCTCTTGTCTGATTCAAGAACTTTGATTGCTTCCTCCAGCCAGTTCTCCAAAAGTATTGCATCGTTGTTGATGTGGCAAAGATAATAGCCCCTGGCGGCACGATAGCCCTGGTTCAATGCATAGGGAAAACCCATGTTCCTCGGATTGGAAATTGTCCTAAGGAAGGGAAATTCCTTTTTCAGCTTCCCAAAGCTTCCATCCTCGCTTCCATTGTCCACAAGCCATATTTCATAGTTCTTGTATCGCGTGTTTTTCCTGAGGGCAAGGATGCAGTTTTTTGTCATGTCAAAATTGTTCCAGTTAATCAGAATAACTGAAACCAGCTTTTCTTTTTCCATATGCATACAATAATTGTTCCTTTTTTTAAACAATTCCAGTTTTTTTTGGTGCAATCCTGAAAGAAGGACTGTTTAAAATATTATTAGCCAATTCTTTAATTATGAAGAATGCGCTAATAACAGGGGGCGCTGGGTTTATTGGGCTGCAGCTTGCAAGCCATCTTGCAGAACAGGGCCAGCAGGTCACAATAGGGGATAATTTCTCAAGGGGCAGAAAAGACAGTGATTTTGAGAAAGTGCTGGAAAACAAAAATGTTTCCTTTGTTAAATTGGACATTACTGACAAGAATTCTTTTTCTTCTCTTGGAAACTATAATTACATTTACCATCTTGCTGCAATCAACGGCACTGAAAACTTTTACCGCATTCCCGACAAGGTAATAAAAGTGGGGGTGCTTGGAACGCTGAATGTGCTTGACTGGATTGTTTCCACAAAACAGGGAAAACTGTTGTTTTCCTCCAGTTCAGAAACATATGCGGGAACGCTTAAACTGCTTGGAAGCAAGTTTCCAATTCCCACACCGGAAGATGTTGCACTTTCAATTGATGACCCAAGCAATGTGAGATGGAGCTATGGGGCAAGCAAGATACTCAATGAAGTCAGCATCCACTCCTATTCACATTTGCACGGAATAGATTTCTCCATAATACGCTACCACAATATTTACGGGCCAAGAATGGGGACAGAGCACGTTATCCCGCAGTTCGTTGAGCGAATTGTGAAAAAAGAAAACCCTTTCAGGGTATTCGGGGGAAAGGAAACAAGGACATTCTGCTTTGTGGAGGATGCCGTGAGGGCAACACAGCTGGTTATGGAAAGCGAAAAAACCCCTGCCCAGACAATCCACATCGGGAGAAGCGATGGCGAAATAAGGATAATTGACCTTGCAAAAAAACTATTCAGGATAGCAAAAGTGAACCCGAAAATAAAAATAGAGAAGGCGCCGAAAGGAAGCGTTGCAAGAAGGTGCCCTGATGTTTCAAAACTGAAAAAGCTGGGCTTCAAGCCAGCTGTAAGCCTTGAAGAAGGCCTAAAAAAAACATTCAATTGGTATAAGGCAAAATTCAATAACGAGAAATAATTTTTTGAGGTTTTTTTTTGATGAAATGCCAGATTTGCAGCAGCCCGGACATAGAG
>CAYJWT010000007.1:0-1535 GCA_964373935.1 uncultured archaeon | reverse complement strand
GTTTTTGTCATTAGGCGAGCATCCCCCTGCAGACAGGTTTATTGGAAAAGAAATGGCTGAAGCACAGGAACCAAGATTTCCTATTGACATTTTTTTCTGCGAAGAATGCAAGTTAGTGCAGTTAGGGCATGCCCCCGACCCAAAACTGCTGTTCACTGACAGCTTTGTTTACACCACGGGAAGCAGCGGGGAGCTTGTAAGTAACTTCCATGAACTTGTGGAAAAAATCATAAAAAAATTCAGTCTTTCTTCCAAAGATTTGGCGATAGACATTGGGAGCAACGATGGAACATTACTTTCCAACTATCTTCCGCACAAAGTAAAGGTTTTGGGAATTGACCCAAGTGAAGCGGCAAAACTTGCAGGCGAAAAAAATGTTCCCACGTTAAGAGAATTTTTCAATCAGGAAACTGCAAAAAATATTGCAAAAAAGCAGGGAAAAGCAAAAGTGATTACTGCAACAAATGTCTTTGCCCATGTTAAAGAGCTTGATTCTTTTTTGAATGGAGTAAAGCTTTTGCTTGCTGATGACGGGGTTTTTATTGAAGAATCCCATTATTTGCTTGACATGGTTTCAAAAATGGAGTATGACAGCATTTATGCAGAGCATTTGAGGTATTACTCCCTTGCTCCGCTTGTTTTGCTGTTCAGGGAGCACGGAATGGAGGTTTTTGATGCAGAAAGGATTGGCACTCACGGTGGGAGCCTGAGAGTTTATGCATGCAAAAAGAATGCTTTCCCAATTTCAGGGAGTGTTAGAAAAATAATGAAGGAAGAGCACTCTGGGGGGCTGCATTCAAAAAAAGCATTTGAAGAATTTGCAGTGAAAGTAAGGGAAAACAGGGAAAAGCTGAGAAACCTTCTTTTTGGTTTAAAGTCCCAAAACAAAAAAATTGTCGGGATTGGAGCGCCTGCAAAAGGCAACACCCTGCTGAACTACAATGGAATTGGAAGCGCTGTTCTGGAATACCTTGCAGAAAAGCCGAATTTAAAAGTGGGAAAATACAGCCCGGGAATGCACATTCCTGTTGTTGAAGAAAGCAAGCTGTTCGAGGAACAGCCAGATTATGCGTTATTGCTTGCGTGGAACCTCAAAGACATAATCATACCAAAAATCAGGGAAAAAGGGTACAAAGGAAAAATAATTATTCCAGTGCCGGAGCCGCAAATTATTTAGCAGCGGCTTTTCTTTTGTCAATGTAATCCTGGAGCAGTTTTTTGAAAGACAGATATTGAGTCCTTAAAATTTTGTGTTTGCCTCTTATTCTGCCTTTTTTTATTTTGTCTGTTGGAATTATCCATCCGATATGCTGTTCAATTTCCTCAATTTGTTGGCCATAAAGTGGATGATTCTGCGTTATTGGAATTATGGTGGCATTTGGGTCAATAGTTTTAATTGCCCTTGAAACAAGCCTAAATGACGTTCCGGTCCATTTATAATCAATCACATAATAAACCATTTTTTTTCTTTCTGCGATTTTATTTTTTTTTCATTATTTTTGTAGCTATTTGAACAGTTTTAGCCATGTCAAAAT
>CAYJWT010000006.1:2660-22253 GCA_964373935.1 uncultured archaeon | reverse complement strand
TTTGGGCTAAAAAACCAAAAAACCACAAAAAATCACCCAATTTTGTCCCAGAGTCGCAAAAACTTAAGCTATAAGATTATTAACACCAAAGGCCAATGGGGTTAATTGTGCCGAAAAAGCCTCCAGGAAAGCTCCCTGCAACCATAAAACATATTTCAGGGCAGGCTCCCGAAAGAGTAAAAAAATGGTTATTGGATTTGAATAGCAGAAACAGGCACCTCAGGTATAATGCAGTGCAAAACCTTGCCCTTCAGGGCTTTTCCCAGTCAATACCATTGATTGAAAAAAGATTGAAAGACAGGCAACCAGATGTAAGAGCGGGCGCAATAAACGCGCTGGTGGTCCTTAAATCAAAATCATCCATCAAAGCCATAGAAAAAATGCTTGGCGACCCTGACAGATGGGTGCGCATTGCCGCAAAGTATGCAATGAGCGTTTTAAAATAATAAAGATTTTTTTAAGAGAAAATTAATAAACAGGAAAAACCCTTATTGCTGGTATGGAGAAAGAGCTTGTTGCAACTGATATGCTGAAGCAGGTTGATGAACTGCATTCCCTTATTATTTCCAGGGAGTGGAGGCAGTTCAGCAGGCAAGATTTCATTGAAGTGCTTGAAAAATCAATTGCAATGCTCACAGAACTGAAGCACTCGCTTGAGAGGGCACAAAAGCTCATTGGGCTTGAAACAGCAGGCGAAAAGCCAGAGATTTGGGGATTGCTTGAGGAGGCAGAAAAGCTGGCTGCACTGCTTGAAAAAAACAAGAGGTTTGAATTGCACAAAGCCAGCAGGGCAAGGGAAATAAACCTGCTTGAAAAAGAGGAAAGCCCGGGGGTTTACAATGCAATAGAGCAGAAAATGCTTGCTTTTTTGCTAAAGGCAAGGTATGCAGTTGAGAGAGTGAACATTTTTTTCAGGAAACAGGCTGGCAGCCCCTTCCAGATTGAAAAAGGCACAACAAAAAACCTGCTTTCACTGCTTGAAAAAAAAGAAACAGAAATAGAGGAACTCAAAGGAAAATATGCAGACATAAGAAAGAAGTCATACCTTGGGTATGTGGAAGAGCAATCAGTTGCAGACATGGAAATGGAAATCAACGAAACAGCAAGGACCATGGCTGGAGAAATGGAAAAGCTCAACCACAATATCAGCTCCCACGGCAAGCAGCTTGACTATATCCAGGCAAACTATGCGGAACTAAAGGAAAAGCTCGCAGCAATTGAAGAAAAGTTCAGTTCCTTCATGCAGAAAAGCATTGAACTTTCAGGCATGCTGAAAAAAGAAAGGGATTACGCCAAAAGAATAGTGCTTGAGATAGAGCACGAAACACTGCAGCTCAGGAACACCTACACAAGAGAGCTTCTCTCGCTGCAGGAAGAAAAAGCAAAAGCAAAAAAAGAAGCCGAAAAAATGTTCCACGAAAAAATGGGAAAGCTTGAAATGGGATTAGAAAAAAGCGAAAAAGATGCAGAGCACTTCAGGGAAACAGCAGCAGAGAGAATGCAGAGAATAAAAGAGCTCGAGCAGAGAATTTACTCCATGAAAAACAGGAAAGAAAAAAGAAGCAAGAAAAAATAATCTGGTTTATTTTCCAAAACATTATTAAATAACAAGCAATTTTACTATAATTGCAACGGTGGTTTTTTTGTACGATAGAGACGGGTATTCTGAGCCCACTTCCAGTTATGCTGACTATGGCCTTGAAGAGGAAAGCTCTGGGGGAAAGGCAGCAAGGGCGGCAAAAAAAATCCTCCCAATCCTAGTACTGCTGCTGGTTATTGCGGGGGCAGGATGGTTTTTCTATGACATGTTTGTTGGAAGCATAAGGAACATTACGATAACAGTGAAAAACGCTGAAGGGGAGCCCTTGCGTGATTCAAGCATTAAAATCTACACTGCCGGGGGGGAAGAGCTTTTCAGGAGCGCTGGGCAGGCAAGCCATTCAACAGAGCTCAGGAAAGGCACTTACAATGCCGATGTGACTGCCGGCGGCTATGAATTAAAAAGGGGGCAGCAGATTACTGTGGACGAAAAAGACACCATTCCAATTGTCCTTGAAAAAAACTACCGGCTTGAAATAGATGGAATTGAAAACACTTTCCCGAAATCGATAATTTTGGGGCAGACACTGCAGGCGCCAATGGTTGTGAAAAACAACGGGAAGGGAGTTGTGGATGCTGAATTTGTTTTTGAGGGAGACATTGAAAAACTCGGGATAATAGTAATTCCCACCCCACTGAGCATTCCTCCGCAGGGAGAGGCAACAGCAATCCTTGAGATAAAGCCGCAGGGGCTGCAGCTGGAGCAAAAAACCGGGGATACACTCAAGGGCAGCGTGAGAGTGAAATACGTTCTCAAGAAGGAAAGCCTGGAAACAAAAGTTTACCCCACCCCCATTCTTGAGCTCAGGGAAATTGATTTTGGCAGATTAAAAGCCGGAACAAGCGGGTTTGACAAGGACATCACAGTCAGAAACAAGTCGGCTTTCCCAGTAACAGGATTGCTTTTGAGCATTGAAATAACAAACGCTCCCCTGAACAAGCCAAGCGAAGTGCTCAAGTGGTTCAAGTTCACTGAAATAGCCAACACCGAAAACCCGACACAGGTGGAGATACTCGAAATCCAAAAAAGCGGGATTGCGGAAAAAAAACTGAGGGTAGATATCCCGATAACAGCAAAAAAAGAGGTTATTTCAGGAAACCTTGTTCTCAGCGCGAGCTTTCTTGGGGAAAACAAAAAAAAGCCGCTCACGATAGAGGTAAGCGAGGAAGCAAACATTGGCCTGAGAGCACTCCCAAGGCCGGGCAAAATAAGCATTCGCTGGCTTGAAGAACAGGGAAAGTATGAGGAAAAACCCATGGTCGTTGAATTCACAAACAGCGGTGCACTTTCAATAAATAATATTTTGCTTTCAGTCAAGAACTCTGCCACCTGCCACGTTGGCTGGCTGAGGATAGCGGAACAAACCATTTCAGAGCTTGCCCCAAAGCAATCAAGAGAACTCACGCTGTTTGCAAGTTCCCCCGTTTCACAGAGGGGAAACGAAAGCACAATGAACTGCAAACTCAGATACAAGTACGACAACCCCACGCCACTGGGGCCGAGCTTTTTCGAACAGGAAATAGAAGGCTTTATCGCAATAACGCCATTGCCGGAATAGTGCAGACCGCAATGCCTGCAAAAAAAAACTTACAAAGCACAGAATTTATGGGTGAAAAAAATGCCTAAAAGACCTCCGCGAAAACCAGTTAAAATCAGAGGAATTGAAACAGCATTCCGAAAAATTTTCGGGAGAAAAGCAAAGCCGCCTCAGGGAAGGCTTTTTCTTTCCCAAAAATACAGTGGTTATTTTGGGGCATGGCATCGGGAAACGCCAAGCCAAGGAAAAGAGCTTGTTTTCAGCCTCAATGCATTGCGAGAGCACAGGGGATTTGTTGAAGGAAGCCAGAGGTGGGGCTTTGCACACCCTCATTCAATTTGCCAGACAGTGCTCTGGTTTTTTCCAGAAAAAAAATGTGCAATAATAGTAGTGATACAGCCAACAGCAGACCTCAAAACCACTCGAACGCCAGCCAGGGTTAGAAGCGGTTACAGGTATGCTGAAATTGCCACAACAATTGCAGCCATGGAATACTGCAGGAGAAAAAACGTGAAAGTTTTTTCAGTTCATCCAGACAACTACCGTGCACTGCATGACCATACAAGCAGAATGACAAGCAACATCCCTGAAAATTTCAAGAAAACAATCGAAAATAGTTCAAAAGCGCTTGGAATGAAATGGAAAGAATTCACGCCAGACAAAAAAAATTTCTTGTATGAACAGGGAACATTCTTCGGATACAAACTCCTTGAATTGGTTGCAGAATAAAAGCTGCGGGAGGGATTCGAACCCTCAACCTCCTGCTTCCTCAAAAAAAAAATAATTATACGAGGCAGGCTCTCTACCGTTGAGATACCGCAGCGCAAAAGAATTAGTCTGCCTGCGTTATTAAATTTTTTCAAACGTCGTTTTTCCCAGTTCAAGCTTCCACAATAGTTCGGGGAGCTTTTCAATTTGCACTCTTTTCTGCTGCATTGAGTCCCTTTCCCTCAAAGTAATGGTGTTGTCCTTCAGGGTGTCATAGTCAAGGGTTATTGCGAAATGCACCCCGATTTCATCTGTCCTTGCATACCTTTTGCCGATGCTGCCTTTTTCGTCAAAGAAAGCATCAAGGTTGTGGGAAACAAGCTCGTTGAAAACCTGCTTTGCTTTTTCAGACAGGCCGTCTTTTTTGACAAGCGGAAAAACACCAACAAGATAGGGGGCAATCCTTGCAGGAAGCTTCAGGAAAACCCTTTCCTCTGGCCCTCTTTTTTCTTTCCTGAAAGAAAGGTCCAAAGCAACGTAAAAAGTCCTGTCAATTCCGGCAGAAATCTCAAAAACGTGCGGCAAAATTTTTTTGCCGCCCTCGTTCACGCCCAAGTCCTGCCTGCTCACTTTTGAATGCCCTTTCAGGTCATAGTCAGTCCTGTAATTGCAGGCAATCAGTTCAATCCAGCCAAGGTCTGTTTCAACTTCAAAATCCCATGTTTCCTTTGCATAGAACGCCCTTTCATCTTTATCCAGCTCCCTGAAACGCATTTTTTCTTTTGGAATGCCATACCTTTCCCAGTGCTGCTGTGTTCTTGCAAGGTAATAGGCAACAAGCTTTCCTGAAACAATTTTTTTCTGCACTGCGTCTTTACAGGAAATATCCTCTATTTTTTTGCCCAATCTCATTAATTTCAACTTGTAGTTTTTACCAAGCCTCAGGAGCTTCAGCTTGTATGATTTCACTTCTTCAAAATTCTCCACTTCATTTATTTTTTCCGGGTCAAAAAAAACTTCTATTTCCATCTGCCCCAGTTCCCTTTCCCTGAGAAGGGTGTTCCTTGGGGAAATTTCGTTTCTGAAGCTTGCTCCTGCCTGCGCAATCCCAAGCGGAAGGGTTTGGCGCATTGTCTTGTATATTCTGGAAAAATCCAGGAAAATGCTCTGGCAGGTTTCTGGCCTAAGGTAAGCGGGCTTGTCTCCCTGCGCCCCGATTTCAAGCTTCATCATGAGGTTGAATTTCCTCACTTCCTCAAAATCCGTTGCATTGCACTTCGGGCATTTTATTTTGTGCTCTTTTATCAGTTTTGACAATTCGCTTGTAGCAATGCTTTCCGGAACAATTCCTGCAACCTTTTCCTCAAGCATCTTGTCTGCGCGAAACTGTGAATTGCATTTCCTGCATTTTACAATCGGGTCATTGAAATTTTCAAGATGCCCAGATGCCCTGAAAACATCTTCCGGAAGGATTTGAGCGCCAAAAATTTCCGCAAACCCCTCTTTTTCAACAAGCTCTTTCCTCCACAAGTCAACTATTTTTCTCCTTATTGTCTGGCCATCAGGCCCAAAATCCCAGAAGCCGGCAAGGGCACTGCCGTATATTTCAGCGGCAGGAAAAAACAATGACCTCCTTGAGGCAAGGTTGGCAATTTCGTCCTTTGGCATAAAAGAATTGAGACTAGTAAGTTTTAAATATAGTTTAAATACTTTTTAGTGTATAAATTGATATTATGGAATATAAAGTTGTTTTGGTAAAAGACGAGGAAACTGGCTGGTTTGTTGCTGAATGTCTAAACCTTCCAGGTTGTATTTCCCAGGGAAAAACAAAAAAATCTGCCCTAAAAAACATTAAAGAAGCAATAAAAAGTTATTTGGAAAGCCTCAGAAAACACCCCGAAGAGAAACAATACAGGAAAATTGCAGAAGTTGTTGCGGTTTCGTTATAAGACGTAAACTAACATATTATACGCTTTGATGAAACTGCCAATTGTTTCAGGCAAGGAAGTTATTAAAGCGCTGGGAAAAATTGATTTTGAATTTGACCACCAAAAAGGAAGCCATATTACATTAAGAAAATCCATTCACCCATTTACAAGGGTAACTGTTCCAAACCACAAAGTGATTGTTCCAAGGACACTCCTTTCTATCATGAAGCAAGCAGGGTTGGAAAGGGAAGAATTTATTAGGCTGTTGAAATAACAATTACTTAAAACAGTGGTAAAATGCCTAAAATTGGGGAATTAAGGGAAAAGCTGTTCAGGAAAGCAAGGGAAACAGTCAGGGAAAGGTTCGGGGAAAAAGACACGCATATTGTGCGGGCAGTAAATGCGCTTGATGAACTGGACAGGGTGTTCAACCAGCTTTCAGAGCAAATAACCGAATGGTATGCAAGCCATTTTCCGGAATTGAGCAGAACAATTAATGACAACGAAAAATTGCTGCGAATGATTATTGATTTTGGGGAAAGAAAAAACTATACAAAAAACAATATGGAAAAAATCCTGCAAAGCCCGGAAAAATCTGCCTTAATAGAAAAAAAAGCACTCTCATCAATGGGCTCCGAGATAGAAAAAGAAACGCTTTCAGCAATACAGCAGTTAAGCAAAAACGCGCTTTCTCTCAGGGAACAGAGAAGCATGCTTTCAAAATTCATTGAAAAAGAAGCAGCAGGATTGCTGCCCAACTTTTCAAAGCTGGCAGGCAATTTGCTTGCAGCAAGAATGCTAAAGGAAGCCGGCAGCTTCAGGCGGCTTGCTTTTGTTCCCAGCTCCACAATACAGGTGCTTGGGGCAGAAAAGGCATTGTTCAGGCACAAAAAAACAGGAGCAAGGCCGCCAAAATACGGCATACTGTTCCAGCACCCGGAAGTGCAGGCAGCAAAGCCAAAAGAAAAAGGGAAAAAAGCAAGAAAAATAGCAGGCAAACTGAGCATTGCGGCAAAACAGGATTACTTCTCAAAAAAGTGATTGGTGTGGAGAAAAGAAAAAGTGGCTTTGGAATAATAAAAGGCGCAAAAACATTTAAGCGATAAAAGGAAGAGAGAGAATTTTAAAGGTAGTTTTCTTTGAAACAAATTTTTGGCGGGGTTTTTTTTGAAAACAGGAAACTGTTTACGAAAAACCTTGTTCCGGGAAAAAGAGTTTACGGGGAGCAACTGGTTAAACTGGGAAAAACAGAATACAGGGAATGGATACCAAGAAGAAGCAAGCTTGCAGCAGCAATAATGAATGGATTGAAAAAACTGCCATTGAATGGTGGTTCAAGAGTATTGTATTTGGGGGCGTCAGAGGGCACGACAGCAAGCCATGTTTCAGACATTGTGGGAGAACAGGGGGCTGTTTTCGGGGTGGAGATTGCCGAAACCCCGATGAGAAAATTCCTGGAAATCTGCGGGGACAGGAAAAACATTGTGCCAGTGCTTGCAGACGCAGAAAAACCAATGGCATACAGGCAGTATATTGAGGGGATTGAAATTGACTTGCTTTACCAGGACATTTCCCAGAGAAACCAGGCGGAAATATTCAACAGGAACGCGGAAATGTTTTTGCGGAAAGGAAAGCTTGGCTTGCTGGCAATAAAAGCAAAATCAATCAGCCAGGAAAAAAAAGCGAAAGACGTTTTTGATGAAGAAACAGGGAAACTAAAACAGGAGTTTGAGGTAATCCAGGCAGTAAACCTTTCCCCATTCGAAAAAGACCATCTGATGGTGTTATGCAGGAAAAAATAGATTACAGGGAAACAGCACGGCAGCTCATCCACATGCTGTTGGGAAGCGCTATCATAGCGGCTGTAATTTTTCTTGGCACGCATGCAACGCTGGAAATCCTGCTTGCAATTTTTGCATTGGCTGCAGTTGCTTCATTGCGGCTGGCCAAAGGCACAAACACCACATTGCTTTCTAAAACAACCACGGTAATTGGGAGGGAAAGCGAACAGAATTTTCCATTTGAGGGGGCAATATTCTTTTTCCTCGGGGCAATAATGCTGCTGGTTTTGTTTCCGGAAAAACAAATAGTGCTGGGGGGCTTGATTGTTGTTGTTTACGGGGATGCGTTTTCCACGCTTGTCGGAAAGGCAGTTGGGAAAACGCCTTTGCCAAACAACAAGACCCTTGAGGGCAGCATTGCAGGGTTCTTTGTTTCAGCGGAAATCCTTGCAATATTCTTTCCCCTGCACATTGCCCTGCTTACGGCACTTGCGGGAATGCTGGCAGAACTCCTGCCAGTAAACGACAACATTTCAATACCCATAGCCAGCGCAATCGCACTGACAATTCTATTATAAAAATATTTCATTTCCAATTCTTTTAACGGACCGGTAGCCTAGAGGACAAGGCACCACCCTCCTAGCCAACTGCTGTTTGGCATCAGCGTCCTGCTTGCAGCAGGACATCCTCGGGCTATGCCCTCGGAACTGAAAAATGGGGAGATAGGTGGGGATCGTGAGTTCGAATCTCACCCGGTCCGTTTCCAAGTTTCTTTTTCCCAGGTTTTTGCCTGCAAAAAGCTGTTGCGGATCTCACCCGGCCCGATTTTTTATAGGGAAACACGAGCAAAGATTTTAGCAAAGCCTTTTAAATATAACTTAATATATAATTTATTATATTGGTAATTTTATGGAAGCAATTGTGAGAACCAGAAAAGTTGGCGGCTCTATAATGGCGACAATTCCGAGCGATATTGCAAAAAAATTGAATATTGGAGAAAACGAGGTAATTGAGATAGATGTAAAAAAACAAAAAAAAAGCTTTTTTGGAATAGCAAAAAAAGTGTCAGGGTTCAAGGAAGAGGACAGGCTTGACAGAAAATAGGTTTTTGGTTGATTCGAGTGCCTGGATAGAGTATTTCAGGGCCACTGCACCAGGAGTTAAAGTGAAAAACATTATTGAAAATAGTGAAAACATCATTCTAACGCCAAATATTGTTACAGCAGAGGTAATAAGCAAAATATTAAGGGAGGGCGAAGAAACAGAAAAAATAATTTCTGCAATCAAAACTCTTTCAGTGCCGGCTGAAGAAAATCAATCATATTATTTTGAGGCGGGAAAAGAGCATTTTCTAATGAAAAAAAATTTCAAAAACATTAGCCTTGCAGATGCAATAATAAAAGTTCTTGGCGAAAAAAATAACGCGAGAATAATAACAAAAGACAATCATTTGAAAGGAAAAAACACCTTTTTTATTGGATAACTGGCTTTCTCCAAAAAAACTATTTTCTCGTTCTTTGCTGTTTTCTCATTTTTGAGAAAATACTTTCCTTCACCCTGAACCAGGGAACTGAATGTTTGGTTGGAATGCCTGTAAAGCGCAGGGCGGGTTTTGGGCAATATTTTCTTAGGATTCTTTCCCGCATTTTCTTACTGTGAACGTGATTGAACGCGTATTCGGAAAAAACCACCTTCGGTTTTTCCGGAGAACTTGGATTTGGGAAATGCCTGTGCACTATTCCCAAGAAAGCGTCAATAAGGGCTTCCTCAAAATTTGTCCTTGTTTCTCTGAAAAACCTTTTTGGCATTTCGCCCTGAATTCCTTGCAGAGTTTGAATGACAAGCGGTTGTTTTGCTTCAAACTCCAGCACCCCAACTTTTTTCCCATCAAAATCCCTTAGAATAAGAAAATTTCCGTAAAATTGTTCCCAATCATTGGGATGGAAATTGTTCTCGAAAGTAATAGAGTAGCCATTTTTCAGGGAAATCCTTGTTTCAGCAACATCGGCAAAAAACCTTGAAAACTCAGGTAAACCGGAAAAATCACGGAGGGTTTTGACAAAAGGCATGCAAATAGTAAATTCCCTTACAAGGTATAAAAAGCTTTGGCAGGCCCAAAATCCTTTTTTAAACCAATTGCAGGGACTATTTATTTATGGTAAAAGGTTGCCCGAGGTGCTATGCGGAAAGAATGGCTACAGTGCCGATTGTTGAAAATGATGGTGAATGGCACTGCAAAAAAAACCCAAAGCACAGGTTCAAAATGGACGCACAGGGGTTTCCGAGATTAATAAAATAAGGCTTTTGCTTTTTCCATTAATTATGCAGATTTTCTTCGGGGCAGACTATAACGGTGAAAAACAAAAAAACCAGCTCAAGAATAAAATTTCAGAATACGGAAAATTAACTGATATTTCTGAAGATAAACAACTGGATAACTACATAAAAATCAGCTCCAAAGTTTCTGAGATTGTTGTAAAAAACAAGGCTTTTGGAGTCTTGATGTGCGGCAGTGGCACAGGAGAATGCATTGTTGCAAACAAAGTAAAACAAGCATATGCGGTAAGCTGCATTAAACCAGAACAAGCGGTTGATGCCAAAATCATAAACAATGCAAACATTTTGTGCTTGGCGAAAAAAACTCCATTGAAAACAAACCTGAAAATAATCGAAAAATTCTTTGAAACAAAGTACGCGGGAAGAAAACCGGAAAGGCTGGAGGAAATAGCCGAACTCGAGAAAAAGAATTTCAAATAAATTGGGTGAAAAAATGGAACCAATATATGCAGATAAGGATGAGTTGAATTTTCCGCCAGCAAAAACCGTAGTGCAAGTACTTGGTAAAATTGATTTTGAATTAATCAATAGATATCAAAAGCAGCCGGAAATAATTCCAATCCTTGCAAAAAAACACAGGGTTTCAGAAGACCGAATTTTTATAGAAAGTGGAACAATTGGCACAATCCACAGGGTTTTTGACGGCATCATTACAAAAAAAAGCAAAGTACTGCTCCCTCAATTTGGATACCCTTATTACGCAAAAGTTGCTTTGCACCACAAGGCTAAAATAGTTTTTTACAAATTCAAAAAAACAAGCAATAGCTTTGAATATGATTTCAATGACTTGCCCAAAAAACTAAAAGAAAGCCCAGACATCACAGTAATCATTGACCCAGAATCGCCGCTTGGCTTTTCAATCACAGGAGAAAAACTTCAACAGATATTGAATATAGCAAGCAAAAATAAGCTTGTTTTTCTTGACCAGACACAAGATGGCATCAGGACAAGAAACATAAAGGATGTAACAAAGCTATCAAACATGTTTCCAAACCTTATTGTCGCAAGGAGTTTTTCAAAGTTTTATGGTCTTGCAGGAATAAGAATAGGGTATGCAGTTTGCGGAAAAAAAGTGAAAAAAATGATTAACTTTCAAGAACATTATCTTGGCTTTGACAGGCTGGCACAAAAACTCGCAATTGCAGCAATGAAAGCTGAAAAGCACTATATGAAAAACGCAAAGCTTGCAAGAAAGCAAAAAGAAAGGCTGCAAAAATTCGTTGCCAAATTCCCAGGATACAAAGCACTAAAAACCGACACCTTTTATTCCATCTTCGTTGTGCCAAACAATCATGCTGGCAAGCTTAAAAGAGTCTTTGAGAAAAACAAAATACTTGTAAGATGGCTTGAAGAAAATTATCCAGCACTCAAAAATTTTCTCAGGATAACAGCGACTCCTGCAGAGCAAACAACCAGAATAATAAAAGTCTTCCAGAAAGTGCAAAAGGAAGTGCAGACATGAGAACTCTTAATATTCAAAAACAAAGTAAAAGAAAATATACTGGCCCGGGCGGCTACAGGGCAGAACTTGTTGTTGTTAAAGCAAAAAAGTCCAGAATGAATATTGGCTTTTATTTTATAAGAATCCCAAAGCACAAAAAATCGGATGCACACTATCATTCAAAACAGGATGAGATTTTCTATTTTCTTGATTCAGCAGAAATAAAAATAAATGGAAGAATGCGGAAAGTCAAAGCAAATACTGTGGTTTATGTTGGGCCAAAAGATGCTCATGAAATAAAGCCTTTTGGAAAAGAAGTGAGATTTATTGCAATTCGTTTTCCATACAGCACGAAAGACAAAATTCTGACAAAGAACAGCACGGACCCCAAAATTTAGTCAAAACCGACAAAACTATTTTTTTCACTTGAAGAACTTCATCACTGAAATTTTTCAAAAACGTTTTTATTCTTTGAGTGTGTTGTTATTTGGATTATGCCTTCTGACTATTTCAAAAGAAAGATAAAAAAGATGTCTGGCGAAGAGATTGATTCCTTGTTGGCAGAGCTGGAGAAGGCGAGGGAGGGCAGGGAAAAAATAAGGGAGAAAGCTGGGGCAACCGGGGAGAATGTCAAGGGAATAAGCAGGGATGTCGAGGAAATAAAGGAGGAGGTTCAGGAAACGGGAAAAGAGATAGAGGAAATAAGGGATGTTTTAACGCAGATAAAGGACTTTAACAAGGCAACAATAGGCAGGTTTTACCGCTCAATCGTGCCGGAGGAATTCGCTTTCAAGGACATTGCCCAGCAGACAGTGGGAGCAATGGCGTTGTCTGCGCCCTTATCTGTAACACAAGAGGTCTGGGAGCTGGCAAGGCAGATGGACACAACAAGGATAATAATCATTATTTTCATAACCCTGGCCTTTGACATTCTCCTGTTTTATTACACCAAGTTCAGGACAGTGAAAAATGAAAGGCTGCTGGGCATTATTCCAAAAAGAATACTCTCAATTGTGGTAATATCATACACAATGGCAACAGTAATGCTGTTCGTGTTCGGGGTGATAGGATTGCAGATAACAGACCCAGAGTGGCAGATAAAACTTGTGCTGTTCATTGGATTGTTTGCAAACATCGGGGCAGGGGCAGCAGACCTGCTCAAATAAAGCACTTCGTTGAAAACCAAACTTTTGAATGCCCTGAAATGGCAATCGCCGAAATCGCTTTTTAAGGATTTCGGCAAAAGACTTATTTTATGGATAAACTAGAGGTTGCGATTGCCGGGGAAATCTGCCTGAGCAAGGACCCTGGCGGCAGCATGAAAAAATGGCGGGAAATATTCGGGATAAACCAGACAGAGCTGGCAGAGCACTTGAAAGTAAGCTCATCCACTATTTCTGACTACGAGGGAGGCAGGAGGAAAAGCCCGGGAATAAGGGTTATTTCCAGGCTTGTGGAAGCACTGATTGACATAGACGAAAAAAGAGGGGGTAATATTGTAAGGCAACTGGAAAAGGACTTCAAGCCAAAAGAGGATGCCTTTGATTCCCACGAATTCGTGAAAGCGGTTGCAGGGATTGATTTTGCAAAAAAGATCGGGGCAGAATGCGTTGCAAACCCCTCGCGCTTGAAGGAAAGCAAAATCTATGGCTACACAATAATTGACTCAATAAAAGTCATTCTGGAAGTGCCAGTGCACGAGTACATGCAGTTGTACGGCAAAACCCCAGACAGGGCACTCATCTTCAGGCACGTGGAAAATGGCCGGTCTCCCCTCATTGCAGTAAAGATTGGGAGGTTCAGCACTGACATGAGGCCAAGCGTGGTTGTACTGCACAGTTCAATTGACCCCAAAAATGTTGACCCCATTGCAATAAAGATAGCTGAAGCCGAAAAAATACCACTGCTTGTGACAGGCAAAGCGATTGAAGAAATAATTGCAGAATTCAAGCCGCTTGAATGAAAAAAAACTATACTCTGATGCAGTAAGTGAACCGCTTTTTTTCTTTTCCGGACTTGTTCTGCCCCACAATCTTGAAGGAAACAGAGACAGGGGAATTGTATTTTTTTGCGAGCTTTTTTATTACTTTTTTTGCAGCACTCTTTGACCCAATCAACAGGTCAATGCCCGACCTGTGCCTGGTGATTCCAGAAACTCCGGCAAGGGAATCCCTTTTCTTCTCTGCAGAAAGCATTTCCAGTGCATTCGCCAAAGCCGCTTCAACAAGGGAAAGCTCTTTCTTTTCCCTGTAGCGCAGCTGGATTATTGCCTCATGATAGCTTGATTTGAGGCGCATTTCCGCATCCGATTGCACAAGAACTGGCTTTACTGAAACAAATTTTTTTGCCTCAACATCAACCCCGGAAATTTTTCCCTGCACAACAACCAAAAACCTGTTCTGAATGCTGGTTGGGAGAACAACAAGCTGTGGGTTCACAATGTCTCTTGTTTTTAAGCGCGATTTTATTATCTCAAAAACCGCTTTTTCGTCTGGCTGGACCCATTTTTCCCTGTACCTGACTGAAAAAGTTGTTTTGTCTGTGTCAATTGGGATTTCATCAGGAACAACAAGCACAGGGTTTTTTTCAAGATAGTGGGGAATGCACATTCCTTTTATTGTTTTGTCCGTTGTTTTTCCGCAGACAGCGCAAAACTTTTCCATTCAATTTCCCCCTTTTGCCAAAGCGTAATATAGGGCAGGGTTGAGTACAAGATGATAAGTGTAAACAACTGCTGTCACAAACCTCATTAGTATGAAAAGAAAGAAAAACCCTGCATTGCCAGAAAGAAAAGCAAGGCCGATGTTTGCAAGGGAAACACAGAAAGGCACCACAGAAGCAATGGAAACCCTTGCAGAATTCTTTCTGGACAAAAAAAAGGCGCGTTTAAGTGCCCCAACCACACCCACTTTTTCCATTGTTGCAACAGGGTAAAGCCAGTAAAAGGAAACCGCCATAAAGAAAACAAAAAAAGCAAGAAGAAGGGCGGAAGCAAAAAAAGCAATATTGTTTCCAGCATTCAGGGAAAAAACCAGAAAATATTCTATTGGAAGCGCAATAACCGAAAAAAGCAGCAGAACCCCGATGTCTGCTGGAACAACAATTTTTGCTTTTCCCAAAGCAAACCATGCTGCTTCCGTCAAGGAAACCTTTTTTCCTTCCCTGTGGTTTTTCACCATTAATGGGTACATGGCATTCACAATTGTGTCAAAAACCGAAACGCAAAAAGTGAAAAAAAGAAGGAACAGCGAAAACGAGAACAGGGAAAAAAGACTTTCAGGCGAAACATTTGCAGTGTCCAAGGCATAGCTTGCAATCTGTGCTGTGAGCAGCATTCCAACCCCAAAAAGCCCTGAAACAACAAGCTTTGGAAAAAAAAGTTTTGGCTGTGCTGCAAGAAGCTTGAAAGCATCCGCAAAAAAAAAGGACAGCTTCATTCCAATCAGAGCACAATTTCTTTCCCAATAGATGGAATAACTGCCTCGATTCCAAGAGAGGATTCAATTTCCTTCTTGAAAACAGGCAACACGCTTGTATCGCCATGCACTAGAACTGCTTTCGCTGGCGACCATTTTTTCAGGCTCTTGAGCAATTCGGACTGTGAAGCATGGGCTGAGAAGTCAAACTTGAAAACCTGCATTTTTACGTCAACAGTTCTTCCGTCAACGTGCATTTTTCCTGTTTCAAGCAGCATTCTGCCCGGGCTGTCCTCAACCTGAAACCCTGTCAGCAGGACAGCGCTCTTGGTGTCCTTGTAAATCCGAGAAATATAGTTGAGGACAGGGCCGCCTTGAAGCATCCCAGCAGTGGAAACAATCACTCCCGGCTGGTTCAGGGCTTTTTTCCTGACATTCTTGTTTTTCACCCATTTTGCAAAAGCCATTGACTTTTTGAGGGAATGGTGGTCCTTTAAGTATTTTGGGTAATCAAGCAT
Organism: uncultured archaeon; assembly: GCA_964373935.1. Classification (GTDB taxonomy): domain Archaea; phylum Iainarchaeota; class Iainarchaeia; order Iainarchaeales; family CAYJWT01; genus CAYJWT01. Next base: position 6,987 of record CAYJWT010000006.1, on the reverse strand, counting down.
TACCCTTGCTGCCTTCTGGCCCATGCCGTCAAGGTAAATTGGCACATTAACTTTGTGCCCAACAAGAACATCAATTACCTCCTGGCTCCTGCCAACAGCAAAAGCAGGAACAATGCAATGCCCTCCATCCGCGACCACTTCCCTTACCTTTTCAACAAAAAGCTTTTCTGTTTCCTTTCTCGGCAACTGTTCCCTGTCCCCATAAGTGCTTTCAATTATTACAGTGTGCACTTTCCCCACTTTTAAGTCAGCCCCATAATGAAGCTTGGTGTCATCAACCTTGAAGTCTCCAGTATACAAAACCTCTTTTTCCGGAAAGGAAAGCTTTGCCATTGCGCTCCCAAGAATGTGCCCGGCATCAAAAAACTCGAGGGAAACATTCTTTGAAATCTCCACTTTCCGCTTGTATTCAAGAGGAAAAGAATACTGCTCTGTTTTTGCGATTTCCTCTTCAGTGAATTCAGGCTGCATTGCCTCTAGCCCAGCAATCTTAAGGGTGTCAAACCAGAGAATCTTTGCAGTATCAAGAGTGGGAGGGGTAAGAAAAGTGGGAGTGTTTGTTTTCAGGAACAGGTGAGGCAGGTGCCCGGCATGATCCATGTGGGCATGGGAAATCACAACAGCATCAAGGTAAACATTCACAGGCAGGGGGTATTCTGTTTTCCTGGAAGAAAGCTTTACCCCCCTGTCAAGCACTATTTTTTCCCCGGAATCAACCAAAAAACTGCTTCTCCCAACCTCTTGTGCCCCGCCAAGAGCCGTAAAAAAAATATGCCTCTGCATCAAAATCAAACAAATTGTCTGAAAAACACCTTTAAAAAGCTTCTTCCACCAAAAGAAATAGAAAAGTATTAAAAAGGAAAATTAACCAAAAATAGTTAATATGGGTTCTTCAACTGAAAACAAGTGGTTTGTGCCGGCAATAATTGTTGTTGCAGTGCTATATCTCATACAGTCAGAATTTGACATATTCAACAGGGGAATTAGGGGAGCAACAAACTTTATTTCATCCCCACACTATGGCACAAACATTTTCATTCCCCTCCTTTTCATTGCCCTGATTTGGTATTATTTTTCCCAGAAAAAAAGCTCTGGCCAAAAAGAAGTTCATCATTAATCACACAAGGCAGGTTTTTGGAGGGTTTTTAAGGAGCTCTTCAAGCAGGCCAATGCATTCAACAATATCCTGCAAATAGGCAATGCCAACAGTTGAATGCATGTTCCTGACGGCAATGCCAATAACACTGCTTGGAACCCCGCCCCTTGAAAGCGAAATGCTCAAAGCGTCTGTTGTGCCGGAATCGCTCACAACATGCTGCACTGAAATCTTTTTCTTTTTGGCAATTTCAGAAAGCCATCCATTAATGCACTTGTTAGCAAGCATATCAGCATCCTTTACCGTAATACATGGCCCGCCACCCAAGCGCTTTGATGTTTTCTCGCTAAGGCAGTCATTTGCATTTGAAACATCCACAGCAATCGCCCAGTCAGGCCTTAATTCAAAAGCAGCTGTCCTTGACCCATACAATCCCACTTCCTCCTGAACAGTAAACAGGAAAACTATTTCGTTTCCTGTTTTCCTGAGGCGCTTTGCAAGCTCCACAAGCACATAGCACCCAACACGGTCATCCAGGGCTTTGCCAAAAACATACTTACCATTAGCAAGATACCCCGTATCCTGCACAAGAGAAATAACGCTCCCTGGCAACACTCCTTTTGCCTCAAGCTCTTTTTTTGTCAGCCCTGTATCAACAAACAAGTCATGAATATGCAGTTGCTCTTTTTCCCCAGAAAAATCCCAGTCATTGCTCATCATTCTTGTTGTAATAATGCCATGGACAGGCCCGTTGCCATGCACAATCACCCTTTGGCCAACTATTGAATTCAACCTAAGGTTGCCTATAGCAGAGAAATATGTTTCCCCTGTTTCAAGGATTGTTTTTGCCATAAGCCCCACTTCATCCATGTGGGCTGCAAGAAGCACTGTTGGCTTGGCTCCTTTTTTTACTGCAACAAGGTTTCCCATGCTGTCGACATGGGCGCTGCTAACATGAGGCCTTATTTCCTTCTCAATTATTTCCCTGACAAGCTCCTCGCTGCCGCTTACCCCATGGGCATTCATTAGCTTTTCAAGAAAATTCATTCCAGTTCCCTTTCCGTTTCCATTATTGCCTGCTCAAGAACATCAAGCCCGTTGTTTGCCTGCGGCCTGGAAATAATCAGCGGGGGCGCAATCCTGATGCTGCTTTTTCCTGCTGCAAGCAGGATAAGCCCTTTTTTTGCTGATTTCTCCAGAATCATTTTCCTCTCTTTAACACTCAGGCTTTTCCTGTTTTTATTTTTTGCTATTTCAATCCCGATCATTAATCCTATCCCCCTTACCTCGCCAATTATGCTGCTTTTTTCCTCAATTGCCCTCAATCTTTTCATTATGATTTTTCCCATTCTTCTTGCGTTTGCCCCGAGCTTTTTGCTTTTCATGAAAGAAAGTGCGGCATGACCCGCAGCACAGGCGGCAAGGTTTCCGCCAAAAGTGCTTGCGTGAGTGCCAGGAGGCCAATTCATTATTTTTCTGCTTGCAACCGTTGCACCCAACGGAAATCCCCCTCCAATTGCCTTGCTCAGGGAAACAATATCTGCCTTCACTCCAAAATTTTCCAAAGCAAGAAAGCTTCCAGTTCTATAACACCCAGACTGCACTTCATCAGCGCAGAACAGGACATTGTGCTGGCTGCACGTTTTTCTCAGGCCTTTCACAAATTCTCTTGGCGGGACAACATAACCCCCCTCCCCGGCAATTGGCTCAAACATTATGCCTGCACAATTTCCTTTGAATGATTTAATTGTTTTTTCCAGCTTGTTCAGGCAAAAATTTGTTATTTCACTTTCACCAGAAAAATCTGACCTAAAAAGATATGGGTAGGGGACATGCTTCACAGGCAAAAAAGGCGCAAACCCTTCCTTTTGGACTGGCTTGGAGTCAGTAAGGGACAGGGCCCCCATTGTCCTGCCGTGGAAAGAAGGAGTGAAAGCAACAAACCATTTTTTTTTAGAATGCCATCTCGCACACTTGTATGCTGATTCCACTGCCTCTGCCCCGGAATTGGAGAAAAAAACAGTGTCCAGGGGCTTTGGCATTAAGGAAACAAGCAGTTCAGCCAGCTTGACTGGTGGATCTGCAAACACCTCTGCAAAACCACAGTGTGTTCCCTTTCTGATTTGGGAAGAAATTGCCTTAAGCACAGCAGGATTGCTGTAGCCAACATTCATTACAGCAACAGCAGAGGAAAAATCTAAGTACTTTTTTCCATCAGCATCCCAGACATTGCATCCCCTTGCGTGGTCAAAAGCCAAATCATATTCCCTTGTGAGCGAGGGAGAAATAACCTTCTTGTCCCTCGCAATAATCGCCCTGCTTTTTTTACCGGGGTGAATGTCAATGTAGTCTTGCTTCATTTTTCTCACTTTTGATCGCGCAGGAAGAAAAGCTTTGCCTGTTTTTTCTTTGACCTGAAACCAATTTTCTCCCTGAAAGCAGGGATTCCGGAAAGAGCCACCCTTATGTTATATGAAACGCCGCGCTGAGGAAGGAGCGGGCGGGTGTGCTCAATTCCTAATTCCTGCAAGTACAATGAAACAGCATCAGCAACACTCTTGTTTTTTAAAGAAAGCTCCACAAAAGGCGTTCCGCCATGCGGAGTTTTATGCGGGGCTCCCCTGCTGTCAAAAATCGCTTTCAAAAAATTCTGCCGTGCTTTCCTTGTTGCAAGGAAACGCAATGGAACCCTTGACCCAAAATCGGTTTCCTTGTTAATTAATTGCACAAGATTCTCTGAAAAAAATGCTTTTGTTGGGAGTTTTCTTATAATGCCTGTTTTATTCCTTGAACTGCCCCATTTTCTTGAAAGCACTCCTTTTACTTTTCTTGGAAGGTTTCTCCACCCACTCCCCTTCAGGCTTGCAACAAGCCTTGCCCCAAACTCTTTGGTGAATTCCCTGTCTGCTGCCTGAAGCTCTATCCCGCTTTTTCCCCAGCCACGCGAGCCGCCACCAGCGTCCCCGGCTCGCCCGGAAGCTGGTCTTGAGGGCCGCCAGCGGCCCCTGACGATCCGCCACGATCACGATGAACCAAAACGCGAGGCGCACGACCACCCAGATCAGGCTCACGAGGAGCGCTAACCCAAGCAGCACCCCGAGCACGGCGCGCGCCGTCGTGGGCAGCACCGCCAGGAACGCCGAGAAGAGGAACAGGATCACCACAAGGCCCGCAATCCCCACCAGGGAGAGCAGCCCCCCGCCCAGCACCGGGAGGAAGGCGCGCGTCCCG
>CAYJWT010000006.1:0-2650 GCA_964373935.1 uncultured archaeon | reverse complement strand
CATTCCCGAAAAAAGCCCCCAATACATACGCAAAATCAGGATATCGTTCTGGCAGAATATCGATGGGTTTTCTCATTCGCGCATAAAACTCCAGACGCTTCAGAGAAAGACTCCTTGGCTCCCTAATGCCACTTACCCACTGTTTCGCGACCTTAGCATTAATACCGCATTCTTTCCCTATTTCATTCCAGCCCGCCCCGCGATTATGCAGTTCCACTGCCTTCCCCAGCAATTCAATTCCAGCAAGCTGCTTCTGCACCCTTTCCCGCATTGCTTCTGGCGGAACGCCAAGGTGCTGTGTCATTTCAATGAGCCTTTCCCTTCTCTCAACAAGGGAAACTATTTTGCCAGAAGGCAAAACAACAATTGCTCTTGCCCGCTCTGAAGGCGAAAGAATGCGTTCCATCATTTTTACTCTTTCAGCAAAATTTCCAGTTTTTTTTGGCATATTCAATCACTCATCAATCTGTGCTTTCTGTAATTTTCCAGAGTAGTCAATGTAAACGGTTTTTGTTTCAGAAAATTCATTGATGCCCTCTATTCCTGCTTCCCTCGTACTGCCTGTTCCCTTCACCCCTCCAAAAGGCAAGTGCACTTCGCTGCCAATCGTGCTGGAGTTGACATAAGTAAGGCCTGCATCTATTTTTTCAATCGCATAAAATGCATTGCCAACATCTTTTGTGTAAATTGCCGAACTCAAGCCGTATTCTATAGAATTGCATATTTGCACAGCTTCCTCTATGCCTGAACAGGAAAGCACGGAAAGCACTGGCCCAAATATTTCTTCTTTTGCAATCCTCATTTTCTTTTCCACGTTTGTAAAGATTGTTGGATGGAAAAAAAAGCCTCTTCCTTTTCGCTGTTCTCCGCCAACCAGTAATTTTGCCCCCTCGCTTTTCCCAATTTCAGTGTACATTTTGCTTTTCTCAACAGCTTTTTTGTTTATTAAAGGGCCAATATCTGTTTTTTTTTCCAGGCCGTTTCCAAGCCTCAATTTTTTTGTTCTTTGCACTAGCATTTTTTCGAATTTCTTTTGAATACTCTGGCCAACAATTATTCTGGAGCAGGCTGTGCAGCGCTGCCCTGTTGTGCCAAAAGCACCCCAAATCACACCATCTAAAGCAAGCTTCAAATCAGCATCATTCATTATTATTATTGCATTCTTTCCCCCCATTTCCAGCCCGATTTTTTTGATACCAGCATTCTTCACAATCCACTCTCCTGTTTCCCTTGAGCCAGTAAAAGAAACTCCCCTGACTTTCTTGCTTGCAACAAGCTCTTTCCCAACATTCTCTCCGCTGCCGGCAATAAAATTAACAACACCATCTGGGACACCTGCCTTTGCAAGTATCTTCACGAATTCAGCTGCACACAACGGGGTGTCAGAGCTTGGCTTGAAAACAACAGTATTGCCGCAGACCAATGCCGGAAATATTTTCCACGCTGGAACAGCAATCGGAAAATTCCAAGGAGTAATGAGGGAAAACACTCCCACTGGCCTTCTCACTGTCATTGAAAACTTGCTGCTGAACTCTGAGGTTGTTGTATGGCCAAACATTCTTCTTCCCTCTCCCGCCATGTACTCAGCAATGTCAATTGCCTCCTGCACATCACCCCTTGCTTCTGCAATAACCTTGCCCATTTCCACTGAAACAAGCCTTGCAAGCCGCTCTTTTTCCTGCCTCAGCAATCCGGCTGCCCTGTAAAGAGCCTGCGCTCTCTTTGGGGCTGGAACACTGCTCCATTTCTCAAAAGCCCTTTCAGCAGCATCAATTGCCTTTCTTGCATCATCAACTGTGGCCATGGGAAACTCTGCAATGGGTTTTTCTGTCGCAGGATTTAGGGTGGAAAAGTGCTTGCGGCTGGAAGAAGAAACCCATTTTCCGCCAATCAGCATTTTGTGAAACCGCACCATTCAGGTACAAATAAGCGCTTTTACAATAAATATGTTTCGCACCTAAAATCACTCAAAAAAAAATATTTCCTATAAAAAAAAGGCAAAATATTTATTTCAGGGCCTTCTCTATTGATTTTACATCATATCCAATTATTATTTTGCCGTCAATTTCAATTACTGGCACACCAGTCTGGCCGGTTTTGTTGACCATTTCCTCCCTCGCCTTGGGATCGCCGGCAACATTGATTTCAGTGTACTGCACATTGTTTTCCTTGAAGAAGTCCTTAGACATTCTGCAGTAAACGCAAGTTGGAGTAGAATAAATCTTCACTTTCGGCATTCAATCACAATAAAACAATTGCCGCGCAAATATTTAAAGGTTTGGTTAAATTGCACTATTAAATATTTTATAGTTAAAGTTCTTCAACATCTCTATCACGGGAGCGCCTGTCTTTTTTACCTCGCCTTCTATCTGAGCTCCACCACAGTCTATAAGGCTCTGGGCGCAGAGTAAGATGATCATAGCCAGATGTAGGATGACCATATTCATCTCCCTTCCAAATTTTAATAGAAGATTTCTCTCCCTTTTTATTTTTATAGACTAGAGCCAGTAAACTTGTACCCTTTCCTCTTCCATTTACCAATTTTCCAGCCCTAAGCGCATTCATTTGCCTGCTGTTAATAAACCCTAATTGGCTCCACTTTTTAATATCTCTTTGAGTAACTCCCCTCTTTCCCAGCCTTACCTTATAA
>CAYJWT010000005.1:17639-23360 GCA_964373935.1 uncultured archaeon | reverse complement strand
ACTGTAGGGAAAAAAACATTCCTTATTTGGGGCTGTGTCTTGGCTTCCAGATTGCGCTCATAGAGTTCGCAAGAAATGTTTGCGGGCTCAAGGGCGCAAACAGCACTGAGTTTGACCCAAAAACAACTAGCCCTGTTGTCGATATTCTGCCAGAGCAGAAAAAGATTGAGGGATTGGGGGGAACAATGAGGCTTGGGGGAAGGGATGTGGAAATAAAAGAGGGAACAATTGCTTTCCGGCTGCACGGCAGCAAGAAAATCAGGCGCAGGTTCAGGCACAGGTTTGAATGCAACCCTGATTATATTCCACTGCTTGAAAAGAAAGGCATTGTTTTTTCAGGAAAAGCGCCTGGGCAGCCCATAATGCAGATTCTTGAGCTTCCAAATCACAGGTTTTTCATGGCAACACAATACCATGCTGAGTTCTCGTCAAGGCCGATAAAGGCAGAGCCCTTGTTCCTTGGCTTTCTTAAAGCATGCAAGAAAAAAAAGTGATGCCGGGCTTTCTCCAAAAAAAGCTAATTATTTATAATTGAAAGCGCTTTCATATTACTGGGTTTCATGGAAACTGTCATTGAAGCAAGGAACATTGTGAAGTCCTTCAGGGCAAAGGTTTCGAGGGAAAGCATTTTTGCTGACACGTTTTACCCGTCTTTTGAATCAACAAGGGCCTTGGACGATGTGAGCATGGTGGTGCAAAGCGGGGAAATTTTTGGGTTGCTGGGGGCAAACGGGGCTGGAAAAACAACCCTGTTAAAATGCTTCACTGGAATCATTACCCCCGATGAAGGCACTGTCTATATCAACAACAGGGAAGTGCACGAGGCAAAAATGGACTTTGGCGCAATGTTTGGGACAAATTTTCTCTATCACAGGATAACAGGGTATGACAACCTGAAGTTTTTCTCAAAGCTTTATGATGTAAAGGACTGGAAAGCCAGGATTGCGGAAAGCGTAAAAGAATTCGGGCTTGAAAAACACATCCACAGGTATGTTGAAACATATTCTGTGGGCACAAAAACAAAGCTTGCAATTGCCCGGGCCACAATCCATGACCCAAAAATATTGTTCCTTGACGAACCCACAATGGGCCTTGACCCGATATATGCAGCATCAATAAGGAACATAATAAAAAACTCGGGAAAAACTGTTTTTATCACAACCCATTACATGGAGGAAGCGGAAGAGCTGTGCGACAGGATAGCAATAATAAGCGCTGGCAGGATTGTTGGAATGGGAACAGCGGAGGAGCTCAAAAAAAATGTTGAAAGCCACACTGCAATAATAGTGGAAATGACTTTCCCTAAACCGTCTCTCATGGAGGAGCTTAAGAAATGCGATTTTGTGTTTGCGGCATACCAGATAAAAAAAGGCCTGAAAATACTCCTAAGGCACAAGAACGACTTTTCAGACCTTCTCTTGGTCCTGGGAAAATACCATGTGGCAAAAATAGAAGAGCGGGAAACAAGCATGGATGACGTGTTTGTAAAGCTGTCGGGTGAGGCGCTTGGGGCTTAAAAAAATTTTTTCAGACTCAATTGCAATCGCAGAAAAAGACCTGAAGCTCGATTTGCGCTTCAAGATACTGTTTTTTTCCTCAACAGTAATAAACCCCATAACTGTGGCGATTCCCTTCATGCTGGTTTACTATGGGCTTTTCACGACTGGAAGCGCTGCCCCAACAAGCGATTTGGGGGAAAAAAATTTTGCGCCATTCTTATTGCTTGGGGCAATGACAAGCATAATCCTGCATGAGGGATTCAACAATTTTTTCAACAGGTTCAGCCTGGAAAAGTACTGGAAAACAATAGAGGCACTTACACTCGCCCCCGTAAACAAAATGGCGCTTATTATTGGGGGGGCAATTGATGGTTTTGTTTCACTGCTTCCAGCAATGGCAACTTTCTTCACAATTTTATGGCTCATACAGCCAACAACCATACCAAGCCTGGTGCAGATTACTATTACACTGGCGCTGCTCCTGCTCATAAGCATGTCCCTAGGGCTTGTTTCAGGGCTGGCAGTGATTTTCAATGAAAACTATCTCCCTATTTTCAAGTATTCCATAATTGGGCTTACTTTTTTTTCTTGCTTCTATTACCCAATAAGCCTTTTTGACAATCACCCGGCACTTTTGGCAATAAAACCGCTGGTTGAAATAAACCCCTATTACCATGGCGTTACCATACTCAGGAATGCATGGTTTTTCAACACAATAAACATGAATTCTTTCATATATGTGCTGATTTTTGCCCTCACGCTGCCATTCATATCAGTTTACATATTCAACAAAGCGTGGAAAATGTTCATAGTGCAGGGATATTAGCTAGTTTTTTGCCGGGGCTTTTTTATTCTTTTATCTTGGTTAGAATTCTGAAAGCCAGCAATGGAAAAAAAAAAGCTAAATCCTTATTGGCCTGCCTTTTGGCATCTTTGTTTTTATAAACTCAAACAACAAGAGCAGAACTATTTCTGCAGCTCCAACAACTATTCCGACATTTATCCCGGCAAGGTTATTGGCAGCAAAAGGCAGGAGCAGGGCAACAAGCGCTATTACTGACCTGGCAACGCTTTCCTTTTTTTTCTCAGTGGATGTTTTCAGCCCTTCCTTGAATAACAAGCCTGATTTGTCGTAGGCAAGCAACATTGCAACAAGCGCCAGAATAATCAAAAGAACAACCAACGATGGCTGCTCTGCTGCTGCCCCGAATACAATCTCAACATAGTTGCTCAAAATCCCCGAAACAGAGGTAAGGATTGTTATTCCGACAAATCTTGCTTCTGCATTCAAGCCAGATTTGGATGCAAACACATTGTGGATCCCTGACTTCCTCACCTTGAACGCTGCTTCCCCGTTCTTGTTTGTAATGAAAGTCAGTACTTCCACTGGAGAAGCAGACGGCTCTTCAATTATTACAGTGGCGTTCTGCACAGCAACATCCGAGTCTCTTAAGTGTGTCCTGACTATTATTGTTTCTCCAATACTTGCCTGCAATGGCACCGAAACACTCAATGAGCCCTGAGGCGGCGCATTGTTTTTTCCCTGGAGCTCTGGCAATTTTTCGTTTAGTTTCTCTTTTTCCCCTTTTGGAATAGGCAGCTCACCAATGCATGCAGCACTGAGATTCCCCGAGGGGCATAAATCAACACATGCTTCCGGCACTGCGGGGCATGTTTCTTCTTCCGGCAGCACATTGATGCTGAACTCATAAACTGGGTTTGCGGAAATGCAATAGTAAACAATTCCCAGCTCTGCCCCTGAACCCACAATTGTTTCTTCCATTATTGCCTGGCCTGAAGCAATGGAAACAATATTCCATGCATCCACCTGCTTTCCCAGAACATCACATTTTCCAGCATACAAGCCAGCTGCAACAGGCCCAGAATCAACTGCCCCGATGTTTGCTATTTCAAAAGTCAGGCCAAACTGCTTTCTTATTTTCACTTCTGCAGGCACTTTGACATTCTGTATAACAAGCACTGGCTTGCTTGAAACAGTTATGGATGCAGTGGCACTGTTGTTGGAAGGATCATCTCCAACATGGTTGAAAAACGCCTTTTTTGCGACTGCAGGCCCTTCAACTTTAGCTCTGCGGTCATTAGGATCGGCTTCTGCCCTTATTTTCCAGTTTCCTTCCCCAGTATGGGAATCAGTTTGAATAGTATATGTTACTCTCACAATTCCTTCATCAGGGAGCCCTGGAATTTCAGTCACAATGCCGCTGCCCGAACCAATTGCCCCGCCAAGGTTTGTCTTGGTTGTGAATACCCCCCCACATACAATACGAGTTGGCTGCCCCCTGATGGCCTTCTTTACCCTCAGGCACTTTACGCTGATTTCCGCCAAGGCATGTTCTCCTTCAGGATCATCTTCATGCTGCGTGTAAAGCTTTATCTTGAAACCAACCTCCACATCTTTTGTGCCAATATTCTCCCATTCCACAATTAGTGTTGCATCCTCCCCTGGCCTTACCACTTGTGGGCTTATTGAAACAGATTTCACGGCTATTTCCGGCTTTCCTGACGTGACTGCAACAAATGTTTTTTTTGCATCATTGTTTGTTTCATTGTGCTCTTCAACCTCTTTTGCCGAATCGGCAACAATTCTGGCACTGTAAGTGCCAGCGATTGACACTTTTATGTTAAATTCTGCATCAATACACGCGCCTGCCTTTATTGGTGGCACGCGCTTCTTTTCAGTTATGACAGTACCTATTAAACCCAAGCCCCCACCACTGCCTCCAACAAAGTAATGATATTGCAAGGAAACCTCGGATTCTGGAGCATTATTATTGCCAATGTTGCAAATTATTCCTTTTACTATTGTGTTATCATTCACAACCGGGTTCGCAGGTTTTACTTCAATTTCCCTGACAACAAGGTCTGGCAAAGCCAAACGCCCAATTTCAAACTCCGGGATATCCCATTTGAATACAGTGTTGTTTGATGAAAACTCCTCAAACAAGTGGTTGGAGTTCTGCACGAGCTGGAACTTTATTTCCAGCTTTTCCGAATTCTTTACTTCAAACCCTTCCTTTCCCAGGGCCTCAAGGTCAAGCAGGAAGCCATCCGCAATGCTTCCGAAAAATATCTCGTTTTCATAGGCAGCATCAGATATTTTCTTGAATCTGCCGTTAACATTTAATTCATAGCTTCTCCTTGCAGAGTTGTCAAGATATGCAAGGTAAGTTGCTCCAATCCCCCCAAGACTGGACCTGTACTTTACCTTAAGATAGTCTCCTTTCAGGTTTGTTATTGAAATTACAATATCAAATCCCTCAAATATTGTTTTCTTGTCTGCTGCAGATGATTCCACAACAGAAACATCAAACAGGAGATTTGTCTTTGGCTTTGGGAGTGCAAATGCAACAGTTGAATCCCTCTGGCTGGGAGGCACAATACTATCAAGCCTTTTCCCTGGCGGATCCTGAGAAATTGTTTTCAGTGGTATTGAAATGTCGGCAACTTTTGGCAAGCATTTTCCGCCCTGGAACTCAAAGCCTGGCTTGCAAATGCACATCTGGCATGAAACCCCATTCTCCCCGCTATCTTCCTTTATTTGGCCGCCCTCGCACTGTATTGAAGCTAAAGAAACAGGGCAACAGTCATCAATAATTCCATCCCTGTCATTGTCCCGCCTGTCACTGCAAACATTACTGCATTTGCCATCAGGCCCTATATCACAGTCACAGTCAATGTCAACAGTAAACTCTTTCACAGCCGTATTTGTGCCAAACCCGTCTGAAATTGTTGCAGTTGCCATGATTTTCTGTTTTCCACAATAGCCATTTGTCGTGAATAAATCCTCAAAGCTTAACGGCTTTGCATTAAAGCAAGTTGAGCTTTTCAGGCTGCCAAGCTCAGGGTTTTTGTGCTCAAACCTCTGCCCAACACCTTTCAGCACCAGCGATATTACTTTCACCTTGACAAGGGTTCTTGGGGGTGGAGAAATGTATGCTGACTGGAAACCAGTGTTTTCAAGGTCTGCCCTTACAGTAAACTTTACATTTGGAGCTATCTTGAGAATGCCGCCAGCATTTACTGATTCTTTTGTGACAGTGTTAGTGCCTTTGAAAGAAGGAATCCTTGGTTTTGGAGCACAGGCTTTGCCGATTAGCGCTTTTTGGCCAGGCGTCAAGGATGCACTGTTGACATAATCATAATTATTGCAGTTGCTGCAGTTCACGCCGAAAGAATCACACTGCTTATCAGTCTCACAATG
>CAYJWT010000005.1:0-17539 GCA_964373935.1 uncultured archaeon | reverse complement strand
ATTACCACCAGAACCAGGAACAACAACACAAGCCTTACTCCTACACTCCATATGCCTATTCAAACAATTAGCGTCTGAAGTGCAAGCATTGGTTCCAGCACCAGAAACAACAACACAAGCACTATTCCTACAAACAGAATGCTCAACAACACCCTCACACTGCCTATCAGTCTCACAATGATTACCACCAGAACCAGGAACAACAACACAAGCCTTACTCCTACACTCCATATGCTTGTTCTGGCATGTATTTGAACCAACCGTGCAATTGCTTTGCCCGGGCCCTGCCACTTCAACACACGCATTGTTCCTGCAGACAGTGTGGGTTTGGATTACAGTATTAACAGTGAAACAGGTTTTTGTGTTCCATTTGCCGCCAACCTGCCTTGCAGTAATGCAGCCATTATAATTTACTATGGCGTTTGGGGGATTGTTTTCTATTGTGGGCTTGCAGGCAGAAACAGTGCAAACCCCTCTTGTGTCAGGCCCCCATTCAAGGCAACTGTCGGAATCAAAATTTCCACAAACATCATTTGAGGCACAGGCATCTGCTTTTCCAGTGCAAACCTGTATTTTCTTGCACAAAACTGCCTTAACCCCCAGCAAAACGCTTCCATCAGTTTCCCTGTTAATTCCTGCTGCATCAATCCCAATTCCAGTTGCAGCATAGCCATCAGGGCACAATTTTTCTGTTGTTCCTGGATTGAATTTTGGCATTGGCACTGCAAGAACAGGGTCAAGGGTTTTCCCGTTAAGGAGCTCTGCACAGTAAATCGCCTGGTTCGGAAGCCTGCCTGTTCCGCTTAAGATTGTCGCATTTTTTGCGGGAGTAAGCCCAACCATCACAAAGTTTTTGCCGCATTCTGCGGTGTACTGGTAGGAGTAAGAAACGGAAGGCGTTGGCTCAACAACAATGGCGGAAGAGCTTATCCTCAGTTTTGTTTTTTCCTGCTGAAGCAGTGCCTTAAATTCCTGGCAATGCATCTTGTGCATTGCATTAACAAAAACATTTTGCCTTATACTGCTCTGCTGGGAATTATACTCAAAGCCCAAGGTTGTACTGTCAACAGGGCACTTTCCCTCGTGCAAAATCCATTCTGGGTTTACTTCATTCCGCTGAACAGCAACTTTCTGCGGGGGCTTTATTGGAATGGCATCAGCACAACTTACCAGGTATTGTGCTGCGCACTTGCACGCCCCAGAAAGGCATTCATCCTTGCATATCGCAATGCACGCCCCATTGGAACAGCTCTGGCCAGAAGGGCATTGCACATCCTGTTCAACATAGCAGCCGCCAGAACCCATGACGCACGTTTTCACAGAACTGCCATTGTTAGTGCAGGCAGGCGGCTGGTCGGGAAAGCACCGGCTGGTGCACGTTGGCGGCTGGACACATTTTCCGCAGACAAGAGGATTGCTTGTTGTGAATGGTGGATTTTGGAAAACACAAATGCTGTTCGCACCCAGCTTGTTTTTGCAGTCAGCATCCCCAGAACAGCTTGGTTCAGGGCAGGAAACCGTGCAGTCCCTTGGGCAGGACTGGTTTGTTTCATCAGGCAAATCGCAAAATGAACCAAAAGGGCATTTCTGGCATAACCCATCCCCGCAAACTGGAGGCTGGAGCAGAGCAAGGGCAAAAACGCTTCCGGAAATAAAAGCAAGTGAAACAAAAACCATTATTGCTAATAAATACTTTTTCATTTCTGTATGCCTCCAATCAGTGAGGCGAGCAGCTGGAAAGCATTTTCAAAAACTGCTATGGCAGGCAAAGCTGTTTCTGGTTGCAGGCTTACTCCTCCAGGCCCTTGCTTAACAGGCGGCTTGATTGAATCAATCCTGAATGATGCTGTCTGTGATGACTGCCTGCCTAAAATATAGTCAGTGCAGCATCCGCAGTCAGTGATTGTTGTAAGGTATTTTCCCGCTCCATCAATCTCTGTTTCAATCTGCATGGGCGCCTGGACAAGAGGCCTTTTGTAGGTGCCGGAAATAGTGTAAGACATTTCCTCGCTCTTGAGATATTTGGCATCAGGGCGGTTAAGCGTTATTTTTCCATCAATTACCAACATTTTTTTTGCTTCGGGGTCATTAACTGCATTAAGGCAGTTTGCGCTCTGGTCGCAGTACCATTTTGGGATATCACAAACACAGAAAAAGTTTTCGCTGCACACAACTGGATTTGACGTTTTTACCCTGCCGATTTTGCAGCCCAGCGCCTCGCAGGATTGTACTTGTTCTGGCGTGAAGGGGGGATTGGACTTGGGATCTGGAAGGCATGCAGGGGTTTCTATTTTGCATGCTGAAGGGTAATTCTTTTTCAGGACAAGAAGGCTTTTCAGTGGGGAAGGGCATTCAGTCCAGCCAACCGGGGCAGGGCAAGGAGGGTTGTAGGATGAGCCATTGCATTCGCCCCAGCTTCTTATTGGCTGGTCGCCTAGCCTGCAGGATTTTCCACTTTTTTGATAGGCATACCTGTAGCATTTTCCGAAATAGGGGTCCTGGTGCACGCACACACAGTAATCAACAATCCCTGCCTGTGTACCAATACTGCAGGTTTTGCTGTTTATTGGGATTCCCAAAAGCCCAACATTGTTTCCCACAAAAGTGCCTCTTGAAGTAACAACACACTGCCTTATTTCGCCATCAATCTTTGCCAACTCTTCGCAGTCCTTTGGGCAGCTTAATGTGGTCTCATTTGTTTCACAAATGAAATTGTTGTTGCAGGATTTTGGAACAGAAACTATGCCTGTTCCATTTCCACCAACAACACCACCACCGCCTCCTCCTCCGCCGCCAGCACCTCCGCCACCAGCGCCCCCACCTCCAGCACACTGGCCACAGTCCTGGGGGCAGGTTGAACAGGACTCTGCCGCTTGGCACACGCTATCCCCGCAAACAGGACCCCCACCTCCTGACTGCCCACCGCAAGTTGGTTCAGTATAGCAAGTGCCCCCTGCTCCAGTGCATAACTCACACTCCATGGGCGGGCATTGACCGGGAGTCCAGCAGTAACCAGTAGGACTTAATGGTTCTGGGTACACCAACCCGAAAAATAAAACTAGTGCAAAAGAAATCACCAATGCAAAAACGGGTTTTTTTTGAAAAAACATGTTTGGCACTTACCACAATATAAACAATTCAGTATTTATCAACCATTTACTTATTTATTAATATTAGTGTTAGCTGTAGTCTGTTTTTCTTATCCAAAACCACAATGAATAGGTTTTGCCAAAGCTGTTTCTGGCACGAATTGAGAACTTTACTGGGAGAATGGGGTTTTGAAGCTGGACAGACAATGCCCTTTCGAATTCTGCCTTTTGCCCGGGCTGGACCACAACCGTTTCTGTTGACAGGCGCTGGCTCCCAAAAAAATACTCGATCTCATAGGCAGCCCCTGTTTCTTCCATGTTTTCCAGCACAAAAGTGAAAATTATTAGGCCGTGGTCAATTGAACTATCGTAAGAGCCGGGGGCAAGATAAATGTGAGTGTAGCCGGTTGGCAGCGTTTCCTGGGCAAAAAAAACCGCTATCATGCCCAGTGCTATAAGGCAAAGGAAAATTGCTGAAAGCAGCGCTATTTTTTCATCCTTGTCCATTTTTTTTTCTCCATTCATTGAAAGCCCATGCGGCAAAAAAGACAGTGCCAAAAAAAAGCAATACCCAAACGTTAAGGGAAACCGAAAATGGCAGGGGAAAAACGTATGCGATTGCGAGCAAAGCAATATTGTTAATGGCTATTGAAAGCGAAATGGAAAGCAGGATTCTTGCTAACAAAGAAATTTTTTTCGGCAGAGGGAAAAGCAAAGCCATTGCCATCCAGCCGACCGGGAAAAGCAGTGCATATGCGCCCAAAATGTTTCTTGCAATGGCAATTCCGGGAAAACCTGCAGGATTTGAGAATTGTATTGCAAGCAGTGAAACAACAAGGGACAGGAAAACAATGGCATTGAGTTTGCTCCAGCGGCTGGAAAGGAACTTACCTGTTGAATTCTGAAACATGCCACACCCCCCCGTCAAAAATCCTGTCTGCGGCAAGGCATTCTCTGTCCTCAGCCCAGTAAGCGTGGGTAATTCCATATTTTTTTATTATTTGCTTCTGCCTGTCGCAGTTTTGCCTGAGAAAATAGCCAATTTCCTGTGCAGGGTTTTTTGCAGAAGAAAAAGGATTGAATGAAATAGCAAAGGCTTCTGCTGGAAGCTTAATGTTGCCAAGCCTTGCTCTCAGCACCCCCGGAATTTTTTTTTCCGAAATAAGGGCAACTGCTTTTGGAATTAGCTCTGGGGAAAAAATATTGCTGTTATAAGGCAGCCCTTTCATCCATTCAAGGTCAGGCAATTGTGTTTTGTCAACAACATTATACATGTCTGCCTTGTACTGCAAACCGGAATACATTACATACTGGAAAAGCAGGCCGGAAAGCGCAAGTGCTGCAATAATTACCAGCCCTGTTCCTGCCATTCCTTTTGCCGAAAAAATCTTTTCCACAATTAGCTTGAAAAAGAAAAAAAGCCCAATCCCTGCAAGAAGCAGGAGAACTATGACAAACCCTGTCGCAGTGCGCCTGCATGGCCCAAAAAGGCAAATCTTGTTTATGTCAGAGTAAAGCCTCACGAAAATCCAGACAACCGCAAACGCAAAAGCGAAAAGCGCGAAATTGAAGTTCATGGGAAAATTTATTTTCATCCAGCCGGAAAGCCTGCCTGCAAAATTTTTAATCCTGCCTTCAAAAGGAAAGCTGAAAAGCAAAAGAAACCCGATTCCGCAGGCCATTAGGAAAAATTCCTCTGGGTGAAGGAAGCCGAGCAGGGGATAAGAGCCAATGTAAATGTCTTGCGGGAAAACAAAAAGCCCTAGAACAGCCTGTGAAAAACTCCCTTCAAGAAGGTGCCTTACAGAAATCAGGCCAGCTGCTAAAATAATCCCGGCAATTCCAATAACCTTGGGAAAGTTTTTGAAAAGCACTTTTGGCCTCAAGAGGAAAAAAAGCAATGCCGCTGGCACAATTAGCACTGCATAAACAGGATGGCTGAAAAAAGTGTTGAGTGTGATTATGGAGAAAATAAGAAAATGCCTGGTGGAATAAAGCCCCTTAATGAAAGTGTAAATAATCAGTGGCACCATTGCCATGCCGAAAGCCATTGGAGCCATGAAACTATAGCCAAGCAGTGCGACATTGTTCTTCAGCCCAAAAACAAAAACCCCGGAAATGAATGCGGCAAGGGAGTTTTTTGTGAATTCCCTGACAAGCACAAAGGTGGAAAGGGCAAGAAGGAAAGAAAAAAGGACAGACATCGCAAAAGGAAGAAGCAGCACGTCTATTCCAGAAAGATTAAGGAGGGAAAGCACGAACAAGTGGTAATTTACTTCAAGATAGTACTGCGGCCCTTCGGGAAGAGGCCCGGAGGTTGTGGGATCGTAAAAAACAGTTTTCTGCTGTGCCTGCATTTCCCTTACATATGTGAGCAAATCCCATTCGTCTGCATGATTTGGCAAAAAAGGGTCTTTCCTCAGGTGAAGGTTTACGGCAATGCTGAAAAGCAACAAGGCCGCAATGACAGCTAAGACCAACCCGGGCTTCATTGTTTAGAGTATGTTTAATGGTATATAAATAACTTATTTTGCCTTTTTTATGGGAAAAAGCGCTGGATGCTCCAGCAAACAAGTATTTATTTTTTTCCAGCCAGATTTTTAATGGAAAAAATGGAAACACAGAAAATTTTCTCGCATGGAAAGGAAATTGTTTTAGTTGGAACAGCCCACATAAGCAGGAAAAGCGCAGAGCTTGTAAAAAAAACAATTGAAAAGGAAAGCCCTGATGCAATAGGAGTGGAGCTGGATGAGCAGCGCTACAGCAGCCTTTCAGACCAAAAAAAATGGAAGGAAACAGACATCATAAAAATCGTCAATGACGGAAAGGCATACCTGTTCCTTGCAAACATACTCCTCAGCAATTTCCAGCGAAGAACGGGGGAAAAAATAGGGGCAATGCCGGGCATGGAAATGCTTGAGGCAACAAAAATCGCCGAAGAAAAAAAAATTCCCGTTGCCCTGCTTGACAGGGACATTGGCATAACCATGAAGCGGGCATTGTCAATGATGGGGCTGGTTGAAAAGGCAAAAATAGTTTTC
Organism: uncultured archaeon; assembly: GCA_964373935.1. Classification (GTDB taxonomy): domain Archaea; phylum Iainarchaeota; class Iainarchaeia; order Iainarchaeales; family CAYJWT01; genus CAYJWT01. Next base: position 11,409 of record CAYJWT010000005.1, on the reverse strand, counting down.
ACTGTTTTTTTCTCTCTTTTTGCGGCCGAGGAAAAGATTGACGAGAAAAAAATAGAGGAACTGAAAAAGAAGGATTACCTTAATGCATTGATGCAGGAGCTTGCAAGGGAACTGCCCAAGGCAAAAAAAGTTCTTGTGGATGAAAGGGATGTTTTCATAGCAAACAGGATACTGGAAATGCCGGGAAAAAAGGTTGTTGCTATTGTGGGGATAGGGCATGTGGAGGGAATAAAAAAACACCTTCAAAAAAAACAGGATACTACAGAATTGCTTGCAGTCCCAAAAAAAAGAAATTACTCCGCAATAATAAAATTCGCCATTCCCGCTGTTTTCGTACTGCTTATTTTCCTTGCATTCACAAACAAGGGAACAGCAGCATCCATCAACATCATAATCGCATGGTTTCTGATAACAGGATTGCTTTCAGCAGCAGGAGTGCTTATAGCAAGAGGGCATCCCCTGAGCGCTCTTGCCGCGCTGGCTGGGGCGCCATTTGCCGCACTGCACCCTGCAATTGCGGTAGGCTGGATAGCAGGATATGTTGAGGCAAGAATCAGGGCACCAAAAGTCAGGGATTTTGAAAACCTTCAAGGCATCAAAAGTTATTCAGGGCTCTCCCACAATGCAGTGACAAGAATACTGCTTGTTGTTGCACTTGCAAACCTTGGGTCAATGGCAGGAACAATAATTGCATTCTCATACATAGCAGGGCTTATTGCCTGACAACATCATTCAACTATGGCGCCAGCAGGAACGCTTTCATCTGTTTCAATGACCCTGTACTTTCCCCCAATGTTTTTTGCAGCAAGGAGCATTGCCTGGCTTTCAATTCCTGCGATTTTTGCGTGCTCAAGGTTGCTTACAACCACGATTGTTTTCCCCAGCAGCTCTTCTTTTTGGTAATGCCCTTTCAGCCCAGAAACAATCTGCCTCTTTTCATTCCCCAAATCAATTATTATCTTGTACAGCCTGTCCTTTCCGGGAATGTACTCGACAGAAATTATTTTTGCGGCCTTAAGCTCAATCTTTCCGAATTCATTGAAAGGAATCATCTTTGCCACGCTCCAAGTATTTTTTCGCAAAAAGAATTCTCTGAATGAATCCTGCAAGGCCAAGCAGGGCAAGCAGGAAAAGCACAATTTCCATTGTGGAGTAAGAGTTGAATACAGGCATGAAGACAGACAAAATCATTCCAAAAAAAAGCACTGCAACCCTGTCAGGCCTGTCCCCCATGCTTGGCCAGTCCCTGTTGTCTGTTTCAGCAAACAGCCCAAGCATTGCCTTTGAATGGCTCGCAAAAAATGCTGTGGCAAAAGCAAAGGCAGAGGCAAAAGGGTACTGGAAGGCAAAGCCGAAAAAAATTATTGCCTCAACAGCCCTGTCAACCATTGCATCCAGATAATTTCCAAACAATGTTTTTTGTTTTCTGATTTCAGCCAAAGGACCATCAAGGGCATCAATGAAAAAAGCAACCACCATGAAAACAACCGCAAAAGAAAAATTTTCCAAGAAAATATAATATGCCGCAACCAAAGCAAAAGGGATTGAAAGGAGAGTGAGAATGTTCGGGGAAATGAAAGAAAAATTTATTTTGCCTGCAATAAAAAACAGTATTTTTCTCATGGCTTTCCTGAAACTGTAAAGCATGCTATTTCCCTGCTTTTTTTCTTTCCGCAACAGAAATCTTGGCTATTGCAAACCTGAACCTTTCTGTAAAGCACGCCAATGCAGCAAGTGCAACAAGGAAAAGGGCAATCTCTATTGTCTTGAACCCAAAAATTTCGGGGGCAAAAAACGCAAAAACAAGGCCTGCTGACAGCAAGCCAAGCCTGTCAGGCCTGTTCCCGATTTCAGGCCATGCTTTCCCAGAATTCGGCAAAACAAGGGAAAGCCGCGCTTTCGCATACTCGCTTATTGCAGAAAAAGCGATTGCAAGAAAAGAGGCAACTGGGTAAAAAAGCGAAAAGCCAAGGAGAATGAGTGCCTCGGAAAAGTGCAGAATTATGGAGTTGAGGTAGGCCCATTCCCTGTTCTTGAATCTTACCCTGCGGAAAAACAAGGGGGTTGTAATTGTTGCTATTCCAAAAACCGAAAGGAAAAAAATTGCCGGAACAAGCCTGGCAGAAACCACAGATAAAAAAACGCCAAATGCAAAAACAAGCTGGAGCAGGGAAACTGTTTTTGGGCTGAGGCCTGAGAAAGAAAAAATATTCAATGCTGAAAAAGCAGCGGGCCGCAGTGTTTTTCTGAGATAATTCCCAATCATCAGTAATCCCCAATCATTCTTGTCCTTTTTGCAATCTGGGTAAGGACATGCACAAAAGGGCTTGAGGAAGTGCCGGAACAGGATGTTTCCCTTTTTTTTATTGCCTGATAGAGTTCCTCTGCAGTGCTGCCCTCTATTGTTGTATAGCCCTTTCCCAGCTATTGAGGAAAATGCCCGTCGCTGCCACCAGTGACAGCAAGCGAGTTTTCCTCAGCAAAAACAGCTGCTTTCCTGTTGAATTGCTGGAAATGTATCCTGCTGTTGTGGCCTTCAACCGCATGAATCCTTTTCAGGATGTATTTTGCCCTGTGCTTGTCCCTGAACATCGGCTTTATCAGAACCGGGTTCCTGAAAATGTCAAAAGGGTGTGCAACGGAAATTATTGCACCCTGCTTGTGAAGTGCATCAAGCACTTCCCCGTACTGGCCCGGCTTTACAGGAGCGTTCATGAACAGCCCCAGGAATTCCCCAATGTATTTCCCTGAATCAAAAACCATTATTTCTTCCCCAAAAACACGCTCAACCTTGTAATGCTTTGCATATTTTTTTATTGCCGGCCAGGCATCGGCATTGTTGTGGTCTGTTATGGCAAAGCCCATTTTCTTTTTGCGAAAGGCATTCACAATATTTTTTGGGTTGTTTATTGCATCGCTTGAAAAATGGGAATGCAGGTGCAAGTCAAAACGCATATAAAAAATAATTATTTCAGGAGTTTTTAAACCATTCTATCAGCCAGAATAATGGCCAATGCACACCCCTTCACTGTTCTCAGCTATTTCATCAGCGCTTATTTCCAGGGACTCTGTCTCAGAAACGTGGCAGTGCAGCATTCCCGCCCCGAAAACGCCCTTGTCAACCAACACCCTTTCAACATAGATTGAAACAGGGGGAAGGAAAGGCATTTTGTATCCTGTCATCTCAAAAACCTGATTGTCTTCCGGCACTTCAATTTCTGAAAGCAGCTCTTTTCTTATTTTTTCAAAATCCAGCTTTTTGGAGGCCGGAAAAATCACGAGAAAAGGCCTGTTCCCTGCAAGAAAAAGCCTGCATTTAACCAGGTTCCCGGAATTCCTTGGAACAATTTTTGCCTTAAGGCCGTTTGCCACAATAAAATCCTCGAGCATATCTGAAAATAAAAAGGGGGAAAAAGGAATAAAAAATTGCGTTACAGCCCTTTTTTTAATTGTTTTCTGACCTTCGCAATCTTTCTTCCGCGTTTTTTCGCACGCTTTAATTTTAGCCTTTGTTTTTCAAATTCTGTAAATGGCTTGAAAAATGGTTTTCTTGGTTTCGGCATTTTTCTTTCACTTTTTACTTGGCAATCGCTTTTAGCCCTGCCTCTTTCTGCAGGAGCTCTGCCTTGTCTGTTTTCTCCCAGGTGAATTCAGGCAATTCTCTCCCAAAATGCCCATAGCAGCTTGTTTTCCTGAAAATTGGTTTCCTTAAATCAAGCTGCTCTATCATTCCGCCAGGAGAAAGGTCAAAATGCTTCAGTGCAAGCTCGTGAATTTTGCTTGCTGGAATCCTGTTGGTGTTGTGGGTGTCAATGAACAATGAGGTTGGCTGCCTTCCCCCAATAACATATGAGAGCTGCACCTCGCACCTTGCAGCAAGCCCTGCTTTCACGATGTTTTTTGCAATATAACGGGCGGTGTATGCTCCACTCCTGTCAACCTTTGTGGGGTCTTTTCCGGAATTGTGGCAAACTATTCCATTGGCAGTAAAAGTGTGGGAAAAAGGGATGTTCAGATCATAGGTATGTGCAAACGAAGGAATTTTTGACTTAACCCTAGAATAGTAATGGTCCATGAAATATAGTTCCTGCAACTGGATAAAGTCTGGGTCACTTTTCAAAAATTGTTCATAAGCGCCAATGAATTCTTTTAATTTTTCATAGGTAAGTTGTTTTGTTGCTTTCCCTCTGCTTGCCCTCGTAAAGCGACCAATCTTACACCTGTCTTTGCGCTGTTCCACAAGTGGAAGTTTTTTGAATAATCGAATTATTCTCTCTTTTTGGTTTGGAACAATCCGCAGGTCTCTCTTGCTGGAAAATTGCTTACTCAACAATTGTTTTTTTCTTGAAAGATTGAACCCAATACATTCTGAAAAAAGCTTAACGCTGGAACTCCCTTTAATTGTTAAATCATACCTGGCGTGCTTGGAATTAATTTTTCTTCCACGAATAAATGCATTTCTGTGGTCAACTTTAACTGTTGCAATGGATGAAATTATTCCAAAATTTAACAGCAGCAATTGCACTTGTTCAGCCAGTTTTTTGCTTGTAGTGGCAAAATGAACTCTTATAGTATTCTTGTTCCTGCCGTCAATTCTTACACAACCGTCTGTATCAAATAGGCCGCGCAAAAACGCTGCACAATTGTTTTTTGACGCATTAAAAATCATTTTTGGAACTATTTTTTCAAAAGACTTTGCATACCCAAGGCCAATGTGCTTTAAGTATGCCCTAAGCTCCACTCCGCCCAGGTATGCCCAATGACCGTAAACCCTTCCCTTTTCTCCAACTATTTTTTCAAACAACTCCGGGACTATTTGCTTCATTTCTTCTTCGCAAATGCATATCTTAATGCATTCCTCATCAGTGCAATCACCATCTCCAACCATTAAACCCAGCAAATATGCATACTCTTCTGTCAGTTTTGTGGGCAATGAATATTTCTTTACTCTTTTCAACCTTGTTCCTTGCTTGTATTGATATCTGAATTCCGAAATCTCATCATTCCCAAACAACCGGTTTTTTGCCTGGATGGAAACCCAATCCCCTTTCTCAAGTTTTTCAATTGGGTTCCAGGAATAATTGCCGCCAGAATCGATTATGCGAATATTGTGGTTAAGGGTCCCTTCAAGGCTATAGCCATCTTCTGTTTGAACAATTTCTGTCTGCTTCAATCCATTGTCATACCATGCACCAGCTGGCATTGGGTGCACATCTGTTTTAACAAGAAGCCCTCTTGCGCCTATTCCCTGGCATTCATCAATCCTGAGCAAACCTTTTTCTGTATTGACAAGAGAATCACCAGCAAGGCAAAATGCCCCGCCACCGTGGTTTCCAACGCCGCCATAAGTGTCAGCAATTATTTTCCTTCCAGTGCACCCGGCATCAGCAACAGGCCCCCCCTGCACAAACCTGCCGGTGTTGTTAATGAAAACTTTTGTGTCATTGTCAAGGAGCTTGCCGCACACTGGAACAATCACTTGCGCCCTGATGTCTGCCCTCAGCTGTTCAAGCTCAACGTCTGGATCGTGCTGTGCAGCAACAACAATTGCTTCAGCCCTCTCAGGCATATTGCCATCATACTCCAGCGTTACCTGGGTTTTGCCATCAGGCCTCAGGTATGAGAGAATTTTTTTCTTCCTCACTTCCGCAAGGCGCATTGCAAGCTTGTGCGCAAGCATTATGGGTGCAGGCATTAGCTCAGGGGTTTCAGTGCAGGCATAGCCAGACATCATTCCCTGGTCTCCCGCTCCAACGCCCTTGGTTCCCTGTGCATTCACGCCCATTGCTATGTCAGGGGACTGTTCGTGAATGCTTGTGAGAACAGCAACAGTATGATAGTCAAAGCCATACTCCGGCTTGTCATACCCTGCTTCCTTCAGAACAGTCCTTGCAGTGCTCTGCACATCCACATACGTTTTTGTTGTGATTTCCCCAGTCACAATAATGAAGCCCATTCCCGCCATTGTTTCGCAGGCAACTCTTGCAACAGGATCGTCCTTGATTATTGCATCAAGGATTGCATCAGAAACCTGGTCGCAGATTTTGTCGGGATGCCCCTCAGTCATTGATTCGGAAGTGAAAAAAAACCTGCCATTCCTCACCAAACCACCATTCTTTCTTTACAGCAATTAACAGGAAAACCTTTAAAAAAGGATATTGGTACAACAACAAAATAATTATTTTTTCCTGATTTCCCTGAGCTTTTGCGCGAGAGCAGACCTCCTGCCAATTGCACGTTTTATTCTGTCCCGAATTTTTGCCTCATCCACAGAAAGATTTTTTCTTTTTGCTTTGGCCAGTTGCCCTCTCAGGCCACGAATACATTCAAGCTCACCCCCTCATCTTTTCAAGCAAGTTCTCAACATACACCTCCTTCCCAAAGTGGCTTCCTAAAATAGGATCAAATTTGAGGGTTGGAGTGCTTAGGATTTTCTGTTTTGTTTCATCAACATGCTTCATTGCAAGCTTTTTTCTCGCCCTGATTTTTGCTTTTATTATCCTTCCCCTGATTAAACGCCTTAGCCCCATGAAAAACAAAACACACTCGCCCAATATAAATCTTCACTTTTTACGGTTAAAACGAAAGGTTTAAAATAAATCCAAGCCCAAATATTAATGTTATTTAGTTAATGGGGGATGGGGTGAAAAAGCAAATAGCTGTATTTGCAGCCACGGTGCTGTTTTTCTCGCTTATAGCAAGCGCGCTGAGCGTGAGCATACCAAGCAATGTCACGGGGGGGACTGAGGAAACAAGGTTTTTTGCAACAATCGAAAACACTTCAGCGGAAGAAAAAGGCCTTTCAGTATCATACTCCAGCCCGGCAAAACACCGCCTTTTTAATGTGCCCTCAACAATAAGGGCAAACAGCTCTGCAACAATTGAAATCATTCTCGAACCAACCCCTGAACTGAACGGGGCTGTTTACTCAACAGCACTGACAGTAAAGCTCGGGGATGAAACAAAAACAAGGCAAGTAAATGTTGAGTTCACAGGAACAGGAAAACAGGAAACGCCAACAGGATTTTTCGCTTTGCCAAATATCCTTGCACCAGAAAACGCCCTGAACATTCTTCTCGCAATAATTGCGGCAATACTCCTGATTGCATTCATTGCAAGGTTCACAAAAAGGATAAATTGACATGATGCACAAAAAAGCGCTCGCAATAATATTATTCTCTTATGTATTGTCCAGCAGCGCGTTTGCAGCCCAGCCGGACATTAATATTGTGGCTATTGATTCTTTCCCAGACAACCAGCAGCTGCCAGTTTTTGGTTATAACAAAGATGGAAACATAACCATTGATTTTAATGTTATGGATGAAGACGGGGGGGATTTAACTGTTAGTTTAAAATACTCTCCAACCCCAACCCCCGCTACTGGAAACTTTATTGTACAATTATTAAACCTAAATGAAGCCGTATGCAGTGATAACAACTTTTTTGATGTGACTAAATGCAATTTAGACTTTAATATTCACCCCACGCTTGTTTTGGACGGAGACTATTTTATTACCGCAACACTCAATTCAAATAATAACCTGCTTACAGATTTTGACGCAAGCGAAAACAGCTTTTTGGTAGACAACACAGCCCCGGCAATAAATATTTCTTTCCTGACAAGCGGCTGGACAAATGTTTTGGATGCAAACCACGTGAAATTCGGGGTGAGTGATTCCGGATCAGGAGTAAAAGCAGTCACAGTAATAGTGGATGGGGCAAAGAGAGGAACTTTTACTGCCGGCTTTAATGACATGAACGTGTTTTTTGATGCAAACACAAATGACGCAAATCACTCCATTTCCATAATTGCTCAGGACAATGCAGACAACAATTCCTCTCTCATGCTGTTTGTTGCAACTGACAAAACCAAGCCTGTTGTTACGGAAAACGTCCAAGACAACATATGGAAAAACGCTGATGTTAATGTAAAAATAAGCGTGCAGGACACAAAAAGCGGAGTAAAAGAAGTCTGGATAATAAAAGACAATGTGCCGCAAAAATTCACTGCAGGGTTTTCCGACCTGAATGCTTTTTTTTCAGCAGACGGCAACCACTCGCTTGACATTAATGCAGTTGACAAGGCGGGAAACATTATTGTGCACCCGAGACAGTTTGTGCTCGTGGACAAAACACTTCCTGAAATAACTGTGAGCAATCTCGTGGAAAACGCCTGGAGGGAAACAAGCGTGAACGTGCGCATAGAGGCGTTTGATGGTGTTTCAGGAGTCAGGGAAGTGAGGATAACAAAAGACGGCATAACGGAAATCTTTGATGACCCGGAAGAGGATTTTGAGGACCTGAATGCATTCTTTTTTTCAGATGGAAACCATTCGCTTGATATCAGCGCAACGGACAATGCAGGGAACACTCTCACTATTCCGAGAAAATTCGTGCTAATAGACAAAGCCCCCCCGCAGTTTTTCCCCATTCCCGTGCAGACAATTGACATAAGCCAGAGCGCAATCCGGCTTGTTGACCTGTTCCAGTTTGTTTTTGAGGAAGCTGCTTCCCCACAAGACCTTAATTTTGCAATATTGCACGAGTCAGACACCAATGTAATTGACTGCTTCATTGAACTGGACAGGTTTGTCAGCTGCACAAGCCCAAAGAAAACAGGGAGCAGCAGGATAACAGTCAGGGCAAGAGGCCCCTCAGCAAAAGAGGGCACAACAAGCTTTGATATTGCAGTGAAAAAGTCAGACATAGTGATAGCGCTTGGCTTCCAGGAAGCAGCAATAACAAACAACGATAGCGTGGGGCTGCAGATTGGAGTGAAGAACAATGCTTCAACCCAGAAATGCTTCATCCTTGCAGTGAACACTGGCAGCAATTTTGTGGAAGGCAGCATTGCAAGCAATGCAGGATGCCTTAATCCGAACGAGGAAACACAGAAAACGATAACACTTACAAGCCTGAACGCGGCATCAGGCATTTACCCCATAACAATAACCGCGTCTTTTGACGGCAATTCCTTCAGCAAAACATTCCCCCTCAGGGTTTCAAACTTTTCAGAAATAGAAATAGTGCAGTTCAACCAGAGCGTCTGCAGGACAGGATTCAGGGAAATTTCATTGCAAATAAAAAACAATTCGGGAAAATTCAAGAGAGTGCAATTGCAGGCAAGCAACGAAATCCTGCTCCCAGGCATTGAGCCAAAAACAATAGGGGTTGATGCGTTTGAAACAAGGAATGTTATAGTGAAAATATTCAGCAGCCAGAACACAGGCACAGGAGAATACAGGGTGTCAGTGTTTGCCACAACAGACACTGAAATAGTCAAGGAAGACATAATAGTGCGGGTTGTTGACTGCCCCCCAGCCCACCCGAGCTTTACCATAAACCTGCAGTCCACAGGGTGTGTTGAACTTGACAAAAACCACGGCACAACAGTCAATTACACAATAGAAAACCGGCTGAATTCAGTGAATGAAATCAATATTGCTGTTGCAGGAGCACTCCCATTGAATGTGCGGCAGGCATTTGCTGCACTTGAACCACTGCAGTCAAGGCAGGCAGGGTTTGATGTGAATGCGCTTGCGAGAACAGAGGCAAGGGATTACAACATTTCACTTGTCGCCTGGAACAACAATCACAGCACTGAAAAAAGCGTTTGCATAAGAGTAAGGGAAGCAATCCTGAGTTCTGTTGAACTGCTCAACAACAACCTTGCCGTGGAACAGGGAAGCAACGCGGTTTTCACTGTGCTTGTAAGCAATTTCGGGGACTTTGAAGAAGAATATGATGTCATTGCAGAAACAAATGGCAGGCAAATAATAATTGCATTAAGCCAAGATTTCTTCACTCTTCCCAAAAACACCCAGAGGGAAATATATGCAAGCGTTTCAGCAACAGAGCTCGCAGCCCCGGGAAACTATGACATAAACATTTTGATAACAACAGGAACACAGGCATTTGCAAGGCAGCTCAAAATTGAGGTAAAGCAGAAAAAAGTGGTGGCAGGCAAAGCAACAATTTTGGTTTACCCTTTACAGGTCAGAATGCTGCCAAACGAGGAGAAAACAATTGTTGTGGAAATAAGGAATGAAACAGGGAACAGGGTTTCTGGAATGGCACTGGGCATTTCAGCACTGCCCACTGGCATAATTGTGCAACAGTCCCAGGGGATAGAGCTGCTTGCAGGCGAAACAAGGAGAATTTCCCTGAAAGCTGAAACAAAACAGGCAGGAACAGGCAATTATACGGGCATGCTTGAACTCGCGGGGGAAGGAATCAACGAAAGAAAAACAATTGAATTTGTTGTTTCACCCCAGGCAGGGATTACAGCAACACAATCCAGCACTGGAACAGGCAGCGCAACTGGGCTTGCTGTATTCACTGGCACTGGAATTAATCTTTCCCAGCTGGCATGGCTTTTTATATTAGCCATAGCGGTTTTAATAATCTTGCTGATATTCATTGGGTTGATTGCCGGAACAAACAGGCCAACCCGGGAAATTTGGCTGCAAAGGAGGCAAAAAAATGGATTATAGAAAAATAGTTTTGGGAATAATGCTTGTTGTTCTTGCCCTTGGCGCAAGGGCAGCGGAGTTTTCGGGAAATTTTTCCCCTACTGCAGACTGCTTTGTGCCGGCAGAAGAAAGCTATGTTCTGAGAAACAACACAAGTTCACAGCAGTCATACACTGTAAAATCAGTTGGCAACAATAAAGAATGGATAAACCTTGAGGGAAAATGGGTTTTTGAACAGCCATTCACAATAACCCTTGCCTCCAATGAATCAAAAGAGCTTTTTGCATTTCTCAAGCCACAGGACTGCTATGTTGAGCCAGGCGCCTATCCTGTAACAGTTGAAATAACAGGGGAAGAAAAGCTCACAAAAATAGTCAATCTGAATGTTGTTCCCATAAGGACAATCCAGCTGGAAACAAACAAAACAACTGCACAAACAACACAGTGCAAGCGGTCAGAATTTTCCGTCAGCGTCCAGAACACTGGGAAAAGCGATGAACTGGTTGAACTTAAGGTTGAAGGGATTCCTTCTGAATGGGCAAGCTTTTCGGCAAAAAAATTCCTCCTTGAAAAGGGAGTGAAAAGGGAATTGCAGCTTGCAATAGCGCCGGCATGCAGCGCTGAGACAAGAACGCATGATTTCAGTTTGCAGGCGTTCCTTGCCGGAACAAGCTTTTTCACAAAGAAAGAGCTTTCACTCACGATAGCAGACAGCCAGAAAGTTGAAATCCCAGCATCTGCGCAGGAAATTGCAGCATGCAATGACTCACAATCCACAGCATCCATTGCACTGAAAAACACCGGGCTGCTTGATGACAACCTCCAGCTGAGGATAGAGGGGGCAGAATGGGCTTCATTGAAAACAAAAGAGCTGTTCATCAGGGATGGGGAACAGGGAAATATAGTGGTACAGCTTGACAAAAGCAATGCAGCCCCG
>CAYJWT010000004.1:9463-23367 GCA_964373935.1 uncultured archaeon | reverse complement strand
GCGCTTTTCCGTGAATGCCTTTGTTCCAAGCAGCGTGTCTTTCGGGGCCCTGTGGAATTCTGAATTTACTTCAGCCCATGCCCTGTAATGCAGTTCAATTGAATCCCTTTGAATTGTCCTTCTTGCCTTTATTTTTATTCTTACTGCCTGGCTTTCAGGCGGATTTTCAAAATACAGCTCAATGAACTTGCTGTGCTCCCCTGCTTTCCCATCATTCTGCCTGTCAGCTGCCTCGCTTCCCGGGGAAGGAACTGGCTGGTAGCTTCTCCCGAAAAAAGCGCTTGCACCCCCAGCATCATAACCCACAATCCCAATTTCCTCTGAATCGGCAAACTTGACAGCATCATTCCCCACTCTCGCATGAATGCCTCCTTTTGGAATGCCTGCTGCAAAGCTTGCTTCAAACTCCAGCCAGAACTGCTTGTCTGGAGTAATGCCATCAACCTCTTTTCCTTTCTCGTCAACAATGCGCAAAAATTTTATCAGTGGAGAAAGGCCCTGTTCCTGCACTGCTCCAAATTTTATTGTTATTTTTTCCTTGTCCTTTAACCTCACTTTCTCCAGGTGCCTGTTGCCGTTTGAATCAGCCAGCTCAACATTCGCATACTCATAGCCCCTTGCGTCAAAAAACAGTTTGCCGTTTTCAACGTTCTCGTCAGCAAGCAGCACTCCATCTTCTGTTGTTATTTTCACGTTTCCCCTGAATGGTTTTCCTTGTGCGTCAAGCAGCTCAAGCTCTATCAGCCTTGTTTTTTCATGCAATTGTATCCTGATTTCGTTCAGGATGTTCCCCAGTATTGTTGTTTCTCCCTGCCCTGCCTCGGTTTCTGTTTCCGCTTTCACCAAAACATTGCTCCCCACCCTTGCCCTTGCGCTCGCAAACCCCGCAACATCAGTCCTTATGAGAGGGATTCCCAATGGCAGGAACTGTTCCCCTGTTCTTTCAAGGAATCCAAGCGGCACATTGTTTGCTATTGCGCCGGCAGCACTCACAACGTAAACCGCAAGCTCTGCGGAATTGGAAAAGTTTGCTGTCTCAAGCACTATTTCCACTGACTGTGATTGCGCAATATTGGCTTTTTTTCTTGCAGGCAAATAGCCTTGGAGGTAGGCAGTAACATAAATTTCGCTTGAGGGGTCAAGGTTGAAGAATTCCGCTGTTCCCTGAATCCCTGTTGTGCTTGATGCAATTGCCTTGCTGTCAAGGGTGTACAATCCAACGCTTGCCGAGTCAAGGGTGTTCTGCTGTTCGTCAAGCACTTTCACTGTAAGGCTTGTGCCGCCAGTTGATAATGCAACAACCCACTGCTCTTCCTCGCTTCTCAGAGTCCTGCAGGATTCAAGGATTGCACAATCATACCTTATGAAACCATCCTTTTCAACTGTCAGCCTTATGCTTGTTCCCAGCGGCAATTCTTCAATGAACTCTCCTGTTTCAGCAAGCCCCTCTGCAATAATGTCATCGTTCAGCCTGTTCTTTATTACGATTTTTGCCCCCTTGACAATATTCCCTTCCCCATCTTTCACCGTTACAATTAACCTGCTTTTCTCCCCTGCAAGCCCCGCCACTCTCGGAACAAGATTTATTTTTTTTGTTTCCCCTTCAGTAAAGGAAAGCTGCTGGTCTATTACCTCGTAAGCATCAGCTGTTGCCTGTATCCTCACCTGCTCGTTTTCCGGAACCCCTGCAAAATGAAAAACCCCGGAATTATCAACTGCCCCTGCTTTTGTCTGCTGCTTGTAAATCATTGTCACTTCCGCTTTCCCTATGGTGTCACTGGTTTCAGAGTCAACAAGCTTCACCATTGCATCAATCAGCCTTATGTCTCTCTCAAGCACAATGTTCAGGGGAAGTGTTTTTGCATTTGCGCTCAAGTCATAGCTTGCTGTCCTGTAGCCCTGCTTCTTGAATTCAAGGGAAAGCCTTGCTCCCACTGGAACATTCTCCAGCTTTAATGAAGCCCCATTGCTCACTATTGCTTCCTTCAGCAATCTTCCTTGTGAATCCTCTATTGCCAGCTGTGCTTCAGTCACAGGGTCCTCAAACTGGTCCGCAATATTCAGCTGGAGCTCTGGGCTGATTGTTGTTCCCACTATAAAAAAGCCCATTACTGCCGCAATGAGAATGACAATTAATGCAATGCTCAGTGGAAAGCTGGGAATGCCCCTGTTCTCAAAAAAGTCAGCAAACTTGTAGACAGGCACTCCTCTCTTATCCAGAAAATCAAGAAAGCCATAGTACTTTTCCTCCAGCGCAGTGTAAACGCCGGAGAGCCTGCCAGAAACACCCATCAGTTCACCAATTTACCTGTCCTAATTAATATATATCTTTTTTATTTATAAAAGTATATTTAGTAAAACAACGATTCAGGGATATTTAAACCTATTTTTGCAAAATCGATGCGCTTGATTAAAGCGCTCAACTAAGCGTTTTTGCTGCCTAATTGGTTTTTTGATAGCAAGCCCAACTAAGCGGTTATTGATTCCACTGCCCAAAAATTGCCCACTTAATAAACAGCACACTCCAAACAGCAGCTCTTATAACAACTCAAAAATCCCGCCTCCCGGAATGAGTAATAGAGTGTGAGTCCGTCTTATCTAAAAGTCTTTATTTTATTTTTTTATATAATATTATGTAGTCACCGTATTTTCCGTCTTTTCCTTTTATTCCTCTTGGTATCCTTCCAGCGATTTTGAATCCTATTTTTTTGTGTAGTTTTTCGCTTGCTTTATTGTTAGAGTTGTATGATGATTCTATAATGGTGAGGGTAGTATATTTTTTTGCAATATCAAGAGCTTTTTTTGTGAGCAAGTAGCCAAGCCCTATGCCTGTAAAAGATTCGAGTAATCCTATTCCAAATTCTCCAATATGTTGTCGTGCTTGATGTCTAGTAGTGTCCATACTTGCTCCACCAACAATTTTTCCATTGGCTTTCACTGCTATGTGGAAGCCTTTTCTTTTTCTCATTTCTTTAATTTTATTTTGAATAAATTTTTTTTCTGTTTTAATTGTTTCTTTTTTCCAGTTTCCGATCCACAGGGCTTCACTTCTCATTTCATTTATCCATTTTACCATTTCTTTCGCCATTGAAACTCTTGGGAACATGAGAACAATATTTACATTTTTTCCATCATTGTTTTTCATGCTAAATTTTTCAATGATTTTCCCACTTTTGAATTTCATCTATTATCGCCTTTCCTTTTCAATAATTTCCAGAAATTCTCTTGCTTTCACTATTTTTATCCCCCTGAATTCTTGCAGTTTTAGCAAGTGTTTATCTCCGCTTACAATATAATCTACCATTGCTTCTATAGCTACTTCTAATACTTTGTTGTCATCCGGGTCTTCTTTGATTTCGTTTATTTTTATTTTTGGTTCAACTATGCTAAGTATTTCGAGAAATGTTTCAATTCTTTCTTTTAACTCATTTTCTTCGGTTTTAAAGTCTCTTTTAAGCACTTTTGCAAATTCCTCTAAAATTTCTGTTGAAGAAAAAATCTCTATTTTTCCATGCGCTGCTAGTTTGATGATGTTATACGGCTTTCCTTTCCAGAACGAAGCTGAGACAAGAATATTTGTGTCTGCAACAATTTTTGTCATCCCTTTATGCCTCTTGCCCTATGGATTAGTTTGTCCACGTCTATTTCTTTTAGGCCAAGCTTTTTTGCTCTTTTATGCCCTCTTTCCACAAATTCTTGAAATTTTTTCACCATTTCTTCTTTTGAAGGCATTTGTACTCTTTTAAGCAGCAAAGTGTCTCCACTTCCAGTGACTGCAAAGGCTTCACCTTTTTTCAATTTCATTTGTTTTCTAACTTCTTGCGGTATTACTATCTGCCCTCTTGAACTCATTTTGGTTAATTCAACTTCAGACAATTAAATCACCCATTAATATTACTACATTTGCTATTAATAAGTTTTTCGGAAAATAAGAAAGTAAGGTATCCCGCCTCCCGGTTTCGGCAACAGAGTGCAAGTCCGTGATTATTTTGGTCTTCTTTTTGGCTTTTCTTTTGGTTTTGGTTTTTTACGTTGTATTTTTTGTTTTTTTGTTTGCCTAAATTTAGCATAGAATTCCTTAAGGCTCGGTTCGATATCAAAAAGTGCTGCTCGTGTCATCTCGAATGCAATTTGTTTAATATTTTTGTGAATTTCCCTTGAATTTCCTTTGAAGAATTTAACTAATTCAACATATTTTTGAGTTGCACTTTGGCTAATTTTCAATAAACCACATCGTGAGAGAATAGATTTTATATTTGCATCTTGTAATTGTGGTGCGTCCATTTTGTCAAGGACTTTACATAGTTCTTTTGGCAGAGTGGGTATTTCATCAGATTTTCCTTTAGATATCCAATATCTATCTAAAATGTCAATTGCAAATGGTGCTACAAGCCATTTTCCTTGGCTTAAACTTTTCCAAGCTATAACAAATGTTTTTCCTGACTGAAGGATTGCATTTTTTCTTCCATTAGGGTCAAAAAATATTTCCATAACTTTCATTCAACCACTCAGCGTTTTTCAATAGTATCATTTATGTTTTGTTCTTATATAAAAAGAATAGTTTCCCGCCTCCCGGATTTGCAAGCTTGTTATTCATTTTGCTTCAATTATTCTTGTTTTTGGGTTTTTTGTAAAGTCTTTATCGGCTGTTATAAAGATTGCTTTTGTTTCCATTGCGGTTGAATAAATCAGGCTGTCTATTGTGTGGAGAGCATATTTTTCACAATTTTTTGCTGCTGTTATTGCAATTTTTTTGTTAATGCCAATTATTATGCTGTTGTCTTCGATAAATGCAATTGCTTCTTTTATTTCCTTTTCTTTTTTTTCCATTTTTTTCAGTTTTTTGTAAATTTCATGGATTGATATAATTGAAGTAAAAAGAAGATTGTTTTCTGACTCAATTATTTCTTTTGATTCTAGAATATTTGCTAGGAAATATCCGAGCCAGACGCTTGAGTCAAGGAATGATTTAGAGTCGGTCACGTTTGTCACGAAGTTCTTTCAGCATTTCTTTTGCAGGAATATTTATTCCTTTGGCAAGCTTCCCGTATATTGATTTGGTTTTTTTCTTTGCCAATTTTTGAATAACCTCGTCGTATGTTTTTGAATGAAAGCTCTTTTTCAAATTATTCAACAACTCTTTTGTTGGTTTTTCAACCTGAATAGTTGTAGTATCCATAAAATCACAAAAAAACTATAGCACTATAGTTATTAAAAACCTATCCTATTGGCGCTTGCAATATACAAAAGTTTCCCGCCTCCCGGATTGCTTTTAGCGATATATTTTGTCATGGTGGTCGTAGTCTTCGATTATTACTGTTTTTTCCTTTTCGTTGATTGAATAAACAAGGACAAAAGGACCGTAGGTATGGACTCTTCTTTTTCCCTGCATTGGCCATTTCAATGGCTTGAACCTGTAAGGGTCTTCAAGAATTTGCTTTATTTTCTTTTTTACTGCTTCCTCTTGCAATCTGTCTTTTTTTGCCATTTTTTCAAACGTTTTTTCCATATGTTTCCTGATTTCCAAAGAATAAGCCAAAGGAAATCATCTCTTTCTAATCTTTTCAAAATATTCATCGATATCTTTTACTTTAATGGTTTTTTCTTTTTCAATGTTTCTGAGTTTTTCCACATACTCCGGTCTTAACTCTGGCTCGAGCACTTCCTGTTCATACTCTTCAGCCATTTTGTTAATAGCTTCACTTTTATCCTTTAAGCCATACTTTGCTTTCACAATATTGATTACCTTGTTGGCTTCATCGTTAAGTTTCACAATCGCAACAGGCATATTATCACCATGTTAATATAATACTAATAAGAGTTTAAAATGGTTTCCATGGCTTCAAATTTTCTGGAATCAGCAAGCTATTTTTTTGCACTCAGGTAAAACCAGCCAATGTATGTTCCAGCAACCACAATGAACAGGAATGCCCTGAACAGCACATTGTGCGTGAATTCAATCGTTTGCAGGGAATTGCTTCCCAGTATTACAAGCAGGGTTGCAAAAATCCTTGCAAAATTGAATAGCTGCAGCACAATCACCGATGCAATTGCCCCGGCAACCCTTTTCCTCCATTCTATTCCAACGCTTGCAAGTATTGCCGAAACAACAATGAACAATTCCATGAGCCCAGTGCACAGCTCGCTTATCACAATTCCTGTTCCGTTCTCAAGCTGTATGAGAACAGGTTCCCCAAGCACAATGCTGCCCGGATGCCCAATTGCTTTCAGGAAAGACAATGTTGGCCCTGCAATGAATTCCTCAACCGCCTGCAATGGAAAAAGAAACTGGAAAACTCCCGAGAAAACAAGGTAAACAAAAACAAAGTAAATCAGGAACTTGCCCGTTTTTTGGATTTCCCCCCTGTCAATGTGAAAATCAAGCAAATGAATCATTTTACCAGAATTATTAACCCAAACGCAAATATAAGCATTGTCATTTTTTTCTTTTCATTATTTTCATTCTTGCGGCATTCCTTGTTTTTTTCAGTTCCGCGATTTCTTGGGCACTCAGCCTTTTTATTGTTTCAGTGCCACCAGAAAGCCTGACTGTTCCAATCCTTGGGTTTGGCCTGTTTACCCACACAACATTCTCTTTTGGCAAGCCGCTTTCCTGGAGAAAGCCGCGGACATGGTGTGGGTGCATTAAAATAATGTCGTTGGGCCCGCTTCCAGCCTCTTTACAGTGCTTGCCCAGTATTTTTCCCTGAGGTTTAAAATCCTATATCTCTGCAGCAAATCCCATTCTCCCCTTTGTGCCCTGTCTGCGGCTGTCATCCTTCTCCTACTGTCAAGCGGTTGAACAATCCAGCCGTGTTTCACAGCGAACCAAACAGCATAATCAAAGGGTGAAAGAATTAGTCCTTGCATTATATAATCCAGCCGTTCTTTTGTTCCCTCAAAAAAAAGCGTTCCTTTCCTTCCCTCAATAGTTCTGCCGGACAAAATTTTTCCAAGTTTTCCGCGTATTTTACCCAGGGTTTTCCCTTTCAGGTGCGGATTATAATGAAAAGCCGCAACAATTGTCGGAGTTTCTGGGTTTGCTTTTTTCTTTTCCATAAAAAAATTAGTGCCCTTAATTAATATATATTAGTTTTTACCTTTAATTCCACTGTTGATGTAATGGCAAGGACTGCAGGGCCGGAGGCAATTGACTATATTGTGAAGGAAGAGGGCAGCAAGAGATACCTTGTTTTTGATGTGAGCAAGAGGTTTTTCGGGGGAAGCATTGTTGATGACCCTGTAATAAGGGCAAACGTGCTGACTGCCCTGGGGGATGTTGAGGCAGACCTTGTTGTTCTGGCTGATGTTTACGAGAGGGTTTACGATGAAGAGCAGACAAGCATTCTAAAGGAAATCGCGAACCTGAGGGTAAAATTCAACATTGAGAGCATTTGGTCATACAATCATCTTGGCCTGCAGGGAAAAAGCTGTGAAAGGTTTTTCAGTGAAAGGCACGATGCACTGGTGAGGATAGCCCACGACCTTATTGTTTCTGACCCATTGCTTGCATACTTTGAACTCCTGGGAAGAATAAAAGCAGAGTCAGCGAAAATCAAGATATCAGGGGAAGAGTATGCACAGTGCGCAAAACCCTTCATGGAAACCCTTTCTTACCTGAAAAACAATTTTGAATCAACAGTGCTCATAAGAAAAACAAGGGAGTACCTTGAAAAGCTTGCGGAAATCCCGGAAACCCCGCAATTGTACAGGGCAGTTTTTGAGGCAGAGCTCAAGCCCAGTTTTATTGGATCGCGCCTGCTGTTCAGGGGCATGGAAACACTGGAGCTGCTTGATGAATACCAGGTTGGCAAAACAACAATACAGGTTTTCAGGCACCCGGAGAAAACAGAGGCATTGTACTTCATCAACCCCCCGGAATACACCCTGCCGCCTGAAAAATATTTCATCATGTCAAAAACAAAAGAGGTTGTTGCAGGATACCAGCCCGGAAAAGCAAGCCTGACTGCTCTCGCAAAATCAAGAAAATACTTTGAAAGGGTTTACGAAAGCACGATAAAGGATGTTGCAAGAGCAAATGGGATAACTCTTGAGAACGAGGAAATAACCGAGCTTGCCGAAATAGTTGCAAGGTATACTGTGGGCTATGGGATTCTTGAAATATTATTGCAGGACAGAAAGCTTACAGACATTTACCTTGACAGCCCGATTGGCCAAAAACCATTGTATATCGTGCATTCTGATTTCGGGGAGTGCCAGACAAACATCATTTATACGACCCAGGAAGCAAGCGCAATGGTTTCAAAGCTCAGGGCAATGTCCGGGAGGCCGTTTGATGAAGCGCATCCAGTCCTTGACTTTGACCTTCCTGACCTTGACACAAGGGTTGCAGCAATCGGCCCTCCACTGGCAACTGACGGGATTGCTTTTGCCTTCAGGCTGCACAAGATAACTCCTTGGACTTTGCCGCAGTTCATTAATGTTGATTACCTGAATCCCCTGACAGCTGGGCTGCTGAGTTTTTTTGTGGATGTTCAGGCAACAACCCTTGTAACAGGAAGCAGGGGCAGCGGAAAAACATCCCTGCTTGGAGCGCTCATCCTTGAAATCCCGCAGAACATCAGAATTATTGTGCAGGAGGACACCCAAGAAATCGTTGTTCCCTACATGAAGGAAATCGGCTTCAACATCCAGAGATTAAAAACGCGCTCCCCTATTTCTGTTTCAAAAACAGAAACAGAGGTTGCTCCAGAAGAAAGCCTGCGAACAGCACTGAGGCTGGGAGACAGTGCGCTTGTTTTGGGGGAAGTAAGGAGCAGGGAAGCAAAAGTGCTGTATGAAGCAATGAGGATTGGGGCTGCTGGAAACATTGTAATGGGGACAATTCACGGGGACTCTGCCTACAGCGTTTGGGACAGGGTTGTGAATGACTTGGGTGTGCCAAATACTTCCTTCAAGGCAACGGATGTTGTTGTTGTTGCAAGGCCAATAAGGTTTGCTGGTTCCCTCAAGAGAAACAGGAGGGTTGTGCAGGTAACTGAAGTGAAAAAGCACTGGCTCACCGATCCCCAACAGGAAGCAGGCCTGCTGGACCTGATGCTTTATGATGCAAGAAAAGACTCCATTGAGCTGCTTGAGGACAACCTAAAAGAATCAGACCTTTTTGAAAGGATTTCCAGGACCTCTGGATTGACAATAAAGGAAATCTGGCAGGACATCAGGATGAGGGGAAGCAGCAAGGACTATCTTGTTGAACAGTCAAGGAAATTTGAATTGCCTGAACTGCTGGAAGCAGAAAACACTGTTTTAGGAAACAACAAGCTCCTCCTTCTCAAGGAAGCCCAGATTGAGGAAAACGGGAGCATTGACTATGATGATGCCCTGGGAAGATGGAAAAACTGGGTGAACGAATCCCTGCTGAAAAAGCTTCTTTCAAAAAAGAAAAAGGGAAAGTGATTGTGACATGAAAACAAAAACAAAAAAAACAGTTAAAGAAAAATTTTGGGAAAAATTGATTTTAACCTGGTTTTCCCAAAATACATTTTTTTTTAGTTCTGGGAACAAATGGCGGGAAATGAATGCCTGAACCAAAGAGAATCAGGGAACTCACGCCAGGAGAGATTTACAAGGGCATTCCCATGGCAAGGACAGACTTTGAGGGAATTGCGGAAAAGCGCCTGGTGAAAAGGGCACAGCATCCTTTTGTCCTGTTCTGCAAGCGCATGCACAGGTTTTCCCCTGGCATGGGCAGGGGAGCAAAATTTGAGGAAAAATTCAGGGATGCAATAGAGTTCCTAGACTGGGATTTAAATGCTGAGCAATTCTCTGCAGCAGTAAAGCTCACTCTCTTGTTCTCGCTTGTGGGATTGATGTTCACTGCTTTCCTGATTGATTCCAGCCCCATTTCCCAGGTTCTTCAAGGCCTTCTTTTGGATGCTTTCATTGTGAAGATTTTGATTTACCTGCCTTTTTTGGCAGCATCGTTATTGTTGACACAATATGTACAGAATTTTCCCCTCAACGAAGTGAAATTAGAGCAAACAAGAGCCCTGACTTTTGTGCCTGAAATAATGGGCTACATGATAATGTCCATGAAGCTTGTTCCCAACCTTGAGAAGGCAGTTGAGTTTTCTGCAGAGCACGGGAGGGGCAAGGTTGCTGATGACTTCAAGCGCATTATCTGGGATACCCAACTGGGGACTTACAGCACTCTTTCAGAGGGCATGGACAGGCTTGCTTATTCCTGGGGAAAATACAGCGAGGAATTCAAGCGCTCTCTCATGATGATCCGGGCTTCAGTGCTTGAAAACACTGAGGCAAAAAGGTATCAGTTGCTTGACAAAACAATGGCAACAATCCTTGACTCAATAAGGAACAAGATGGAGGACTATGCGAGGAACCTGCAGGAGCCAAGCCAAATACTGTTCAACATTGGGCTACTGCTGCCATTAATTCTGCTGATTATACTCCCGGTGGGAAGCGCTTTTTCCGGCCAGCCTTTTGCAAAAGCCCCGGTGCTTGTCTTCATTTACAACATTCTGATTCCTGTAATAGTGCTTGTTTATGCCAGAAGGGTGGTTAAGGGCAGGCCTCCCACATACGAGCCCCCGCAAATTCCGGACAACTATCCCGGCCTGCCAAAAAAAGGGCACATGGCTTTAGGCAATTCACAAATCCCAATAATTTTTGCGATTGCACTGATTCTTGCCAGTGGAACAATTTTTTCTTTTTTCCTTTCGTTGGAGGGAATTCCCCCAAAATCAATTGTCGGGAAAGAGTTTTTCCAGATAATTCCATATGACAAAACAAACGCTGAAGTGCTTGCAAAGGCCGGGAGGCCGGAAAACTATTTCGAGGAAAACGGCCCTTTCTATACTGAGCAGCTTGCAAGAGGCTCAAGACCAGAAGAGGCAAAGAAAAAGCTTGAACTGGAAAAGCTCGAGTTTTTCAGCAAAACAGGAAATGACACAACACCCTATGCCATTGTTTTTGGCCTCATGATAACCATTTCATTGTGCGTTTTTGTTTACCTTTACCACACTTTTATTTACAGGAGAAAAATACAGCAGCAAATAGTGCAGCTTGAATCAGAATTCAAGGACTCGCTATATATTCTTGCATCCAGATTGGGGGAAAACAAGCCGGTTGAGGAAGCAATGCGGCACACAAAAGAATTCCTTCCCACTCTTTCTGTTTCTGAAAGGGTTTTCGGCAGGACAGTGGAAAACATTGAGTTGCTTGGAATGCCGCTTGAGGCAGCAGTGTTTGACCCAATGTACGGGAGCATGAAGAACATTCCCTCAAGCATAATCAGGAGCTCCATGCGCCTGCTGATTGATTCAGTCCAGCTTGGAGTGAATCTTGCTGCAAGAACCCTGATTTCACTCTCACTGCAACTGAGCAATGCAGAACAGGTGACAAGAATGCTTTCGGTTCTTGTAAGCGATGTGACCTCAACAATGAAAACAATGTCTGTTTTCATTGCCCCCATAATTCTCGGAATAGTTGTTGCACTGCAGAAAGTCGTGATAAAGCAGATTCTTGCAGTAGGGAAAACAAGCTTTTCACAGGCATCTGCCGGGGGCGTGCAGTCGTCAGCAGTAATCCAGACCGGCATTCAGGTTCCAAGCCTTGCCCCAATAAGCTTTGAGCTCGCAACCCCGCTGGAGTTCCTGATAATTGTGGCAATCTATGTGCTGGAACTCATAATAATAATGAGCTATTTCACAACAAAAATTGAGGAAGACAACAATCTTCTTGTCTGGATAAACACCGCAAAATCCATTCCCATTGCAATGACACTTTTCCTGTTAAGCACTATTGCATCAAACGCAATAGTCAGCGGGTTTCTTGGTGGATAAATGAACCAGTCTGGCCAGGAATCAACAGTTTTCAGGTTTTTGGTTGAAGCCGTGATGGCTCTCGCAGTGCTGCTCATAATTGTTTCCGCAATACGCTATTTTGAGGAAAAAAGGATAGAGATTTCCAAACAGCGCCTGCTTGATGGCTTCAGCAATGCTTTCCAGTCTCCCAACGGGGATGTGATTGAAAGAACAGAGCTCGCGTTTGAGCAGGGAGATGTAATAACATCCGGGGCGCTTGCAAAGCATGTTAGAATGCAGGCTGACTGCATTGCCCTGATTGCAAGGGAATCATCCGCCATTTCTGTTACAAGCCAGCAAAGCATTGTCTTCAACCAGCCAGCCACAATAAACGTTTACTCTCGCTGCGAAAGAACCTTTGGCACAATCTGCGATATCCAGTGCGAGGTATCATTTGCAGAGCCATTCAGCTAGCTTTGCAGGAAATAACAATTAACATAATTAAAGCCCAACATGGCACTTTTGGTCGAGCGGACAAAAATTTATATACCAGTATAGTGTTCTTTTATGTGATTCCAATGCTTGGTGCGAGAGGACAGGCGTTCAGTGTTTTCAAGCTGCTTATTGCGGCTGTTGTGGCTGTTGTTATTCTAAGCCTTCTGCTTTCAATAATCAGAATAATACAGCCGATTGGGCAGGGAGACCCACAAGAGGAATCAGGAAAGATAGTGAATGCCCTCACTCCAACAAGAGGTGTTGTCAAGACATCAGAACAGGTTTTCTTCAACACGAACACCGGGTTGTCAAACATTGGCATTGCTTCTGCAACAAAAGGAAGCCTGAGCGCAAATCAGGTCTGCATACTGAAAGGAGATTTTTTTGAAGATGAAAGGTTTGGAGGGGTTGATGGGCTGTCAATAATATACAAGGGCAGTTCTCCCCAGAACGCCCAGATTATTTCAATCTGCGATACAGGCAGCTCAATGTTTGCAGACGGCAGCTATTTTGCAACATACACTGAAAACGGGGTTGACGAGAGCTGGGTTTCAGGGACATGTGATTGCTACAACCCTGACTTCCACCAGAAGTGCTGCATTGTTGCCCTGAAAAGGTACAGCGGGTAAAAGCTCTTTTTTTTTGCAAAAAAAAAAACACAGAAAAGTATTTAATGCAGCCAAGACAATAATATTTGGATGGCTTTTGCGGAAATGCTTGGGGAAAACAGGGCACAGTCAGAGTGGAGTTCTCTTTACATGCTCATAGTCTTGATTATTGTTGCTTTGCTGCTTGTTGCTGTTGTAAAGCCAATGTTCCAGCAGAGCCAGAAAATCGCGACAACTGCCCAGCCAAGAGCAACATCAGGGTAATGATGCCAATGCTCTCTCAATCAGGCCAGGAGTCAGCAACTTTTGAGCTGCTTGTTGCAGTGGTAATAATGGGCTTTGTTATTTTTGTGGGATTGCAGGCAATGGAAAGATTAAAGGTAGAGCAGTGCTTTGCCACAATAGAGAAATCCCTTGAGGAATTCAAGACAAAGCTGGAGATTGCAGTAACACAGAAAAGCCCCCAGACAATCCCATTCATTCTATCCCACTGCTTTAACCCTGAGCAGGAGAAAGTGAGGGTGCAGGACTGGGACAACGCACTGTTCTGCGCTGACCTTTGCGGCACGGCAGAAATAACCTGCACTTCCCTGGAGTACTTCAATGAGCGGCCTGGCAGCATCAGTGCTATAAGAAAATGCTTGAATATTTCCCCGGAAACCATTTTTCCTGGCCAGACAACCCCGGGACGGTGCACTAGCATTGACACTGAAAGCCCAAGGCAGACATACATTCTGCAGGATTTCAAGCAGAATGCCCCCCAAGGCACTTACCTGATAATAAACAAGACTTTTGCAACGGATACCTTCCCCACAATCTGTTCATATCTGAGGGTGTGAAAAAAAAAATGCCGGGTTTTGTTTTTGGCAGTTTGCCCAAACCAAAAGTTTGGGCTTTTCTTTTTCCCAGGTTTTTCTTTCGCAAAGAAAAAGCTGTTGTGGTTCCCACCTCCAGCGATTTCAGTTTTCTTTTTCCCAGGTTTTTCTTTCGCAAAGAAAAAGCTGTTGTGGTTCCCACC
>CAYJWT010000004.1:0-9363 GCA_964373935.1 uncultured archaeon | reverse complement strand
TCCAGCGATTTCAGTTTTCTTTTTCCCAGGTTTTTCTTTCGCAAAGAAAAAGCTGAGGGTGTGAAAAAAAAATGCTGGGTTTTATCCTGAGCAAGATGAACATGCTTATCCTTGCCACTGCTGTTTTTGTGATAATACTTTTTTTCATGAACAGCTTGACTCCAATTGTTGTTGGGATTGAAGCGCAGAAAATGGTTGAGGGCTATCTTGAAAAGACAAGCACTGCGGTTCTCTCTGAATCATTGTGTTTCAAGACCAGCGTTACAGTTCCAGAGTCAATTGGCTACTTTGGCGGCGCAACCCAGTCAGAAAAAAGGTTTTTTTACGTGCTAAAGATTTCTAGCGTGAAAGATCCTGCCCAGCAGAACCCTGCTTCTTTCATTATGGGTGTTGCAAACAGGCAGTTTCAGGAAAGCTTTCTTGCAGCCCAGAGGATTGACGTAAAGGCAAACATCAGGATATTCAACTGGGATACATCAACAGACACGATTGCAGAATCGCTTGAGCTCGCAACTCTTATTGACCCACAGGCATTCCCGCCAATAAATTCTTTTGTGCTAATAAAAGAGGTTTTCAGGGATGAAACATTCCTGTATGTTATTCCGTGCTCGAGCCACAGCCAGGCATCTCTTGCAAGCAGGGGAACATGCGTTAACAACACCGAGAAGGTGGGGTGTATTGTGAAACAGGAAAGGGGGGTGGCATCAGCATGCGTTCCGAAGCTGGAGAACTGCTGAGCAAAATGCAGGCTGGCTTTCTCGGGCCGATTGGGGATGACCTTCCCAGTTTGATTCCCCTTGTTTTTGCGCTCATAATTTTTTTCACTGTTTTCACGCAAACATTCAACACTTTTGACGAAAGGAACACTTTGTTCAGGGATGCGCTGAGTGTTGTAAGGCTGAGCGACATTTTTGTGGGCAACTCCTACATTATTGCTGATTCTCAGGGCTCAAAGCAGTTTGACCAGATGTGCCTGACCGCACAGAGCATCAGAACCCTAAACTGGAAAGCGGGGATTGTTCCCCTTGATGTAACAATCCTTGAAAGAAAAACCCGGGAAAAATTTTTTCAGGGGATTGATATTCAAGAGCTTGACCAGAGGTTTTTTTCCCTGGAAACAGCGCCGGGAGACGCCAAAATTTTCTCCTGCTCTAACACTTCTGAGCAAGTGAGATATACCAGCGAAAGCATTATTGTGAGGTTTTATCCTGTTGCGCTGGAAATAAACCTGCTTGACACCCGGCTAAACAGGTTTTTTGTAAAGCCAATGCTCCTAGTGGTGGTTGCATGGAAATGAATCCAAAAGGCCAGGCAGCAATTACTGACGCTTTGTACTTTCTTGTCATTGTTTCAGGGCTTGCAACAATGCTTTTTGTTTTCTCAAGCGGGTATGGGTTAAGCGTGGCTGAGGCAACAAAAAGGGAATACCAATCAGATTTCTCTTCTTCCGCCATGAAAACAATCCTTTACTCCAGCACCCCCAGGGACCCGAGGGTTTCCCTTGACCAGTCAAACGAGGTTGATTACCTGCT
Organism: uncultured archaeon; assembly: GCA_964373935.1. Classification (GTDB taxonomy): domain Archaea; phylum Iainarchaeota; class Iainarchaeia; order Iainarchaeales; family CAYJWT01; genus CAYJWT01. The sequence continues at coordinate 7,831 of CAYJWT010000004.1, read as the reverse complement.
TGCAACAGTGAAAGAGGACTATGCTGATGACGCAAAAATTGACGAAAGCCTTACTGTGCTGAGGGACAACATTGTGGGCATAATGGAGCCATTTGCAGACAACTTTGACTACATGTTTTACATTTACATTCCCGACAAGAGAGAGTTCCCAGTGCTCATGCTTTATGTGAGCAGCTGGGCAGTGAACAGAACATCCACAGACCCAAGAAAAGTTGTGCCATCAGACCCAAAGGCAGATGAAATAATTTTCTGCTACCCAAAATCCCTTGACAGCGTGGATTTGCTGCTTGCAGGAATTGGGGCAATATACCAGTCCAACAGCAGGATACAGTTGCTTGAAACAAAGCCAGGCGGGGGAGCATACACCACCTCTGTTTCCCAGGTGAACCTTTCAATGTGGACAGCAACAGCTCTCCCGGAAGGGGTTCTGGGGCCAGAAATCCTCAATTGCAACCCCAAGTGCAGTGCGCGAAAAACCGCAACAACAGGGGCACTCCCCTGGCAAGCGTGCTAAGATTTAAATATTATATGGATTTATATAATATATGATTTTATGCCTGCAGTTCAGATGCAAATAATTCACTACCCAAACCTTAAAACTGTTTTAATGATTGAGAGAGTCATAGAACGCTCTGATGGCCCAATTTCCAGAAATGAGATAAAGAAAAGATTGCCAAAAAAAGTAATGCACCAGACCCTGAATCTTGCCCTGGATTACCTTGAGAAAAGCGGCAAAATATTGATTGGCAGCAAGGGAATACTTTGGGTTTTTAACGAAAATCCCAGTTTTAGACAATTGCTGAAAAACTCGAAAGAGATTTAAATTTTCACTACTTTTTTCGTTTCATGAGGAACGGATTTGAAAAAAGGCCTATTAAAATAAGGCTTTATTCAGAAGCCGAAAAAACATATAACCAATTCCAAGAGTCCTCTTTAATGGAAAATGCCAAAGGGCATGCAAACTCTTTTAGCACACAGCTGAAAAAAGCGATTGACCAGAAAATAGAGAATTTGAGGGCCAATACCCAAACAGGAATCCATATCCCAAAGAGAAACATTCCAAAAAAGCTGTTTGAAAAATATGGCGCCAATAATTTTTGGAAAATAGATTTGCCACACTATTGGCGCTTGATTTATACAATCACTGGTAACAAAACAGAAATAACTGTTCTAATTCTGCACATAATTGACCATGATGAATACAACAAAATGTTTGGATACAGAAAAAATTAAAATTAAGGATAGAACACATTCCCGTACAAGTCAATTATGGGAATTGGGTCATGAGGCCTCCTTTTTGCCATTGCCTTTGCAAAATCTAACAAAGCGCGTGGATTAGGGTCAAATAACTGTATTCCAATAACTGGGATATAGTCGAACTTTTCAATGTAGCCCCAGAATTCATTGGCGCCTGGGGAATGCCTAAATGCTGTTTTGTCAAAAAAAACTCTGCAATTATATGGGCGGTCTCTAAATTCCATCATTGTATATCCGGTTTTTCTGATTATTTGGTCAAAAACAGATATTGGGGAAATAACAAAATGGCCTTCCTTTTCAACTAGTTTTAAAAGTTTTATAGTTTGGAAAGGGCTTTCTGCAATCATAGCTTCTTCTCCAGCAAACAAGTCTTTTCTGCTGAGTTGTGTATTAACTCTTCCACTGGTTTCAAATCTTTGAGGAATAAATTCCATCTGCTTTTTTGATTTGTAATATTCTTGTTCATGCTTATAGATCGGGCCAAAGCCGATTTTTCGGGCTTGTTCTTGTGTAAGTGGAATGCCTGTATGCAAGTTTTTTAATTTTGTTCTTGCAATCGATCTGCATTTTTCGTTTAATAATTGTGCCGGAATCCTTTTCTTTAACTCTCTAAATAAATTTTGGTGGTGTTTTAACAAACTTTTTGCCATTCTTATTTCAGTTTTTCTCTTCAGTTTAATTCCTTTCCTTTCAGAGATTGTTTGGGCAGCGTGCCTTTTGGCTTGTTCCAGCCATGCAAGCCCGCGTTCCTCCCTTAACTTTATCAAAGGCCAAAGTCTTTGTGATAAGCTTATCGGATCATACTTTGGTTCCTGGCCGGGAGGCCCAAAAAGTTTTTTCTGTTTCTTTCTCTTCGGCATTTTCTCAAAAAATATAGATAAAAGAAGTATATTTACTTTTTTGTTTTTGCCCCGCAGTTTGGGCATTGCATTTCTGTTTTATCTCCAACTTGTTTTGTTGTTTTTGCGCATTTTTCGCAGAAGGGTTCCCCACACTCCGCGCAAAAAACCTGTTTTTTTGATTCTTTCCCGCAATGCTGGCATTTTCCTGTTTCCGGGGATTTTTCCTCAAGCTCTTTCAGGCTGAATTCTTCTTTTCCTTCTTCCCCAGCAAGCCCTTCAAGTTCCCCTGTTTCCTCTTTTCCCGATGTGTCTTCTGAAAGAATGCTTTTCACATCAAGGTCCTCAATCCCAAGCTTGGGTTTTTTCTCTTCTTTCAGTATTTCCGGTTGCAGTGTTTCATCTTCCCTGCTTCTGCTTTTCCTCCTTTCCCGCCTTTTTGCCTCCTGCTCTTGCCTCTGCGTTTCCTTCTGTTTTCCCCTTTCGTCCTGTTCCATTGACCTTGACTTTTTCTCTTCCTTCTGCATCATGTAAAAAATGTTTTCAACAATCTGGTCGTATTCAGTGCGCATTGGCAGCCTTTTGTGCTTCTGCCTGAATTCCTTCACTTCCCTGACAGCCAGTTCTTTTGCCCTGTTCTTCTTTTCAAGGCTTTTTTCTATTTCCTCTTCCGATTGTATTTTTTCAAGGCCATGCTTTTCCCCCTCATACCAAGCAGTTTTCCCCATTTCTTTCTGTTCCTGCTCTAATTCCTCTTCAGAGGGTATTGCTTCAAACCCTGCTTTCTCAAGCACCGGCTCCAGGGCAGGCAGCTCCTCGCCTTTCTTCTGCCTGTAAAGGCGCTTCATCCTCCTTGGAACATTCTCCCCCATAAAAAACCAGCCAAAATTCTTTTTTTTTACCTCTTGATGTTATTTATAATTTATGTATTTAGGCAACTATTTTATATTAGTTTTAAGATAAATCTTGCATGGTGCAAGACATTCTGGTTAACCTTTTCACCTCAATGGTTGAATTATTGCGGCTTTCCCTTTTGCTGGGCATTCCCATGTTTTTCTGCGCAATCATCATTGCTTTTCTTGCGAGAAAATTTTCGGAAAGGTTCGGCATGGGCTTTGCCAGGGCAAGTTTTTTTTCAACATATTTAGTGGTTTTGGCATTAATAATTGTTTTGTATTTCTATCCATTCTATCTCGGCTTTATGGAAAGCAATGTGGTAAAGCAGCCAAAACCCCCGTTTCTTGCGCTCACAGCGCTTGACTTTATTGCAGCACTCCCTGCCTTTGCATTCAAGTTCCTTCTTGACGCACTGCTCTTCACCCTGCTTGCCCTGCCGATAGAGTTTGCCGCACTATATGTTTTTGATTTGCTGAAAAGCAAGTACGCAATCCAAAAAACCACTGCACTCGCAGCATCAGTTTTTGCAGCAGCAATAATAACAGTGCTCATTGCCCTGTTTGTTTTTCCTTTTGCAATAACAGGGCTTGTTTATCTGCTCTATTTCACTTGATGGTGTAAAAAATGCTGAAAAAAATTTTTTGTGTTTTCTGGATTGCAATAATGCTATTATCCACGCCAGCGTTCGCACTGGAATACTCGCAGACAGAGGCATTTTTTGCAAACCAAGCAGGCACTCCGCCCGCCCAAGCTTTGCCTCCAGGCGCCGTGCCCCCAGGAGTTCAAGACCCAACAGCAGTTCTTCCTCCACCCCCATCACCCGGCATTCCAACCGTGCAGAACATTCCCCAGAGAGTGCAGATACAGTGCAGGTTAAGCACACTTGACCCAAGGCAAGTGCAGAAACTGCATGATGAACTGTTTGTAAACCCCAAGGACACAAACACTGGAAAGCCAACGGTTTTCGAGGGAGCAGAGCTTTCAGCCGGCACTCCCAAGAAACCGGTTGAGGAAAGGGAAAAGCTCTCAAACGACAAAATTCTCCTCCCAACAGGAAAAAAAGGGGAAGCAATTCCAAAAGAAATTCCCAACGTGAAATTCGGCACAGAGGAATTCACTGAATGGATTGACCAGGGGCTTTCCGGGCCGTTTGCTTTGGGATTAGTGCTTGATGAAACAGTGAGAATAGGGAGATGCAAGGACAGAACAAAAGCAAAAGACGGGAATATTGCAGAATACCCTTGTTACCTGCTTGCTCCCACAAAAGAATACCCGCAGGGAAAACAAGACCACACTAATGAAGGAGAGGGAATAAGGCAGAATTTTTCAAGGGTTGGAGATGACTTGTGGGCCATGCTTTCTGGGGAAAAAGAGCTTCCCCCGAATTTTTCCCAAGATGAAAAAGAAAAACTGATAGTGAATGCAACCTTTGAAGAACAGCAAACACTCAAGCTGAAATCAATTGAACGGGACAAAAAGCTTGTAAGTGAAATCAATGTTCTTGAAACAAAAGAGTTTGAAGCAAGCATGGGCACAACATGCAACAGTTCTGCCTGCATGATTTCTGCCTATTCTGCATTTGACAAGTTTTTCAACAGCTGGTTTTCGGCTGAAATGGTTGTGAGCAATTTTGGCCCAACGCTTATAGGGCAGGCAAAAAGATGGTCTGGTTACACAATCAGAAAGGGCTGGCCCTGGGACATCAGCGAGAACAGGTTTTTACAGTGGTGGAGAAGGCACTTTGCCGGCCCCGGCACCCTTTACGGGAAAGCAAGGATTGATAGAATAAAAGAAAGGTTTTTTGATGCAGGGTTCGGGGAACTGAGGGGAAAGCTCATTGAGCCAACAGAATGGAACTCCGGGTACTTGATGATAAAGTCAGGGAGCTTCAGGAAATGGTTTGATTCATGGGTGGACAAGGAACTCCCGAAAATAACCGACCCCCACCAGAAAGGAGAATTGTTTAAGATAATCAGGGACTTGAGGGGATATGCAAGGGCACACAAAGCAATTGGCAACGTGCACAAGGCAGCATACGACAAGATTGTGCAGAGGCATGGAGTGGGGAGTGCAGAGGAAATCGGGGCAAGGATTGATTACGCAAAAAAGCTCTCAAAAATGATGAGGGGATTGGATGGAGATTTTGAGCTGGATTTCCCTGAATGGTGGATGAGGGAAGAGGGAACAGGGATTTACAACAAGGCGTTGTTCCTTACTGGAAGCCAGAAGCATGTTGTGATTGCAGGGGACTCCCACCACATTCAGAATGCAATGAAAAAATTTGAAGTAGATGGGGACTGGAGGGACTGGGTTGGGAAAAAAGGGGACAGGATTTATGATGTTTCACCCCAGGGAAACCTGAAACTCTATAAAATCAGCGATACTGGAAGATTGATTGACACTGTTTCAGTTGATGAGCTGAGAAAAAACTTTTCAAAGTTCAAGGACAAGGCAGTTGACATACCGGAGCTTGGGGAAAAGATTTTTCTCGATGACACAACCATTGACTGGGTTGCAGACAATGTAACAGGGAGAGTAAAGGTTTTTGAGGCAGACTGGGTTCCAGACAGGGAACTCTCCCCCTATGACCTTTCCCAGCTCATAACCCATGGAAGGGCAACAGGCAGGCTGATGGATTATCCTGCCAGAAACCTCAACCAGATATACAATGTTCTTGTGGAAAAGAATTTTGCAGGGCTTTCAAGAAACTATTACTCTGCACTGGACAAGGCATTCTCGCAGGAAGAAAACCTGCTCAAATCATACTTCAGCATCAGGGGGGGATTGAAATTCACTGCCCTTCCATTCGGCTACTGGTGGGCAAAAAAAGGATTCATAGGGGAAGAGGGATTATCTGCCTACCAATTGCCAGACACATGGAATTCAGTAACAATATACCATTCAACAGCCCCCATCTATAACAATGCCTACATTGATTTCTTTGCGAACTCCGGCAGCGACATGGGGGACATTTTCTCGCAGGCACTGAACTATCTACCCTGGAAAATGGTGTTAAACAAGGTTGCAGACACCTTTGGGCCCTTTGACTCTTTTGATTATCTAACTGGCAGAGGCATCAGGCAGAGCGTTGAAAACGTTGCCTTCTTTACCCATTCCCCAGAGAATTGTGCGGGCTGCGCAATGGCAACAAGCATCCCCCTGGAGCAGATAAAAGCAGCTGGGGGAAACGCAAGGGTTGAATTCGGGACAAAAGTTGAATTCGGGACAAAGGCAGAGAACGAGCAGAAAGCATATCTTGTTGAGGACATTCAATCAGAGGAAAACAAGAAAAAAGGCCAGACCCTCATTTCATTCACCCATGCAACAAACATAAAAGGGAAAACAGAGCAGGTGGAGGGAGGAGAAATAGACCTTGAAAAAGCAAGGCGGGAAAAGAAAACCTGCGAGGACGCAGTGAAAAAGATTGGGCTGGGCTTTGTGGACAGGCCATCAAGAGCAGGGCTTGTGCTTTCACTCGGGGAATCAGCTGGCTATCTCATATTCGGCTGGGCGGGAATAATTGGCAGTGCAGTACAGCAAACACTGCTTGCCCCGGAACTGCAGGACTGTGTTGATGATGTGGAAGGATACTATATCCACTTCTTTGACCCAACACCTGAAGTGAAAAAGAAAGCAAAGCAGCCACAGGAGGCAGCAACAGAAAAGGTCTCACAAATTGTAAGGAATTTCACTAAAGAGGAAAAGGAAGAGGGAAAAGCAAAAAACCTCATTGACGAGGCAAAAGCCCAGATAGAGAAAACAGCAAAACAGCTTTCCGACAAGGCACAAGCAAAAGAAATAGTGCAGGCCCTTGTTGAAATGAGAGGGGATACATCAGGAAAGCTTTCTGCCGCAAGCCTGTTCTTTTTCTGGTTCAAGGGAAACGCAATCCCGATAAGATACATAAAAGAAGGCCAGACAATTGTGGAAGACCCGAAAACAGGCACAAAAATCACGCAGGACAACAAGACTGGAACAGTTACAATAACAAGCCCAGACGGCCAGCAGAAGAAAATAATAGAACCCATTCCGGATGCAGAGCAGCCAAATGACCCAGGCAAAAAATACACTCCTGAAGACCATGCAAGATTAACTTCAACAGACGGCAGGGTGCCTGCAAGAAAAATCCCCCAGCACCTCACTGGAATTGGATTGAGAACTGACTCAAGCGAGGTAATAATGCAGATGAACATTGACAGTGATGTTGTTGTTGTGAACAATGAGATACTCAACTGCATCCAGCAGGGCATTCTCCAGCAGACCGGGGTGGGAATGGCAACAAACAACCTTTCCGAGGTCTTTGACAAAACAGAATTCATTGCAACAACAACCCACAGCAACATCCATGCCGACAGGGGAACAAACACAATTTTTGCGGAAGGGAATGAAAGAAAGGCAATCACTGACCCAACAGCAAACGTTGAAATAAGGATGAATGCAGAAGTGGAACTTGCTGCCGCAAGCCAGAGGACAACAGTGGGAAAGCTGAACGCGATAAGGTTCAAGAATGGCGTAATTATCTACAAGCCGGAAACCCACGAACTGTTAATGTGGCTGCAGCACAACAGGAAAGCAATCCTGCCGGGAAGCGATGTTGCTGGCTTGAGGGCCAAGCCCGCAACAGTGACAAATCCTTTAACCCAGTGTGTTGAGCCGGCAGTGAACCTTGAGGCACTGCCTGTTGAAGGGTCAGACAAGGCAAAAGAAAACGTGAATAACTTCAATGAATCAATAAAAAAAATGGGGCCTTTCCAGGTGTTAGATACTGACAAAAAACGGCAGCAGTTCTTTTCAAAGAAAGAGAACGGGCAGTGCAATCCATATTTGCGCATAATCTA
>CAYJWT010000003.1:18388-23970 GCA_964373935.1 uncultured archaeon | reverse complement strand
CAATGAAAAAAATCAGGCAAAGGCTCTCCGAATAAAGAAAAGGAAACTTAAATGAAATCTATTTTGTTCTATTGGGGCAAGGGTGCAGAAGTCCGCGTAAAAATAATCAAAGAAATACATGCCTGTAACAAAAAAAATCAAGCCTGCTATCTTAACCATATAGCCCAAAAAATAGAGCTAACTCACGTTGCCATAAAAAGGCACATTGATTTATTGACCGAAGAAGGCTATGTCAAAGAAATCAACCCAGAGGGAAAACCAATCTTTCTTGCACTGACAAAAAAAGGAGAGAATATAAATAAAGAATTCCAAAAATAATTACTGGTTATAACGTTTAACTTTCCTTTACTTTAAAGGTTTATGTTATCCATGCAAGGTCCTCAGGTTTAAGGTTAAGGCGTTAAAACTGGCTGCATATTCGCCCGCACCGGGCGGTTATACAATCAGTTGTGAATCCTCTTTATGGCCTATTTTTACTTAAATTATCCTATTTGTATTTTTATTTGTTTTTTTGTTGGATTTGCCTTAAAATATCTTTGGGAACATTATTGTTATGACTAAGAGTTTTTACTTGGACACTGCTATTTGGAGAGACTATTTTGAAGACCGAAATGATGGTATCAGGCCTTTGGGAGAGTTTGCTTTCCAGTTTTTGAAGAATTGTGAAAAACATGGGGGTATAATCCTGTTTTCCGATTTGGTGGTTCAGGAACTTAGGGCACATTATTCCAAAGAACGAGTGGTTGAGGTTTTTTCTTCGTTTAAGCATTTTCTTGTAGAAATTTCAATTTCAAATGAACAAATTTCTGAAGCCCGTAAAATTTTATCATCAGTGCAAGGAACGCACTTTAAAGATGTCTTGCATGCTGTTGCGGCGAGAGATAACGGTGCAGTTATGGTAACCAGAGATGCACACTTTGATATATTGGCTGACTTGGTAACAGTTGAAAAGCCTGAAGACATTCACTTTTGAGCAAATTTCTTTTCAAGCATTTGTATGTATTCTTCCCCAGCTTTTTCAGTCAAAGCCCTAAACTCCTCATCTGTTTTGGCTTTACCTTTTCCTTTGAATATTCCTCTTGCTGCGTAAAGAGCCTGCCAGGCCTTCTTTTTTTCCCTTTCCTCTGAAAGAGCCTTTAATTTGTCCCTAATTGACTCCCTAATGAACTCTGTTTTAGTGCTATAATTGAATTCCTTCATATATCTTTCAATCTGCTTTGCTACTGGCCCCTCAAGCTTAAAATTAATGTGCTCCATATCATTAAGTAATACTTAGTAATATTTAAAAACATATCCAGTTGGCAATGATGGCAATTATTATTGCTAATTAGTGAAGTGAAAAAAAATAATATCTTTATCACAACATATTTAAAGGTTAGGGCGTTAAAACTGGCTGCATTATCGCCCGCATGGGGGCATCAAAACAGCCAGTTCGGATAACTTCTTTTGCAGATAAGCGCAGGGTCTAATGTGTGTGTTCCTATATTTATATTCGTTTTATCCATTTTTTTAGGGAAAAAGGACTTGAAAAGTATTTTATTTTGGAATAGCGTTGTACTGTGTGGTTCCAAGCACAGTATACAATCGTGTGTTATGTATTAAGTTGGTTGATTTGTGTGGCTGAGAAGAAAAGTATTGATGTTTTGCGTTCAAGATTTTTTAAAACATTTGCATCAATACCCATTAATCTGAGGGATGAGATTGTTGCTGTTATTGATGACCAGCCTGTTTCTTGGGCTGCGGCATTCATTGAGGTTAAAGGTCAAACAAAAAAAGGAGATCATATTCTAACACTTATGGACGGACTTAATTTATTGGGTGGATAAATGGATGAGGAGTATGTGAAAAAACTGGTGGTTACAAGGTTAAGAGCTATGCCTCCTGACATTGGTTTTTCTATTGGAGATTATGGTTCTTTTACAAGAGACCAGCTTATTCAAGAAGTTGAGAAGGGCAGCAAAGTTGGAAAAGCCGCTACAGAGCTTGAACTAAAGTTTTTGCGAAGATTGCCTCACATCGCCAAGATGGTTGAATGACAAAAATGCTTATTACCCGTCCAAGACACGATAAAGCCACTAATTATCTTTTTGAGTGGTCAAAAGAAGTAATTGATGCGGCTGAAAGCAAGGGCTGGAATATTTCTAAAACAGATGGGGAAAAAGCAAACAGGATTGAGGTGCAATCCAGGCTTCAGAAAGTGCTGGCGGATTTTGTATTTTTTAATGGGCATGGCAATGAGTATGAGATTTGTGGTCACAATCTTGAAAACATAATAGACAGATCTTCTTCGCGTTTGTTGAAAAATTCTGTTGTTTTTGCTCGTTCCTGTAATTGCCTTGCCGGTTTAGGAGGCACCGCCGTTGAAAATGGGTGTAAAGCATTTGTTGGCTATTCAGACAATTTTTGGTTTCCAATGATTGAAAAATATGAGTTAACCCCTTTGAAGGATACTGCTGCTAGGTCAGTGCTCGAGCATACTCGCCCGCACCGGGCAGCAACCTTCCATTTCGGATAACTTCCCGAAAGCCAATAAGTATTGAATAGTAATTAATTGTACGTAATCCGATTATTATGTAGAAGTAAGCTTATTATATGTGTTGGTGTATAAGTTAGTTAGTGGGTAAGACCAAGGAGCTATGTGTACCTTGAGGTGCACAATAAAAAGGCTTCTTGGGTCCACGACTTTTTATTTCCAGAGTTTAATTAAAACCTTAACTTTTGGTTCTATTATTTTGTAATAAGAATCGTCATCAAATGAGTATTTTCTGTTTGTGGCCCATGCTACAAAGTCAATAACCTGCAGTGCTTTATGGGCGTGCGATTCTAAGTGTTTTATTTTGATTTTTGAATGTGGGTTGGTTTCTTTTATTTTGTTTAATATGTATTGATCTAAGTCTTCTCTAAGTAATCTGTTGCTGTCTTTTTTGTCAATTATTATTTCGATAGTGGTTTTGTCTAAATCAATCTCTTTCAGCAACAAACCAAAAACATAATTGTACAATTTATTCTTTGCATTGTAAAGATATTCTCTTACTTTCTCTTTATCTATTACTATCAATCCAATTTCACAATTGCATTTTGACACTCTTTTTAGCACATCTTCTCTAATTCTAGGGCTTGAAGAATTTGCTTTCAGCTCGCTTACCTCTTTCATTTTTTTCTTGAGTTTTCTCTGCCGAACCTTTTTTATAATCCGCTCAATTGGTTTTGTGTCTGTAGTTGAAAGACACGCAATAGTAAAGTATTTGCTTCCGAGTTTGCCAAGGTCTCCACTCTCATCTACAAAAATGTATGAAAACATCATTCTACTATTCATAATAATGCGCTTCTGCGAAAAATATTTACAATAATGCTTATTTTCAGCTTGTCTGTGTAAGGACCACCGCTAATATTCCTCAATTTGAAGTATGCATTATACACTCTCTTGTTTTCCTATGGCTTATTGACATAATGTTTTGTTTACCTAAGAAACCGAGCTTTAATCACAGGCTTTCAGAATTAGGGGTTTTATCGCCCGCACCGGGATTCGAACCCGGGTCACAGCCGTGACAGGGCTGTATCCTAACCACTAGACTATACGGGCAACCATATGAATTTTCGCTAAAGAGGGTTTTTATTTTTTAGCTATTACAGGTCATCCAGGAATCTTTTGAAGTAGTCAATCAAATGCTTTCTTTCCAGCTCATAATGTTCTTGCGAAATATTGCCTTTTTCTTTGTCAAGCTCCAAGTCCCTTAACTGTTTTACCCATCTCATTTTAGCGTGGACCCTGATTTTTGAAAGGTTTCCATGCCGCTTGATTTCTGTGGGCAATTGCTTGCTGACATGCTTTATTGGTTTTGCTGGCATAAAAACGCCCTGCTATTTGACTGTTACCTGCATTTCTCCCTTTTTTATCCCGCTTGCAGGCCAGTATCCTGTTACTGTAAAGCTTTTTGTTGCAGTAAAGCTGACCTGCTTTGATGCTCCGGGCGAAATTGTTCCTGTTTCAAACTCGCTGCTCTTTATGTCTATTCCCCCAAAAGAAACATTGGTTGTGTCAATCGTGAAAGTTATTTTTACAAGGCTCCCTTTCTTTACTTCAATGCTTGCAGGGTCAAACCTTGCGTCATTTACCATTGCCGTGAATTCCTGTGTTTCCTGCTGCACTTGCTCTTGCACAATCCTTATTTCCTGTTCAGGCGAATAAGCGTGCTTTCCGTCAACTATTGCATGTGCCCTGAAGAAAACGCTGCCAGTTTCAGGCACTGTTATTTCCACAGAAAAATCCTGGGGTGATGTTCCAGTCAGGATTTCGCTCCTGTTGGGGTATTCATTGATGTTTTCCCTGTGCCCTCCCACTGTGTCCCAGTGCACTGCAGTGTGCTCAATGTTCCCATCCTTTCCCCCTGAAACCTTCCACACTATACTGATTTTTTCTCCAGGCATTGCGGTTGGGGGAAAAGAAAGCTGTGTTATCTTGACTTTTGCCTTTTCCCCAGCATTCCCTTCCTTTTCCTTTTTCTCCTGTTTTACCTTTTCCGCAAACTCCTGAACAGTAAGCACTCTTATTACCGGCTTCAGGATAAGCTCTTTTGCCTCAAGAATAACAGAGTAAGGGTCAAAATCAATAACAATTTCTGTTTCCTGCCCTTCTGTAACCTCAAAGTTTTTCACGAGCTTTATTTTTCCGCTTGGAACCTTCACTGGCTTTTCCTGGCCCCCCTCAATCAGGGAAACCTTTGAAACATTCAGCCTTACCTGGGTGTATTTTCCAGCCGGAATTTCCTCCTGCCCGATGAGCTCTTTCGCCCCATTCAGTTTCAGCAGGTCAAAGGTCTTGCTTCCCTCAAAAACAGTCTGCCATTCCCCGTCCTTGTGCACTTCAACCCCCGCAATTGTAACCCAGATGCTTTCATAGCCAGCAGACGGCTGGTCTGTCAAGGAAACAAGCAGCGTTCCAGTTTTCTCCCCTTCAACAACCTGCTGTTTCAGGGGAGCGGGCTGCTGTGCACAGCCAAAAACAAGAAAAACAAGAACAAGCGCTGCCAGTGTTTTGCTCATCAGGAAAAAAATAACTGCAATCTTTTTAAATAGCTATTTTTCACTTTATCCACTTATTTTATGTACAGGGCCAAAATCAACCATAACTGCCAGTATTTCCTGCCCCCCTTGAGGAAAATGCTTCCCTTTCCCCTGTTCCTTTTTAGCAGTGCCATTGGAATCTTTAGGATTCCGAAATATAAAAAAATAAGCTGGAAAAGCATGGTGTGTTTTCCGAACTTTTTTCCCCCAGAATTTGTTTTTTCTTACTATTAACAAATTCACGGCCAAAGTGTATCTGTTTTTTTAATTTTTTTCCAAACAAAGGGTTTGCTTTGCATACTTACTTTTTTTTCTCGGAAAGGCTTTTAAATAACAAAAATGATTTTAGGAGTGCAATAATTTTTTCGGCAATTTTTTTCCAAAAAAAAAGTCGGAGTTGAGTCACATGGCAAACCCAATGGTAATAAAGCGCACCGGCGAGGTTGTGGATTTTGATTTCGGCAGAATAAGGAATGCTATCGGGAAAGCTGTTGCAAAAACAGGGAATGTTGTCCCCT
>CAYJWT010000003.1:11573-18378 GCA_964373935.1 uncultured archaeon | reverse complement strand
TGTCCCCTCAGAGCAGATGGACGAGGTTGTTTCAGGGATTGTTTCTGAAATAGAGCAGAGGTTCCAGGACTTTTACCCCAATGTTGAAAACATCCAGGACATTGTTGAAAAGCACCTTGTAAAGAATGGATTGTACGAGATTGCCAAGGAGTACATCCTTTACAGGGCAAAAAGAAGCTCTGAAAGGGAAGCAGAGAGAAAGCAGAACATTGAAAGAGCACTGTTGGGAAAGCTAACCGTAAAAAAAAGGGATGGAAGGACAGCGCTTTTCGACATGAAAAAAATAAGGGAAACAATTACAAGGGCAAGCAAGGGCTTTGAGAATGATGTTTCCCCAGACATTATTGCAAGGGAAACAGTCAGGAACATTTTTGACGGAATAAGCACTGACGAAATAGAAAAAGCAGTGATTCTTGCCGGGGTTTCCTTCATTGAAAGGGACCCTGGATACAGCTATCTTGCCGCACGGTTGTTCCTGCAGAAACTGTACAAGGAGGCAATTGGGAATTCTGTCAGCAATGATGTAATGGGGCTTGCCTACAGGGAGGCTTTTGTGAGAGGGGTCAGGCAGGCTGCAGAGAAGGGCTTGCTTGACAAGCGCCTGCTTGATTTTGACCTGGAAAAGCTGTCTTACAGCATGCTGCTTGAAAGGGACAAATTGTTTGAATACATGGGATTGCAAACGCTTTACGAGAGGTATTTCCTCAAAATTGGGAACAGGCGCATTGAACTGCCACAGGCATTCTGGATGAGGGTGGCAATGGGCCTGGCAATTAACGAAAAAGACAAGAATGCAAAAGCCATAGAGTTTTACGAGCTCATGTCCTCAATGAGTTATGTTCCCTCCACCTCAACATTGTTCCATTCCGGAACAACCAAGCCACAGCTCAGTTCCTGCTATCTTACAACAGTAAGCGATGACCTAAATCACATTTTCAAGTGCTTGGGGGACAATGCCCAGTTGTCAAAATGGTCAGGAGGATTGGGGAATGACTGGACAAACATCAGGGCAACAGGCGCTTGGATAAAAAGCACGAACGTTGAAAGCCAGGGCGTTATTCCCTTCCTCAAGATTGCGAATGATGTCACTGCCGCAATAAACAGGAGCGGGAAAAGAAGAGGGGCGGTCTGTGCTTACCTTGAGGCATGGCACCTTGATTTTGAAGACTTCATTGACCTGAGGAGGAACACTGGTGATGAGAGGCGGAGAACCCACGACATGAACACTGCCGCTTGGGTGCCTGACCTGTTCATGAAGAGAATGCTCAACAATGCTGACTGGACAATGTTTTCTCCAGAGGAAGTTCCAGAATTGCATCACCTGTACGGCAAAAAGTTTGATAAAAAATACATTGAATACGAGGAAAAGGCAAAGGCAGGGCAGATAAAAAAGCACAGGGCAGTTCCGGCAGTAAAGCTCTGGAGAAAAATGCTTTCAAGATTGTTTGAAACAGGGCATCCCTGGATTACTTTCAAGGACCCATGCAATATCCGCTCTCCGCAGGACCATGTGGGGGTAATTCACTCTTCAAACCTCTGCACTGAAATAACCCTGAATACCTCGGATGATGAAACGGCTGTCTGCAATCTGGGTTCAGTGAACCTTGAAAAGCACATCATTGATGGGAAACTGGACAGGGAAATGATTGCAAAGACAGTGAAAACAGCGGTCAGGATGCTTGACAATGTAATTGATGTGAACTATTATCCCACAATTGAAGCACAAAACTCGAACCTGAGGCACAGGCCAATCGGGCTGGGCATAATGGGGTTCCAGGATGCATTGTTCAAGCTTGACATAAACTTTGACAGCCCTGCAGCAGTGAGCTTTGCCGATGAAAGCATGGAAACAGTATCCTATTACGCAATTCTTGCTTCCTCAGAGCTCGCAAAAGAAAAAGGAACTTATGAATCATACCCTGGGTCAAAATGGGGCAGGGGAATTTTCCCGCTTGACACGATTTCGTTGCTTGAAGAGGAAAGGGGAATAAAGGTGGAAGTGAACAGGGACGAAACCATGGACTGGGGGTTTGTGAGAGAGCATGTGAGAAACCATGGAATGCGCAACTCGAACATAATGGCTGTTGCGCCCACAGCCACAATCTCAAATATTGCAGGATGCTTTCCCTGCATTGAGCCCATTTTCAAGAACATTTACGTCAAAGCAAACATGTCCGGGGAGTTCACCGAAGTGAATGCATATCTTGTCAATGACCTCAAGAAACTTGGCTTGTGGAGCCACGAAATGCTGGAGCAGATAAAATACCATGATGGCAGCCTTTCCTCAATTACCGGCATTCCACAGCACATAAAAGACAAGTACAAGGAGGCATTTGAAATAGACCCGGTTTCCTGCCTGAAGCTTACTGCAGCAAGGGCAAAGTGGATTGACCAGTCCCAATCCCACAATGTTTTCATGAGGGGGACATCAGGAAAAAAGCTCTCTGAAATTTATTCCGCTGCATGGAAAACGGGCTTGAAGACAACATATTACCTGAGAACCCTTGCTGCCAGCCAGATAGAAAAATCAACTCTCGATGCAACAAAGTTTGGTTTCACCCAGAAAAGAGAGTACACCCAAATTCCACAGGAAAAGGCAACGGAAAAAGCATACTCGCAGTCATCCTTTCTTGCGACAGCACAGATAGAAAAGCCGCTCATTGAAAAAGAAATTGAGATAAGGTCACACTCTGCCAGGCTGAATGAAGAGGCCTGGAACGGGGGCAATGGCAAAGCTGGGCAACAAGCAACAAAAGAACCCCGAATCTGCAGGATTGGTGACCCAGATTGCGAGGCCTGCCAGTAAATTAATTTTTTTAGTGAGGTGAGAAACAATGACTTATGCGACTGAAATAAGAAACTCATTGTGGTTACGTTCTAACGAAATAGATGTATGGGATTGCGTTTCAGGAGTTTTTGTTTATAGAATGGTTATTGTTGTGGATAAGCACAATTCTGGAAAAAATTTAGATCCACATCTTAATGTACGGATAACAGATGTAAAGACACTTGATGGTGATAAAGTACCAAAAAGATTAAAGAAAAATTGGCCACTCCCATCAGAATTGACTTCAAAACATTATAAATTACCTGATCGTCAAAAGATTCTTTCAGAGTTGTTTCCAGCTCCAATTAAGAAATTATTTAAAAAGGAGGGCAATTAGATGCCAATAATCAACAGTTCCAAAACAGATCCAAACAAAATCCTGCCAATAAACTATCCTTGGGCAAGGGAATACTACAAGATGGGCGTTGCCAACAACTGGGTGCCGGAGGAAGTTTCAATGCAGAGGGATGTGGAGCAATGGCGTTCAGAAAATGCCCTGTCAGAGCTTGAAAAAAAACTGGTAATGTGGAACATGGGATTTTTTTCAACAGCCGAGTCACTTACCGCAAACAACATAGTGCTTGCAGTCTATAACAATGTAACCAATCCTGAGTGCAGGCAATACCTTTTAAGGCAGGCTTTCGAGGAAGCAATCCATACCGAAACTTTCATTTACTGCTGTGACACGCTTGGCCTGGACCCGGAAGAAGTGTACACAATGTACAACAGAATCCCCTCAATAAAGGAAAAGGACGATTTTGTGGTGAACCTGACAAAATCAGTGTTTGACCCTGCATTCACAACTGAAGGAAGCGA
This sequence comes from uncultured archaeon, assembly GCA_964373935.1. Lineage (GTDB taxonomy): Archaea > Iainarchaeota > Iainarchaeia > Iainarchaeales > CAYJWT01 > CAYJWT01. Next base: position 14,735 of record CAYJWT010000003.1, on the reverse strand, counting down.
AAATATCCAAAAGTTCCTGCATGACCTCATAGGGTATTATGTCATAATGGAGGGCATTTTCTTCTATGCAGGGTTTGCCATGATGCTTGCCCTCAAACGGCAGAACAAAATGGTTGGAGTAGGGGAACAGTTTGAATTCATAATGCGGGATGAGTCAGTGCACCTTGCCTTTGGAACAGACCTGATCAACACAATAAAGGCAGACAATCCCGAGGTATGGACGGAAGAATTCCAGAAAGAGATTATTGGCCTCATAAAGGAAGGTGTTGTGCTGGAGCAAAGGTATGCATACGATGCCTGCCCTGAAGGAATGCTGGGAATAAGCGCAAAACAATTCTCCGACTATGTTGAATACATTGCGGACAGAAGGCTCCAAAGGATAGGGCTGGCAAAAGTTTACAGCAAGGAAAACCCGTTCCCCTGGATGTCACAATCAACAGACCTAACAAAAGAAAAAAACTTTTTCGAAACAAGAGTAACAGAGTATCAAACAGCAGGAAATTTGGACTGGGACTAGGGCACTGAGTTTTACTTCACAAATTTAAAAATTGTAAGTGCGGTCTTTCCTTCTTTCAATTTTTATTATCCTGATTATTTTTTCTTCCCAGTAAACAGCATAAATTATTCTGTGTTTTCCAATCCTGATTCTGTATATATCTTGCTCGCCAGTGAGTTTCTTCACATCATATTCCTGGAAAGGCACTGGCAATTGCGACAATTTCTGAAAAGTTTCTTTTAAACGGTTTTTCGTTTTTTCATCGCACTTTTCAATGAATTTCTTGGCTTTGCCCCTGAACCTAAGTTCAAACAAAAAGAATCGCCCTTACTTGCCAAAGACTTCTTCAAAACTATGCTCTCTGCCTGACTCCATTTCTTTTTTTGCTTTTCTTATTTCCTTCATTTCCATGTCAGACAGCCTGACAAAACCAAGCCCTCTCTCTTTTTCCATTTTAATAATTCGCGATTCAAGGCTTTGAACCTTTTCAACAAGCTTTTGCAAAGAAACACTTTTTCCGTTGCCCATCAAACATCACTAAAATAATAGTGCACAAACAAATATTTAAAGCAGGCGCCACCAAAGCCATATACAATGCCAAAAATACCACCTGTCAACAAAAAATATTTACACTACTCAAAGTCATATGGCAAGCTAAAATACCAAACCCCCCTTTCCGGGTTGCCAGGATTGCTATTGCCTAAAACAATTAAGTCATGAAGTTGTGGTTCTGTCAACAAATTTTCTATGCATAGTTTTTTAAAATTTTCCTTCAATTCCTGATAGGCCATTCCCAAATTTCCACTATTATCATCATAATTTTTTCCCTGCATGAATTCCATAACCAGATAGTTCCCTATTCGCCCATACACTTTTGGGGTTTTTATCCTGTAATGCCTTGCACTTATTTTTCCACTTCTCACTGCTCTCTGGTGCAGGAGAATTGCTTTTCGGGTATTATCATATTGATAGCCTTGGTCAATAAATCCTAATGTATCTTTTATCACAACAGGTTTTCCGTTCCACATGAATTTTCTTACTTTAAAACGAATTGTTGGCAATGCACTGAAAAAAATTTGACTCAATCTGCTTTTCAAAAAATCCATCATTTCTTTTCTTGAAGAAAGCGGCTGGGCTAATTTCCTCTGAAATCTGAGCACTCTCGGATGCTTTGGCTTGTTTAACATTTCAAATAAAGCAGTGTTTCTGAAATAAAATACTTCTCCACGTCACTTGTACTTTCCCAGCTCTCTTTGGTATTCTGCTTTCAGTATTTCGACTGGCAGCCTGTTTGTGAAACCTGTCCTTGGGTCGTGCCAATACTTTATTCCTTTTTCCCCAATTTTCCAGCAGAGGAAAATATCGCTATTGCCTTTTTTTGAGTAAAAATCCACAAGCCCCTTCTTCAGGTCCTTTACCATGCACCCCATTTTTGTAAGCTCTGACAGCTCTCTGTAAAAGTTGAACAGTTTTTCATGGTATTCCTGCTTCATTGAGAGAACAAGCAAGTAATCCTCGAGCTCCTGCTCTGGGTTCTTTACCTTGACCTCGCTGAGAAGCTTTATTTCCTCTTCCAGGGCAATCAGTGCCCTGAGCTTTTTTTCCACTATTGGCAGAAGCTCTTCCGCTTCTTCCACTGAAAGATAAACCTTGCTCATCAATCCAATAAATGTTTTTTCTGTTTATAAATTTATTGCAAACCTATAATGCAAAAAGCAGCCTGTATGATTCAGGCGCAATGAATGTTTCAATCCATGCTGCGGCAACAAGCATTACTGCTGCAGCAACAAGAATTATTGCCGAATAAACTGCAATCCTGTTGAACCTTTCCCCAAATATTTTTTCCCTTGAAGCAGCCTTTGAAAAAAGGGTGCCAGCAACTATTGCTGAAATGTAGGAAATCATTTCAAGGTACATATGGGGGAGGATTGCCATGAAAATAAGCAAAACAGGAAAAACAGGGTTGTTGTTGTAAGCCGGGGCAAGGTCTTTTGCCAGAAGCACTATTACTGCTGCCCAGTAAGCTGAATTCCAGCTGACTATCAGCACTGCTCCCTCTGCAAACAGCAATGCAATAATGAAACTCACAACAAGGACATAGAAATTGTTTTCAAGGAAAAAGGAAAGAGTGTTTATTTCCCCCGCTGCCGTGCCTGTTGTTCCAATGGAAAGCTGGTGCCTGAAAAGTGAATCAACCCTCTGCTCTGGCAAAACAAGGAAAACAAGCGCAAAGCACGCAATCATCCCAAGGAAAATAAAGCCAAAAACCTCAAACACCAGCCTGTTGTCCTTCAGCAGGTTTATTGGGCTAATTTCCTGCCTTGCAATTGAAAGCTCTGTAATCGTAACTTCTTTTCTCGCAATTTCCCTTTGCCTGCCCTCAAGAATCTCTGTAACAGAAATCATCCTCTTGATGCTTGGCATCAATGCAAGGGTCCCCAGGAAAACCGCAACAATTCCAGAGTTTGCGGGAAAAAAAAGCATTGCAACAACAATCCCAACCAATGCAAGCAGGAAACCGCTTGCAAAAGCATCCAGCCACCTCTTCCTGAACAAAATAATCTCCGAAAGCCTTGCAAGAACCATGAAATAGAGTAAAGCAAACTACTATTTTATTCTTTTCCCACAATGGAATCGAAGTAGAATTCTCCTTGGCCGTATTTTGC
>CAYJWT010000003.1:0-11563 GCA_964373935.1 uncultured archaeon | reverse complement strand
TAAATCCCTGAGAAGTGTATTCACTGTCCAACCCACTGTTCAAAAACTCAATCCTCATTTCACTGCTTTGGCTGTTGTTAAGAGAATCAACAAGAGTCAGAAAATTTCTTGGGCAAGGCGAACATACTCCAAGCGCATTTGGAGGACAAGGAGGGCATTCATATTTGAATTTTATTATTCCCGTAATCTTAACTGTCTTGCCTTCATAGCTTTCCTTGTTTGCAAGAACATCAGTTACTGGCAGGCCTCGTTCAAAATCATTGCGTGTATTGTAAGTACATCCTGCAAGAAGTAAAATCAGAAAAACGCTGATTGTTAAAAAATATTTAATCATAAAATATATCTTAGTCGATTGTATTTTATTCTTGCTGCTAGTTTTTCCATTTAATATTGCAGCCCATGCCAACTGCTGGTTGGCGTCAGCGTGCCATTCTGCGCGAATGGCACAAGCTCGCACTTCTTGCTCGCAATTACTGTTTCCACTTTATATTGCAGCCCATTGAGGGGAGAACTTGCACTTTCACTTCTTTTCCTGAAAGCAATTGCTGTATTGCTTCCTCCAGCTCGTTTGTTTTGGCAAAACTGTGCTCCTGTTTGTGCGCATCGTCAATCCTGCCGTGGTAAGCAAGCTTTTGCCCCGCATCAAAAAGGAATGGGTCTGGAGTGCAAACAGCCCCAAATTTTTTCGGGGTTTCCTGTGTGCCATCAAAAAGATAGGGAAAATTTATTCCTTTTTCTTTTGCAAACAATTTCATGTTCTCAAAGCTGTCGTCAGGATACTGCAGGGGGTCGTTTGCGTTTATTCCCACAACCACAAGCCCTTTTTTTGCGTATTTTTCGCGCAGTTGAACAAGCTTTCCCACTTTTGGCTGCACGAAAGGGCAGTGGTTGCACATGAAAACAATGAGCAGTGCTTTTGCTTTCCTGAAATCCCTGAGAGAATGTGTTTTTCCGTCAATTCCCGGCAACGAAAAATCCGGGGAATTGCCTCCAGCGTGCAGGGCCTTGTAGCTGGAGTAAGTCAGAGCCATATTTTCCTCATGAAACCGTTTGCCTTGTTTTCTTTTTTTCAGTCTGCTTTATTATTTTGTCAAGCGCTTCGTGCACTGCAAAAGTAAGCCCAACACCATTCGTGTGGGCCGCAATAAGGCCTTTGGAAGAAGTGATTCTGACTCTTACGTCATATGTTGAGCGCTGTCTTTCATGCTCCTTGTTTTTTTTAATGTAAACATATGCATGGCTTTCTTTCAGAAAATGCGAGTACTTGTGCGCGAATTTTTCAAAATAGTTTTTTATTTCAGCCAAATCTATTTCATCAATTTCCATGCCCTGTGATTTTGCATAAGAGAATGTTATCAGGGGCTTTTCCTTTTCATGCTGCAATAGGTGCTGGAGAATGTCTGTTTTTGTGATGATTCCAGAGATTTTTCCTGCAGAATCAAGCACTACAAGCGCGGAAGCGTTTTTTTCAAGCATTTTTTCAACCGCTTTCCTGATTGTTTCATTTTCAAAAACCTGTTCCAGAGGATAGTTCATGAGGTTTGTCGCAGGGATTTTGAGTTCATGGATTTTTTCGCTTATCACTTCCCCACCTCTCGCTTTATCGTGTGGGGAAAAGTATTTTGTCACAATGTCATGCATTGAAAGCATTCCAATGCCTGTTCCCTTTCTATCCAAAACAGGCAGATGAGAGAGGTTTTTTTCCCTCATGGTATTGAATGCTTCCCCAATCGTTGTTTTTTCGCTTGCTGTAATCGGGTTTGCTGTGCAGGCATTAATTACCCTGTCTTTTCCTAATGCTGTTTTTGCTGCTTCCCTCAGCACTGCCTCTGTTTTCAGCACCCCAGAAACCATGTTGTTTTCATCCAGCACCGGGATTGCTTTTACATCGCTTTCAATCAACAGCCTTGCGGCCCTCAAAAGGTTTTCGCTCTCAAAGGCCTTTGGCACAAAAGAGTAAACGCTTTTCACCTTTGTTTTTGAGGGGTCTGACTTGCTCTTGAAAATATGGCTTTCATCAAGAATTCCAGCAAGCTTTCCTCCATTGTCAAAAACAAGCAGGGTTTTGTTGCCTTTCCAGAATTTTCCCAGTGCCTCAGAAAGCGTGCTTTCCTCTGAAATCCTTTCAAAATCCTTTTCAGCAAGCACCCCTACAAAAATTTTTTCCGGGTTCTCCATCAAACCACCAAATAACTATGGATATAGGATTAATAATTTAATTGCTCCCTGTTTTTTTACTATGGGTTTTCCACATGAAAAAGTTTGATTTGGTTGTGATTGGGGCAGGAAGCGGCTTAAATGTTGCCTCGAAGGCCTCTGCAAAAGGATGGAAGGTCGCAGTTATTGAGGAAGGCCCGATGGGGGGAACATGCCTGAACAGGGGCTGCATTCCCTCAAAAATCCTCATCCACAACGCTGACATAATTGAAACAATACAGAGTGCAAAAAAATTCGGGATTTCAGCAAAGTTAACAGGCATTGATTTCAAAAAAATCGTTTCTTACTCTAACAATATTGTTGACAAAGAAGCGAAAGAAATAGAGCAGGGAATAAGGGAAACAGAGAACATGGAATTGTTCAAGCAGAGGGCAGAATTTGTTGGAAACAGAACACTTAAAGTGGGAAAGGAAACAGTGTTCGGGGAACATGTTGTCATTGCGGCAGGAACAAGGCCTGCAGTTCCCCCAATACAGGGAATTGAAAAAACAGGGTATATTACAAGCGATGAGGCACTGCGCCTGAAAAAACTCCCGAAATCAATGATTGTTGTAGGTGGGGGCTATATTGCTGCAGAGCTTGCCCACTTTTTTGGCGCCCTTGGAACAAAAATAACAATAGTTCAGAGAAACAAGAGGCTTGTGCCGGATGAGGATGAGGAAATTGCAGGGCATTTCACAAAAATTTTTTCAAAAAAATACAAGGTTTTCCTGGAACACACTGCAAACAGTGCAAAGAAAAAAGGAAAGCGCTTTGTTTTGCAGATTTCAAAAAAGGATGGAACAGGAAAAAAAACTGTTTCTGCAGAGCAGTTGCTTATAGCAACAGGCAGAATCCCGAATACTGATTTACTGAAAGTTGAAAAAGCAGGCGTGCAGGCAAACAAGTCAGGGTTTGTGAAAGTAAACGAGTTCCTTGAAACAAGCGCAAAGAACGTGTGGGCTTTCGGGGACATTGCAGGAATTTTCCTTTTCAAGCACTCCGCAAACTGGGAAGCGCAATACGTTTTCCACAACCTTTTCCACCCAGAGCAAAAAAAACAAGTTGATTACACTGCAATGCCCCACGCTGTTTTCTCTTCCCCACAGGTTGCGGGAGTGGGGGCAACAGAACAGGAACTGAAAGAAAAAGGGGTTGCGTATGCTGTGGGCAAACTGCCTTTCAGCAAAACAGGAATGGGGCAGGCATTAAAGGACACTGAGGGCTTTGCAAAAGTGCTTGTAAGCAAGGAAACAGGAAAAATCCTTGGCTTTCACATCATCGGGCATGATGCGGCAAACATGCTGCACGAAGTGCTCGTGGCAATGAAAGCCGGGAACGCAAGCATTGATGCAATAACAAAAACCGTGCACATCCACCCAGCATTATCAGAAGTAGTGCAGAGAGTGTTTTACAAAATTGACTGGAAAAACTAGGCTTTTTTCTTTTCGCAAAATTGTTCACTTCATGTTTTTTTCTATGATTTCCTGGAGTTCTTTTATGTGGGTCTGCCTTTCTTTTTCTATTTCCTTGCGGCTCTTTATTATTTTTTGTATAATGTTGCTGATTTTTTTTCCAGCCAAGAGTTCCGGCACTATTACCTAGCTTGCTCCCAGAACAATGCCTGTTGCAATATAAGCCAGCAATATTGGCTGTTTTAGCCTGCTGAAAACAAGCCCTAAGACCGTCGCAACAATGATTATGAGCCCAAGCTCCAGGAAAAAAGGCGAAATCATCCTAATAATTATCCTTTTTTGGATTTAAAAGTTTCCTGCCCACAAAAACCCAAAAACCTCTTTTTTTGCCATTTTTCCCTGTTTTGCTGCTTAAACAGTGGGTTTTTTAAGCAGTTGGAGGGAAAAACTTTAATGCCAAAAAATGGCATAATTTAGAGGAAAGTGAATATAGTTTGGGTTCTGTTTCTTTTCAAACAGTCTGAATGTGGTATTATGCTTTTTCTATATCATCAAAATTGGAGGTGCAAGTAATGGCTTTTCAAGGCAACTTCGAGAGGCAGATGTTCAAGGTAACCTGCTCTGAGTGCGGCCAGGAAGCTGAGGTTCCATTCAAACCGGATGGAAACAGGCCTGTCTACTGCAGAGACTGCTACCAGAAACATAAGCCCGCGAGGAAATCCGGTGGAAGAGGCTTCAGGTCTGACTATTGATTAAATAGTTGTTTTTTTCAGGCATATCTTTTCTTCAATTTTTTTTTTTCAATCTTCTTTTTTTATTTTTCAATCCAAGAAACAGCGGCAGCTACCTGTCTGGCTTTCTTTGCGAGATTTTTATTTTTGGAAGCAGCATTAGTTGCGCACCAGAATAAATTTTGGGTTTGTCTAATTTTTCGAATTTGTCACTATAATACATCTCACGGTGAGTTGCTTGCATATGGTATTTATCTATTATTACGCCAATAAATTCACCCCATTTAATTACATCCCCCACTTTAGGGCGTTCTTTTTGATAATTTATATCCTGGTAATTAATATATTTTCTTTTCAGAAAAGGGTAAATTGTTGTAATATTTCTTTTTCTTTTTGGCAATTGGTTTCTTTGCCGTGGTTTTCTGGCTGGCATTTTTAATCATTCATACCATGCGTTTCTTTTTATTTAATTCTTTTCTCTATTGTTGGCATGAATGAACGTTTCTGGGAAATAGACTTTTTGCGCGGCATTGCTGCCATTGCAATGATTGCTTTCCATTTCCTGTTTGACCTGAATTACTTTAAAGGATACAGCTTTGACCTTGATGCAGGAGTGTTCTGGGGGATAGGGAGGTTTGCTGGCACCATGTTCCTGCTGCTGGTGGGAGTGAGCTTGACCCTCAGCCATAATAAAGCAAAAAAAGGGGGAAAGGAATCTTTCTCAAAATACTTTAACAGGGGAACAAGGATTTTCTCTTACGGCCTGCTCATTACCCTTGCAACATTCATGTTTTTTCCGCAGGGAACAATTTTCTTTGGAGTGCTGCACCTTATTGGGGTTTCAATCGTGCTTTCTTTTCCCTTCCTTGAAAGAAAGAATTCTGCCCTTGCTTTTGGCCTAATCGCTTTCGCTGCTGGGATTTTCCTTTACTCATACACTTTCAGCTTTCCATGGCTGTTGTGGCTGGGTTTTTTCCCAGAAAACCTTTACACTTTTGACTATTATCCTGTTCTTCCATGGTTTGGAGCAGTGCTGTTTGGCATATTCCTTGGAAACACGCTTTACCCAAAAGGAACCCCGTTGCTTTCACTGCCTGATTTTTCAAGCCCCTTTCCCATAAGGCAAATTTGCTTTCTTGGAAGGAAATCCCTTCCACTTTACCTCCTTCACCAGTTTGCATTAATTCCACTGATTTTGCTGTTTTTCTGAAAAAACAAGAAAAAACCTTTTTATATAAGTTAAATGATTATTCCTTTGATGAGAAGGCATTTCCCGGCATTCTTGCTCTTGTTTTTTGCATTGGCAGCACTTTCAATTACAGCCCAAACAATTGATTATGAAAACGCTGATGTTTCGCAGGACACGGAGAACTGCCCTCCAGAAAGAATAATTCCAGGCGGCTGCATTGTTGCTGCACAAGAAGAACAACCTCCAGAAACAACAACAGAAACAGGAACTGAACAGCCGGAAGAAAGTTTTCCCCCCAGCGAACAAACATTTCCTTCTGAAGCAGGGGAAACAAAGCCAGTTCAGCCAGTTATTCCTTCCACAAAAGAACAACCAGCGCAGCCATTTGCTATTACACAGCCGAGTTTGCCGCAGAATATTGTTAACATATTCTGCCAGTTGTTTCCATCGCTACCACTTTGCCAACCAGGGCCAGGTCCAGGGCCACCCACTTGGCCGCCACAGCCACCCTTGTGCATGCCTCCTCTGTGTTTACCCCCCTGGCCGCCTTTTGTGCCACCAGGGCCACCGCCTTCTCCACCACTCGGTCCTTGGCCATGGCCACCTTCTCTACCACCAGGCCCCGGGCCAACGATTCCCCCTTCTAGCCCCCTGTGCCAGTTGTTTCCATGGCTTTGCCCACCCATACCACCACCCTCGTGGCCGACACCGCCACCTTGCATACCTCCTCTGTGTTTCCCACCCGGGCCACCTACATTGCCACCAGTGCCGCCTCCACCCCCCGCTCCACCGGTTCCCCCAGTTCCACCAGGCCCTCCAGCGCCTCCGCAACCTCCAGCCCCACCAGTTCCTCCACAACCTCCAGCACCCCCAGGCCCCTGTCAAGCATCTGGTGGAATTTGTGTTCAATCTGAAGCGCCTTGCTCAAGGCCTGATGGCTCGCTTGGAACATGTAAGCAAGGAGCGTACGGTTGCGCATGCATTGCTTAACCTTAAATACTTGTTTTTACAAATTATTTTGGCAATGAACATGGGTTCTGAAAAAACAAGCGTTGTGGAAAAGAAGGTAATTAACAAAAGCATGACTATCGGGGAAATAGTGCAGAAGTACCCTGAAACAATAGAGGTAATGGCTTCTCACGGCCTGCACTGCATTGGCTGCTCTGTAAATTACATGGAAACAATAGAGGAAGGGGCAGCAAGCCACGGAATGCCAGAGCAAGAAATTGATTCAATGGTTGATTCAATGAACGGGATTGTTGCTGAGTCAGGAGTGCTTGAATCAGAAGGAAAAGCAATTTCTCTTTCCCCGGCTGCGGCAGAAAAAGTAAGGCAGCTAATGGAAAAAGAGGGAAAGAATGAAATGGGGCTGTTTGTTGGGATGCAGAAAGGAGGATGCTCTGGAAACAGTTATGTGCTGGCTTTCCAGGAAAACCCTGAACCGGGGCAGGTTTCTGCCGATGAAAGAGGCGTAAAAATCTTCATGTTCCAGGAACAATTGCCCTTATTGCAAGGGATAAGGATTGATTATGTGGATGGATTGCAGGGAGCTGGGTTCAAGATAGTCAACCCCAATGCCCACAAAACCTGCGGCTGCGGGCAGAGCTTCCGCTGATTTTTTGGGTTTTGCCCATAAGTATCTTGAAATTCTCACTTTGTGGGCAGCGCAGACTTTATAAGCAACGCCATTTTTTGGGAAAGGTTTTTATTCAAGGACAACAAAACTATTTCTGGTTTGCTTGGCACAGGTAATAAAAAAAGACGGTTCTAAGGAAGAGTTCAGCGAGACAAAGCTCAAAAACTCGATTTCCGGCGCAGCCGATGATGCAAAGCTTTCAGCAAAAAAGAAAAAAGCCCTTGTTGAAAAGGTATTGCAAGCAACAAAAAAAATAGTTGCAAAAAGAAAATCCATTGAAACCCAGACAATAAGGGAATTTATTATCAAGCAGCTCCTTCTTCTTGACCCTGAATCGGCAAAGGCGTGGGTTGGTTTTGAATACCAGAAAGAAAACCAAGAAGAATATGGAAAGTAACAGGAAACAGGCGGATTATTCTAGGTCTTTTTTCCCGCTAGGAAAAAGGAAAACTGGTTGAAATCACCCCAACACCTATCATTAAAAACATTTTTTTGTCTTATTTCTTGGGTGTTTTTTTGGATGAAATAAAAAAAGTGAAGGATCTTGAATCAAACAAGGGCTTTGTCTCCTTGGAACTGGACGTTGTGTCAAAGGGAGAGGTGAGGCAGTTCGCAAACCAGAGAGGAATGGGAAGGGTGTGCAACCTTGCTGCCAAAGACCCAACAGGTGAAATAAAGGTTACCCTCTGGAACGACCAGTGCGAACAGGTCAACGAGGGAGACAGCATTGTAATAGAAAACGGCTGGTGCAGCGAATACAAGGGGGAAAAGCAGGTAAGCACTGGAAGGGGGGGCAGCCTAAAAGTAAACCAACCCTAAAAATGCTTAAGATTGAAAAAAATAAAGAGAAAAAAAGCAGGAAAGGCTCCAAGCCCAGCCCAGGCACAATCTACCCTGCCCTGAAATGCCTGAAAGAACAGGGCCTTATATCCGAAAAAAAGGAGGGCAAAACAATAACTTATTCCCTCACAACAGATGGAAAAAGAACACTCAGGATAGCAAAGCAGAAATTCTGCAGGATTTTCATTGGTGTTTTTCCCGGGTAAAAAAAGAGAGTTTTTTTCTTTTTTTATTTTTTCCTTATTTTTGCGACAAAGAATGACTGGCTGTCATTGTCTTGGGGATAAATCCTGATTGCATTTTTGATCTGTGCATCAAATTTTTTTCCGTTGTATTCTGTCATTCCTTCCCTTACCTTGAACTTCTTAATTTCAATTTCCACTATCTCTATTTTTTTTCTTTCAGTCACCCATTGAAGCACTTCCTCATTCTCTTCCGGGGAAAGAGAACAGGTGCTGTAAACAAGCACGCCATTTTCCTTCAGCATGTCAATGCATTTTGCAATCATTCTTTTCTGCAATTTTGCCTTCCTTTCCACGAGCTTTTGTGACCAGTGCCTTAATGCATCAAAATCTTTTCTTACCAGCCCCTCCGAGCTGCAGGGAGCGTCCAAGAGTACTTTGTCAAACAATTTTTTTGTGGCTGCCTGCAACAGGTTTCCTTTTCTTGCTTTAACGTTTTTCGTTCCGAATTTTTTTATGTTATAGCACAGGCTCTTGAACCTTGCAGGGTTTTTTTCCACCGCAACAATGCTTCCTTTTCCTTCCACAAGGCAAGAAAGCTGCAGGGTTTTGTTGCCGGGGGCTGCTGTAGCATCAAGCACCCTTTCACCCTGCTCTGGCGCAAGAACAATTGCAGGCAACATTGAGGCCTTTTCCTGCAGGTTGAACAAGCCCAGCTTAAATTCCTCGCTTTGGCCCGGCTTTTCTGCGTTTTCCAGCAGGAAAGCGTTCTCGTGGAACAGTTGTTTAAGCTGCCAGCCTTTGTTTTCCAGTTTTTCCATCAATTCTTTTTGTGTAATTTTAAGGGAATTAACCCAGATGCTTTTCGGAATCTTTCTTGCCGAAAAATCAAAAAAATCTTTGCTTTCTTTTCCCATTATTTTTTCATACTTTTTTAGGAATTCTTCTGGAAAAAACGTTTTCTGCATATTTGGAAAGGAGATGAATGTTTTTTTATTGAGTTCAGCACATTTTTATTTAACAAAAAAAAGGCAATTCCATGAGAGCAATCCCAAAATCAGCAGTCGTTGTAAGGAAAGCCAGGAAAAGAGAGCTCGAGTGGCTTTCTGGGCATCAGTCTGAATACAGTGTTCCGTTCAATGTCCCAAAAAACCTTTGGCCGGAATGGCCATGCTTTGTAATGCTGAAAGGAAAAGAAATAATTGGATACCACAGTTTCGAATTTCATGAGGCAAAAGGCCGGGTCCATGCCTGGGTTGGCAGGACATCAATGAGAACGGGTTTTGAGGGAAAAGGCCTTGGAAAAACGCTTGTGGGCAAAGCAAATGCTCTTCTTCATGCCCGTGACTTCGAAACCCAACATGTTTGGGCACATGAGCCAAGGGCAAAAAAATTCTGGGCAAGAACAGGGTATGAAAGAGTTAAAGGGGCCCAGTTGCAAGAGAAAGGCAATACCCTGTTTCGCCTTAACCTTTCAAAGCAAAGGGCAAGAAAAAGAAAATGAATTTTAATCCTTTTCTACAATTTTTACTACATGGCCTCCATAAAAGAAGAACTTGAAGCAATTGCAAACCCGGGGAAAGCAGTTGTTTTGCAGCGTTTTTTTAGGACCGGAAAAGGTGAATACGGCGAAGGGGATATGTTCCTTGGAATAACAGTCCCTGAAACAAGAGAAATTGCAAAAAAGTTTGTTAATATCTCACTTACTGGTCTGGAACAGAGCCTTTATTCCAGAATGCATGAGGAACGGCTTGCGGCATTGCTGGTTCTGGTTGAAAAATACAAAAAAGGAAATGAAAAAGAAAAAAAACAGGCAGTTGATTTTTTCCTCAGGCACAGGAGACAAGTAAACAATTGGGATCTTGTTGACCTTACTGCAGACAAGATATTGGGTGCATACCTTGAAGGGCGTGAAAAAAGCCTGCTTTACAGGCTTGCAAAATCAGGCAGTGTATGGGGCAGGAGGATTGCAGTAATTTCCACATTTCATTTCATCAAAAAGAACCATTTCAAGGAAACATTCAAGATTGCCGAAATGCTCCTTAATGACAAGCATGACCTCATACACAAGGCGGTGGGGTGGATGCTGAGGGAAATAGGAAAAAGAGACAGGAAAGCAGAGCGGGCATTCCTGGAAAAGCATTACAGGAAAATGCCGCGCACAATGCTCAGGTATGCAATTGAAAAATTCCCGGAAAAAGAAAGGAAAAAACTGATGAAAAAATAAGCATATTACACTCATTGAAAAAGGCAGGCTAAACCCATTTTTTTCTTAAATGAAAAATTTTTGAGAGTGTTATTTGCTCGAAATCTTTTTGCTTTTAATATACGCCCAAAGTTTTTTTGTCATCTCACTCGGGGCAAGTGGTTTGTTTCCAAACACTTTTTCCATTGAGTCATCACATCCACTAAAGTTGATATTGTAACCACCAAATGCTTTTGCCATAGAACAACCTCCAAAAGGTATTGTATAACAATAATCCAAAGCAGTATAAAAAATAGTATGCCTGAATGCTCGAGTAAACTAAACTTACACCAACTCGGTGTAATCCCGCCTCCCGGTGTTGGTAATAGAGTCAAAGTCCGTGATTATTCAAGAATTTTCACAATTACTGTGTTGGCATCAACTTCAATCTTCTGTCCTTTTCCCAAGAAACTCTTTTGCTTTCACTATTTTTATTCCACTGAATTCTTTCAGGTTTAATAGGTGTTTGTCTCCGCTTATTATGTATTCTGCTTTTGCTTCTGCTGCACAGTCAATGTATTTGTTGTCTTTTGGGTCTTCTTTTACTGCATTGTATGTTTTGCTTGGTTTTATTGTTATTGAGAATTTTTTGTAATATTTCAAGACAAATTTTCTGTCTTTCTTGAGGCTTCTTTCTGTGATTTCTTTTCTTTTGAAAACATCTTCCAGTTCCAGAATAATTTCTTTGCTGGTGTAGTTTTCTATTTTGCCATTAATGAATTTGTCCACTATTTGTGCTGGCTGGCCATATTCTGATAGTATGGCTGAAACCACAATGTTTGCATCCATCACGACTTTTACCTTATCGTGCTTTGTGGATGATTTCATCGATTTCTTCCTCTGAAAGCTTGTCTTTTATCCTTGCTCTTATTCTCCAGAACTCTTCCGCTATTTTTTTCCTGTCAATCTTTTTCAGGACAATTGTGTTCCTGTCAAGCGGAAAAACAGTAAAGCTCGTGTCTTTTGAAGAGTGAGTATATTCACGGGTATGCTGCGGAATAATCACCTGCCCCTTCGTGGACATTTTGGTTGTCTCGACGATGGCCATCACATCACCATAGATATAACACAATAACAACTATTTAAACATTTCTTACAAGTAAGAAAAGTAAGATTTCCCGCCTCCCGG
>CAYJWT010000002.1:13260-28643 GCA_964373935.1 uncultured archaeon | reverse complement strand
TTCAGTGTAATTTATGCCATGTACCCTGAAGTAGTCATTGGCCATCTTACACCAAGGGCAAGTGGACGTGGTGTAAATCAAAACCTTTTTCGCCAAAAAAAAACACCGAAATATCATGTGGTTAGGAGTATAAAATAATGCCTGTGGGAAAAAAAAAGCAAAAAATCAGTTTTCAATATATTTTTTGGGGCATTTTTCTTTTGCGCACAATGCAAAAAACTTTGTGCAGAAAAGCTTTTCCCCGCCCCTCTTAAGGCACCTGCATTTTTCCCAGCTTACTTCAGCACCAGGCATGTTAACCCTGTTTGCGCTGGAACCCATGTTTTTTGCAATGGCTGTAATGGAAGTGCCCCTGCTGTAAGCAGGGCTTTTTCTCTCAAAATCAGCCGGAGCTTCAATAATAGGCAAAACCTTTTTTTGTACAGCGATTTCCTGAATTTGAACAGTGGAAACAGAACCAGCAACAATGTTCACCGGTTCACGGTTAACGGTAACAGGTTTTTTTGGCAGGTGGTTTCTCCTGACTGAAGAAGCAATATCCCTGAGAGACATAAGGCAAAACAATTATAACAACAACAAACTAGTATAAAAACTTTTTCTTGAAAATAGTTCTTTCAAGCTTACATTTGACTTATAAATTTGGCCTGTTTGATCCCCCCGCCCAAACGTATGCTGGAACATTATTTTTAAAAAATTCAATTGTTTTATCCAGATTGTGGAATACTTTGTGCGAGCGACCCTCTGTTAATTCCTTTGGAAGCCCTTGATTGGCATAGGGGGCTATAAAGAGCCAATCTTTCCCATCTTTTAAACGCACCTGAATTGAAGAAATTGTAACAGGTCTTCGTCCTTTATTTATTATATCAACCATAAAAACTTTCCTAGTTTCATTGAGAGAGCCAAGTATCCCAATGTTTGGTGTTACTCTTACATCTGCTTTGTCACGCCAAATTGAATGTATTTGCCATATGGCAACTAATGTTGAAATAAGTGCACCATAACTGGCCAATATTAGAGTAAAATCAATTCCCATGTTAACCTACCACCCAATCAGCTCATCGAGCCAAGATCTTTTTTTCTTTTACGAATCTTTTTCCGCCTTGTCATTTTCCCAACTGCTTTAAAATAAAATACGTTTTCTCTTATATTTTTTCAATAATGTGTTTATTTCATCTCTATTCAACAGCAGCACATTATTTTTTTTACAAAAATCATCACATTTTTGTTCTATCCCAGAAAGCGCTATAAATATTTTTTTTATTTGATTTTGATTAAAAACCCTTTCAGTTTTTTCCAGAAATTTTTTTATATCACCTATTTTAACATCAGAATCTTTTATTTCTCCTAACCAGGCGCAAGTATTATTTTTAGCTACAATATCAATTTCATCCTTTCCATTATCAAAAGATTCTACTGAATCAAATTTTGGTATAATTAGACCATGAAATTTGTCTGTCCCATCTAATAAATTTAATAATTCTCTTATTCTAGCTTCATTACCCTTCCCAATCTCACTTTTATATGTAGATAATATTTGACTAATTCTGTTTTCGAATTCTCTCTTTTTTGTATCTAAACTTGAGATTAGGGGATTCTCCCTGAGAACATAGACATCATTTAACCAAAGTTCGAGCATTTCATCAACAAAATAATATTGAGAAACTTTTTTTCCAATCTTTTCTCTTTTGCGAATAATATCTAGTTCATTTAATTTTTTTAGATATCTAGGGAGACTTGAAAGTTCAATGCCTGATTTATCGGCTATTTCTGATGCACGTTGACTTCCACTAGCAATGGATTTGAGTATTTCAATATAACTACCGAATCCTCTTTTTTCAAAAGATATTTCCATTAGGGAGGATAAATGATTGTAAATAGCACCTGAAGGACTAAACATTTCAAAATATATTGCATTAATCATAGTATTATCTGAAAGTTGTTGCATAGTCTCGGCTTGCATTATATCCTTAATTCTAAAGGTCAAAATATCAATATAATATGGATTACCATTTGTTAATTCATAAATAAAACCAAGTTGTTCTTGAGATCCCGAAAATGGATTTAATTTAGTTCTTATTAGCTCGGCTGAACTTTCAAAGTTGAATTCTTTTATTTGGATTTCTTCAAAGTGGCCGAATAGCGGTGATTCTGAAGAATTAATTAATTCATTTAACATTCCAACAGCTGAACCAGCAACAATGAACCAAAGTTTATCATGTTTCATTATAAATTCTCTGAACTCATCAATTGGAGATCTAAAACCATAACCAACTATCCTTTGAAATTCATCAAAAATAATTATCAAAAATAGTTCGCTTTCCTTTTGAAATATTCTAAATAAGGTTAATAGTTCATTAATTTCTGCATTTTTTTCATATACCATTTTGTATGCAAAGCCACCTGTTCTAGGATAGTGTTTGCTAAATAGATTTAACGCCTTATTCATACTTAGTTGAGGTTCAATTTTTTCATTTTTTTTCTTAAGCGCATTTACTATCAACGATCCTATAACTTTGACAATAAATCTGCCCTTATTCGCTTCAGGGAGATATACTTGTATAAATATATATTGCCCTTCCTTTTTATTTCTCTGAATAAATTCTTGAATTATTGAGGATTTGCCAATTTTTCTTAAACCTATTATAGCAATGTTTCTTCTACTTCCATTAACAAAACTGGCTAAACGTCTGTTTAAAAGATCCAGTTCATACTGTCTATTGATAAAATTCTCACCTGAAACAGGATCCCCAAGTCCAGCCATACACAAACTATAGTTATATATGTTTATAAACATATATGTTAGCCAACATATATGTTGGCTGCGATAGGGCGCAGAAAACCCAAAAATCTGACCCTTTTTCGTGCAAATCCCTTAAAAAAAAATAGAAAGAGAGTCAATTGCACCTGCCGCCCTACACTGGTTTTTGATGTCTTTTCCAGGCCCCAAAAAAAAAAAGAATTCACTGCAATGCCGATTTTATTGCATCATCAAATGTTGCAAATGGCTGTGCACCCACAATGAGCTGCCCTGTTCCATCCGCTTTCCCGACAAAGAAGCTTGGGGTGCCTGAAACGCCTGCTGCCGCTCCAGCATCAAAGCTTGCCTGCACCGCCTGTTTATACTTACCCGAGCTAACACAATTGTTTAATTCATTCATGTTCAGCCCCAGTTTTTGGGCTTCCTGCTTTACCTCTTCCTCAGTATATTGCACGGTTCCCTGGCCTTTTGCTGTCTGCATTGCGAATATTGCATCATGCAGTTCTTTTGCTTTTCCCTGGTCAGCAGCGCATCTCACTGCCTCAGCAGACGGCTGTGCCATTGGGTGAAAGCTAAGGGGAAAATCAGCGTAAGCAAAAAGCACTTTTCCTGTCTCAACATAGTTTTTCCTTATGCCTGCAACCGCATCCTGGTAAGCAATCCTGCAGAACGGGCACTGGAAGTCAGAAAATTCAACAACCACAATAGGAGCGCTTGAATCGCCCTCAGTGAAAGAGGCACTTTTTAGCAGCTCCTGCATGCTGAAATTGCCTGTTGGCTGTGGCTCTGGAGCCTGCTGTGTGGGCTGCTGGATTGGCTGCTGTATGGGCTGTGCTGGAGCAGTATTGTCAGCAACGCTTGCCAGCGCAGCAAGGTTAGTGTTCAGGCTGCCCACGGCAAAAAATACCGAGCCAGAAACTATCAGAGAAGCAATAAGAATGCTGAAAGCCAAAACAAGATGGTTGTTATCAGCCATTTTTACACCAATAATGGAATTTGTCAAGTGAAATCTTTATAAACCTTGTTAATTTTTTAGCTTCTTTTCTAACCAAAATGCGTGCACTTGGCATTCAGACACTTTAGGGGTTTTTCCCTTACATCAGCACAGGCGCAGAGAAGCTGCAAGCATGAAAGCCCAAGCCCGCTTCTTTGCTTATCAAGCACTTTCAATTTTTCCAAATCGGCATTCTTGTTGTAATAAACGCCGCAGCAATACTGGCCAGAATTGGCTTTCAAGCCGATTTCGCTTGTTCCTGAAAACATGCAGTCCCCAGCAGTATTGCAGTAATTTATTTTCCGCAATTCAGCGGAAATTTTTTCATCATTTTCCCTGCAGTCCTTCTGCTGGAGCGTTTCCTTGCAGTCCTGTGGGCAAATGGAAGGGCTTTCACCAGAAGCATAATCGCATTTGCCGTCATTGCAACCTGCCCTGAGAATACAAGAACTTGTTGTATAACAGCTTGGCGGAATGCTATTTGTGCAGGAAGTTTCCTCCCTGCAATAATGCCCATCTTTACAGTCCTTGTCTGAAGCGCATTCCTTTGAACCAATGATTTTACTGCAGTCCTGCGGGCAATAGCTCTTGGAAACATCCGTTCCTCCGGAACTCTCAAATTGCTCGCAAACCCCGTTGCCGCACTTGGAAGAACAGTCCAGAGGGCAGCTGTCAGCTTTCCGTGTAAGGTCTATCTCAGGCTCGCAGATGCCATTGCATGTTTTAGTGATTTTTTCACATTTCCCTTCAATTATTTTGCACTCAAATTCTTCTGTTGTTCCTGGGCAATAAACGTCAGACAGGATATTATTTACTACAGAGCACTCGTTACCGCACTTCCAGCAGAATCCCTGCTCGCAGCCCCCCTCATATGCAACAGAAACATTCGCGCATTTTGCTTCACAATCATTGCCATAGGTTTTTCCATCAGCCCCGCAAACTGGCTTGTAAAGAGCAATGCAAAAGCAGTCTTTTTTGCAATCTCCCGGGCAAGTTTGAATGCTTTCACCATCATCGCACACTCCGTTCCCGCAGACTGGTTTTTTTTCACAATCGCGGGGGCAGGAAACGTTTTCCAGTGCCTCGCAAATTTTATTGCCACAGACTGGTTCCTGTGCTGGCTTCTGCTCACAATAACTTACAGAAGCACATTTTTGTGGTTCTGACCGCGTGCATACAACATCTTGCTTGCAGAAAAAACCGGAAGGGCATTCAGCATCAGTTTTGCACAACAAACCCTGCTGAGTGCAGCCGCTTAAAAAAACAAGCGCAAAAAATCCTGCCACAAGGAACAAAGTTTTCCGCATAAATATTATTTCTTGATAGTTGTTAATTAATTGTTTGTTTTGCTTAGGCATTGGTGGAAATAGCCGCTTTTTTGACTGCTTTTGCAACGGCAGAATGCAGCTTTTTGTCAAGCAGCCTTGGAAGGATTCTTGCCCTTGAAGGCTTTTTTATGAAAACAGAAATTGCTGTTGCTGCAACTAGTTTCATTAAATCATTAATTACTGCCGCCCTTGCATCCAAAGCGCCCCTGAAAATTCCGGGAAAAGCAAGCGCATTGTTTATCTGGTTTGGGAAATCGCTCCTCCCTGTCCCCACAATGAATGCTCCTGCCCTTTTTGCTTTCTCCGGCATTATTTCCGGGATAGGGTTTGACAAGGCAAAAATTATTGGTTTTTCTGCCATGTGCCTTATCCATTCCGGCTTCAGGACATTACCTGTTGAAACACCCACAAAAACATCCGCTTCAGCCAAAGCATCAGGCAGTTTTCCGGAAATGTTTCCCGGGTTGGTGTAATGCAGTAACTGTTTCTTGTGCAATGGCAAATTTTTTCTTTTTTTGGAAATAATGCCTTTTGAATCAACAACAATAATTTCTTTCACTGGAATGCAGAGCTTTCTTGGCAACATGCAGCATGAAAGCAATCTTGCAATCGCTGTTCCAGCCGCTCCAGCTCCGGAAATAACCACCTTCAGCCCAGTAAAATCTTTTCCTGAAACCCTGCATGCATTGATTAATGCTGCCAATACAACAATTGCCGTTCCATGCTGGTCGTCATGAAAAACAGGCACTCCAATGCCCCGCAATTTTTGTTCAATTTCAAAGCACCTTGGCGCAGAAATGTCCTCAAGGTTAATGCCGCCAAAAACAGGCGAAATGTTCTTCACAATCCCCACAATTTTTTGGGGGTCGTGGGTGTCAAGGGCAATAGGGAAAGCATCAATGCCCACAAGCTGCTTGAACAAAATGCACTTTCCCTCCATTACTGGCAGGGAAGCAAGCGCTCCAATGTTTCCTTGTGCAAGAACTGAACTGCCATCAGTAACAACCCCCACACTGTTCCCCTTGATGGTTAAATCAAAAGCAGCCCTGGGATTGCGGAAAATTTCCCTGCTCGCGCCCACAACTCCAGGGGTGTACACCAGGGAAAGGCCATGCGCATTCTTTATCCTTATTTTTGGCACAACGGAAAGCTTGCCGCGCAGGCGCTTGTGCAATGCAAGGGACTCCCTGAAATAGTCCATGAAACTAAAAGGGAAAAGCTTGTTATTAAACCTTTCAATTGCAAAAAAAAGCAAGGCCGAAAAATTAATTAACAACGAAAAATACTTTCTGTGCATGAAGCCAAGCAAAAAATACATTCAGAGAAAGTGGCAAATTGGCAGGGCAACGGTCAAAGAATTGAGAGAGTTGCGCATTGAAAAGGGCCTGCACATACAAATTGCGGCAGGGCTTACAAGGAAAAAAGCGCTTGGGACAAAAAAACCGCAAGATGTCATGGAGGCGATAGATATGACTTCGCTGAATATCCAGCGCCTGAAACAAGACATTAGAGACGCAATTGCAGAAAAAGACAGGGAAAGCGAAAAAGAATTAAGAGAATCGCTTGAAAAAGAAAGGCGTAACCTCGCCGGGCTTTTTGCATTGCAAAAAAAGAAAAAAAAGTAAAAAAATTCACCTTGGCTTTCCGAAGAACCTTTTCAGCAGTCCTTTCAGCCACCCTGTTTTTTTGCCGCCCTTATTTTTCTTTGCTGTGCCATTCTGGATTTTTTTCTCAGGCTCTGGAATCTCCTTACTCCAGCTATTTGATCAAGCCTTAATTTCCTTTTATCCTTATTTTCCGGAAAGCCTACAAAAAAACACTTCTTTTTTGGAATGCGCATGTCTTTTCTCATCAAATCCGCATGCCCCGCGCCCACAACAATGGCATCGGGCTTTTCCTTCAAAGCGCCCTTTTCCAAAAACCTTGTGAGCGTGTGCTTGACCATTGCAGCATATCTTGTCCTGATTTCAGGGTTAATAAGTTCCAAGGCAATATTTGCGTGCTGTTTCCTTGCGGACTCCAGCCTTTTTTGCTCAGCCCGAATCCGCTTTTCTACCCGATCAGGAGTCAAAAAAATTACTTTCTTTCCACGAATTTCCAGTTCGGCAACAACGCCTCTCCAGAAATTTTGAGTGCTTTTATCAACAGGAGGCTCTATGAAAAGCTCATGCCTTGAAACTTCAACACCAACAGTGTTTACATTCAACTTTGACAAAATCTCTATGACTCTTAATTCAAAACCCTGGACATGGTCAACTCCAACCAAAAAAGGCCCATAACCCATAGGATACACCAAAAAAAACTATTGGCTCTCGGCAATTATTTGCCCCACTAGCTCCTCGTTTGACAATTGCTTCCTGGCAATTTTATCTTTTCCGCCAAGGACTAAAACTTCTGCAGGCATTGCCCTCAGGTTGTAAACCCCGCCCATGGAATAGCAATATGCCCCTGCATTCTGTATGGCAAGCAAGTCGCCTTCCCTTATTTCAGGCAATTCCCTCTGCTCTGCAAACCTGTCCCCTGTTTCACAAATATTCCCGCACACGTCATATTTTTTCCTTGCCCCATCAGGGTTTGAAAGATTGACAATATGGTGGTAGGCATCATAAAACATCGGCCTTATCAACTGCGGGAACCCGGAATTTGCCCCCGCAATAAGCCTGTTGTTGTTGTCTTTCAGGGTATTGACTTCAACCAGCAAAAACCCCGCTTCAGCAACAACATATTTTCCGGGCTCAAAATACATTTCCAGCTCCTTCCCATATTCCCTGCAAAAATCTGAAAAAATACTGGTTATTTTTTCGCCAAAAGAAGAATAGTCAATCCTTTTTTCGTCAGGGCTGTATGGGACCTTGAAACCGCCGCCGAAATCAACAAATCTCAGTTCGGGAAAGTTTTCTTTTGTTGCAATCCCAAGCAGGTTTTTAATGCTCTGCAGTATTTTTTCGGTTTCAGAGATCCCTGAACCAGTATGCTCATGCAGCCCTACAACCTTCAGGTTAAATTCTTTCACGATTTTTTTTGCCTTTTCAACATCCTTCAGCAAAATCCCGAACTTCGTCAGATTGCCCCCTGTCATTATCTTCTTGTGTGCGCCAGCAACAACGTCAGGATTAAACCTCAAACACACTTCCGTGCCGGGAAAAGCCCCTCCATATTTTTCCAGCCGGGACAGGGAATCAATGTTGAGCAAAACGCCAAGTTTTTTCACAAAATGCATTTCATCATCAGTAAGGTTGTTTGCAGTGTAAAGCATCCTGCCTGGGGTGAATCCTGCCTTTAAAGCGAGCAGCACCTCGGCAGGGCTGACAGTGTCAAGGTAGGCATTGTTTTTATTCAGGAGCTTCAGGACATTAAAATTGTAGTTTGCTTTCATTGCATAAAAAATTTTCAGCTTTGGCCAGCGAATGAATTTGTAAAGCTCGCTGTACCTTTGCACAATCAAACCCCCATCATAAACGTACAATGGAGTCCCGTATTTCTTTGCAAGCCCTGCCAAAAAATCTTTTCCCAAAACCATTTTCCCCGCCAATTGCTTTTTGAAAGAAAAATGATTCAAAACTTTTATAATATAATTTAAAATCGGGAGGCAACCCGATTTTGCTTTCCAGGCAACAAAACAGGCTTTCCCATAAAACAGCAGGATTAAATACATCATTTCCAGTTAAACAGTATTGAATGGCCAGCATATTGAATTCCCCGGAGCACACTTTTGCGGAAAAAATAATTTCCCTGAAAACAACTGAAAAAAAGCCGCTGAAAGCGGGGGATTTTGCTGTTGCGAAAGTTGACTTAACGCTTGCCCAGGACAGCACCGGGCCGCTTGCAATAAAGGTTTTTGACGAAATGAAACTGCAGAAGGTTTGGGATGCGAGGAAAATACTGCTTTTTTTGGACCACACTTACCCTGCTTCTGATATCAAGGTTGCAAACATGCACGCAATAATGAGGGGGTTTGCATTCAGGCATGGCAGTGTGCTTGTTGAAGGAAACATTTCCCACCAGCATGTTCTGGAGGAATATGCAGTGCCTGGAATGATGCTATTGGGGGCTGACTCCCACACCATCCAGGCGGGGTGTGTGGGGGCATTCGCTTCAGGAATTGGAAGCACTGAAATGGCTGCAATCTGGGCAACAGGAAAAATTTGGCTTAGGGTTCCTGAATCATTCAAAATAAATGTTTCAGGAAAACTGAAAAAGCATGTTTTTGCAAGAGACATAATAATGCACTTCATAAAAACCGTTGGGGAAGATGGCGCAAACTACAAGTCTCTTGAATGGGAAGGAGAAACAATAAAAGAACTGAGCATTGAGTCAAGGGCATGCATCTGCAACAATGCAATTGAAGCAGGGGCAAAAAACTCTTTCATGCAAGCGGATGCAAAAACAAGGCAGTTCCTCAAGCAGGCAAAAAGAAAGCCGGCTGCAGAAATAGCTGCAGGAAAAAAAGCCCGCTATGCGCAAAAATTTGAGATTGGGGCAGGAGAGCTTGATGCAATGGTTGCACTGCCAAGCAATGTTGACAAGGTGAAAAGCGCGAGAGACGTTTCAGGCACTGAATTTGACCAGGGGTTCATTGGCAGCTCAACAAACGGCAGGATAGAGGATTTGGAAATTGCCGCAAAAATTTTGAAAGGGAAAAAAATAAGCAGCAAGTGCAGGCTGGTTGTAACTCCCGCATCCAGAAGGGTTTACGAGGAAGCAATTAAAAGAGGGTTAGTGAAAATATTCATGGACTCTGGAGCTGTCTTCACTAATGCAACTTGCGGGGCATGCGTGGGAACGCACCTTGGGGTTCTGGGCGCAAAGGAAGTATGCCTTTCAAGCTCGCCCAGAAACTATGTTGGCAGGATGGGGGATTCAACAGCAAAAATTTATCTTGCTTCCCCGGCAACGGTTGCTGCTTCTTCAATAAAAGGAAAAATAACTGACCCAAAGGATTTCCTATGAGCGCAATAAAAGGCAAAGCATGGGTTTTTGGCAACAATATTAATACAGACATTATTATTCCTTTCCGCTTCAAGGCACGGACAAATGACCCGAATGAAATGGCTCAGTACTGCATGTATGGCATTGACCCAGAGTTCCCGAAAAAGATTTCTAAGGGAGACATCATTGTTGCTGGAAAAAACTTTGGCGGGGGAAGCAGCAGGGAACAGGCACCACTGGCAATAAAGTATGCCGGGATTTCGGCTGTTGTCGCGGAAAGCTTTTCCCGCATTTTCACGAGAAACGCCTTCGCAATCGGCCTTCCCATTTTTGAAGTCAGGGACATGAGGCAGAACGTGGAGCAGGGGGATGAGCTGGAAATTGATTTGGAAAAAATGACAGTGAAAAACCTGCGCAAGGACACAGAATTCAAGGCAAAAAAATGGCCCGAGTTCCTGCTGAACATTCTGAGAGAAGGCGGAATAAAAGAGTACTATTTAAAGTACAAAAAGTTCCCATGGGAATGAAAATTCATTTTTCTATTGCATTAATGATTTTTTCTACATTAAAAAATTTTTTGAACAAGAAAGAAGGCTTGCTTTTTTTGAGCTTGCTGATTGAATCCGGTCCTGTTGCAACAGCGATTGTGATTATTCCCAATTCGTTTCCAGCATTAATGCCTTTTACAGAGTCATCAAACAGGAAAACGGAATTTTTTGGAAACCTGCCGTGCTTTTTTTCTGTCTTCTTTATTACTTCAGCAAGCAATACCTTCCTGTCAAAAACAGGTTTTTTCCTGCTCGCACAAGAGCGCAATTCCCTATCAAAATATTTTTCCAGACCCGCCATGTGAAGCAGCAATCCAGAAGTTTTTTGTGAATCTCCAGTGTACAATGCAATAACAAAATCTTTTTGCTTAAGGGAGTAAAGCAGTTTTTCTACTCCCTGCAAAACCCTTGGCTTCACTCGTTTCAATGCCGCCTCAAAATGCTTTTCAAAAACAGGCAGAATCAATTGCTCTTTTTGCTTTAAAACATTTTCCGGAACGCCTTTTGCTTTTGCAATTCCCATTGTGACTGTTTGGATTGTGGAAGCGCCAAAATAAACATCATGCATTGAGCCATTTACCACAAACAATTCTTTTGCGGTTTCAGTGTAAGCATGCTCGTATGCTTCCAGTGCCCAGAGCAGTGTGCCGTGCATGTCAAAGACTGCAAGTTTTTTCAATTACACCACCATTATTTCCTCTTTCTTATTGCAGGATATCTTTCCGAAAACCTTTTACTTTTCTTCATTCTCTTCAGCCTAAGGTAAGCTTCCGCCCAGGCAGGGCTGGACTTGTACTTTACGCCCATTATTCTTTTCTTGGCTTGCCCGACAACCTGGTCAAACAAGGGAAGCTTGTAATGCTGCCCCGTGTTTTCAAGGAATTTCCTAATTACCTGCGTGGCAACGTCAAACTGCATCAGCCTTTTCTCTCTCATTCCCTGGATTATTTCGGCTGTTGGCCAGTCATGTTCGTACAGTCTTTCCGCTGGAACTATTCCAATCCTTTTCCCTGCACACATAGCCCCCAACATTATTGCTACCTCAAACGCCCAAATGTTTATTACTTTCGCCTTGCCTTTCAAAACGGTTTTCATTGCTTGCCTTATTTTTGGCCATTCTTTCATCCTGACTGAAAGCAAGCCACTGTAAGTGTGCAGCAGTTTTCCTTCCCTCTCTGCCTGCTTCAGTGCAGCCATGAAATTCATTTCAGTTGGCTTGAAACCTGGATTTGCAAAAGTAACAAGCCGTGAAACGGTTATCTCGTTCAGGTACTGTGGCTTGGGAAAACTCATTGCATATACAGGGTCATTTGAAGGCCAGGAACTGTTAACAAAATCATGCCTTCCTTCAAGGGCTGGCCTGACTGTTTTGAACAAGGATTCTTTTGCTTCAAAAACAAAGTCTTCAGGAAGCATTGTTGCGACAACTGCTTTGGTATTTTTATTTGCATAATCAATTCCGGCAATCATTGAATTGCCAATTCTTGCATTCGGGCCAGTTCGCAAAAACCGAATGTCCTCGCCTAAAGCTCTCAAAGAAGCTCTAACTTGCTTGTCCATTGCTTTGCTATAGCAAACAACAAAAACAGGCTTTACTCCATTTCTTTTCAATGTACTTGCAGCATTCCTCACGCTATGCACAACAATATGCAAGTTTCCATAAGTTGGCACAATGACAGCAACTATTGATTTTTTTCCCACAGACATCACAACATTTTCATTTCATAAACGTTTTTTTGACAACGCTTTGTCAATAGCATCCATTGACCTGTTCAGCGTATGAAAATATTTAAGGTAGGTGCCATAATTTTCCTTAAGCCTTATTGATATGATATTCTGGTGAAGTTCAAAACACCTTAGGATATACTCTGAATCCGGACCGACAATCAGTTCATTTCCAAGCAACCTGGCCAAGATTTTTAGCTTATCATTCGCATACTCCCTCATGCTTTCCAGCTGCCTTAAAATTGGCCTGGGTAACCGGGCTTCATGCACCTGAACATATTGGGGTATTTCGTGGAGCAAAATCTCAAACAGCTTTTTAGCAGTGCCTACAGTTAAAGGCAAGTTATTGGCAATCTTGTCACGCGCTGCTTTCAATACCAGAGTTTGGGCTTCAAGTTGCTTAATATTCTGAAGTTCTGCCCTGGAAACTTTTTTTGCAAAATATTTTTCAATCAAATAATCCTGTGCATCCCCAATCAAGGCATAAAATCTCGCATCTGAGCCATATCCCTTGTATTCCCCAATCCTTTTCTCAATAAGTTTCCTGAAACCAGTTTTTCCAAAAACTCTCTTTTTTGGCATATTGAAGATTAGCAAGTCCGGTAAATTTAATCCTAACCTTTTTATTCCACCTGAAACATTCTCTATTGCATGAAAAAGGCAACCCTTATTCCTGGCGATGGCATTGGGCCGGAGGTTATTGAGGCTGCTGTTGATTGCGTGAGGGCATCTGGAGCTGAAATTGAGTGGGAGCTGCAGGAAATGAGGAACGGTTTTCTTGGGGAAGAAGTTGTTGAATCAATCAAAAAAAACAGGGTTGCGCTGAAAGGCCCCATAACAACCCCTATTGGAAAAGGATACAGGAGCCTGAACGTCCAGCTGAGAAACGAGCTAGAATTGTTTGCTGGAGTAAGGCCAGTGAAACTCCTTCCGGGAATAAAATCCCACTATGAAAAAGTCGATATTGTGATTTTCAGGGAAAACACTGAAGACCTTTATGCAGGCATAGAGTTCAGGAAAGGCAGCAAGGCACAAAAGCAATTGCTTGCTTTTCTCAAAAAGCACTCATACAATGTTCCTGAAGATTCTGGAATTTCACTAAAGCCAAATTCCGTAAAAGCAAGCAAGAGAATTGCGGAATTTGCGTTTCATTACGCTGAAAAAAACGGGAGAAAAAAAATCACTGCTGGGCACAAGGCAAACATACTGAAAGATTCTGATGGGTTGTTCCTGGAAACCGCAAGGCGTGTTGCGGGCTATCATAAGCACATGAAGATTGCTTTCAATGACATGATAATGGACCATTTGTGCATGCAGCTTGTAAGAAAACCTGAAGAATTTGACGTCCTGCTGTTGCCCAACCTTTACGGGGATATTGTAAGCGATTTATGCGCAGGGCTTGTGGGAGGGCTTGGAATGGTGGGTGGGGCAAACATTGGCACAAAGCATGCAGTGTTTGAAACAGTGCATGGCACTGCGCCAAAGCATGCGGGAAAAAATGACGCAAACCCGGCAGGGGCAATACTCTCAGCATGCATGATGCTTGATTACATTGGAATGAAACCCAAGGCGGCAAGAATTAGGAACGCGCTCGGCAAAGTAATAAAAGAAGGAAAAACCCTGACATACGACATTGCCGGGAGAAAGCCATCCACCACAACCCAGATGGCACAGGCAATAATAAAAAAAATTGAGGGTGGGTAACTGGAAGAAGAAAAAAAACCGGAATTGGCTGTTGGCCTGGAAGGAGTTTACATAAACACTTCCAGAATATGCTTTCTTGACGGAAAGCAAGGCACCCTGCTGTACAGGGGCTATGATGCAGAGGAACTTGCAGAAGAATCAAGCTATGAAGAAACTGCCTTCCTGCTGCTGAATGGAAAACTTCCTGAAAAAAGCGAACTGAAAAAATTTTCAAGGACACTTGCAAAGCAGAGGGAATTGCCCAAGCACGCGCTGCATTTAATGAAAACACTGCCAAAGCAAACAACCCCAATGAATGCACTCAGGACAATTGTTTCAAGCCTTGGAGTAGATGACAAAGACCCAAGAAAAATGAGCATTGAAGAGCACGAAAAAATAGGCATTTCTCTTATTGCAAAGTTTCCCACGATTGTTACAGCACATTATCATGTTTCAAAAGGCAGGAAGCCGATAACGCCTGATTCCAGACTTTCCCACGCAGCCAATTTCCTCTACATGCTGCACGGCAAAAAGCCGGACAAGGAAATGGAACTGGCATTCGACAGCGACCTTATACTGCATGCAGAGCATGAACTGAACGCAAGCACTTTTGCAGTAAGGGTTGCAGTGGGAACATACGCTGACATGGTTTCGGCAATTGTGGCAGGGATTGCCACACTCAAAGGCCCACTGCACGGAGGGGCAGCTGAAATGGCGATGAAAATGCTCAGGGAAATACCAAGCAAGGAAAAGGCAAGCCAGTATGTTCTGGAAAAGCTTTCAAAAAAAGAGCGCATAATGGGCTTTGGGCACAGGGTGTACAAGACTATGGACCCAAGGGCAGTTGTCCTGAAAAAGCTGTCAAAAGAACTGGGAAAAAGAAACAATGAAACAAAATGGTTTGAAATATCTGATGAGGTTGAGAAAACAATGCTTGAACAGAAAAACCTTTATCCTAACGTTGACTTCTACGCGGCCTCTGTTTACTACCAATTGGGAATTCCAACAGAACTGTACACCCCAATTTTCGCAGTAAGCAGGATTTCAGGATGGGCAGCGCATGCACTGGAGCAGTATGCAGACAACAGGCTGATAAGGCCGCTGCTCTTATACAACGGGGAAAAATTACTAAAGTATACGCAGCAATAATCCATGGCCAAAACAAAAAAGAAAAAATTAATTTAAGTAATTTTTGCAACCAGCTGCCTGATTTTTTCTGCCGCCGAAAGCAGTTGTTTTTGCTCTTCTTTTGAGAAATCGTGCTCTGTTATTTTTTCAATGCCTTTTGCACCAAGTATTGCTGGCGCTCCAAAAAACATCTCTCTTATCCCGTATTCTCCATTCAGCCAGCAGGTGACAGGCAATTCCTGTTTTGTGTCTTTCAGGTTTCGCGATCCATAATTGTTTGCCAAAAAAAC
>CAYJWT010000002.1:10984-13250 GCA_964373935.1 uncultured archaeon | reverse complement strand
AGCACTGCTTCAGCCATCTGGACTGCACCAGAGGCAGGCGCATAATAGGCAGAACTGTCTTGCAGCGTTATTATTTCCTCTCCCGCGCCGATTGTCCTCTGGACGAGAGAGGAAATTTTTTTCTTTGGAAGCAGCTTGGCAATGCTTTTTCCCCTTATTCCAGAATGGCTGGCTATGGGAACCATTGCATCCCCATGGCTTCCCAAAACCATTGCTGAAACAGTGTTTGCAGGCACATTCATTTCCTCTGCAATAAAGCTTGCGAACCTTGCTGAATCAAGAATGCCTGCCATTCCCATTACTCTTTTTTTTGGGAAACCTGAGTGTTTTGCCGCAACAGCAACCATTGCATCAATGGGATTGCTTACAACAATCATCACTGCTTGGGGGGAATGGCTTGCTGCTTGCTTTGCAATATCCTTTAATATAGAGGCATTTATTTCAAGCAATTGTTCCCTGCTCATTCCGGCTGTCCTCTGTGCGCCGGCTGTTATTATTACCACGTCAGAGTTTTTTGTTTCCCCATAATCCCCTGTTCCAAAAACTTTCACATCCTGTTTTTCAACCGGCATTGAATGGGAAATGTCCAAGGCAATTCCTTTTGCTGTTTGAGCAGTCCTGTTAACAAGAACAATGTCGCCAAGCCCCTTTACCGCTGAAAGAAAAGCGGTTGTGCTTCCCACTCTTCCAGCCCCCGCAATTGTTATTTTTTTTCTGGAATTGCGTTTTTCCATTCTTTTTGAAATGAATCCAGCGTATTTCCTGTATTTTGATTTTGTCCAGGCAGTGGGCTGTTTTTCCCTTAGGCGGAATTCCTCTTCAAGGAGCTTCTTCCTCAGGCTTTCGTCAACAGGCATGGCAAGAAAGAGTATTTTTTCTGCTTAATAAAGCTTTATACTATTTTTTTACTTTATCCCCAACGCTTCCCTGATTTCCAATTCATCAAACCCAATAATTATTCTGCCGTTTATTTCTATTACTGGCACCCCGGTCTGGCCTGACTTTGCAATCATTTCCTGTGCTTTTTCCCAGTCAGAAGCAACATTGATGTCAGCGTATTTTATGCCGTTCTGCCTGAAAAACTCTTTCGCCATGTGGCAGAAATGGCATGTTGGAGTGGAGTAAATTGTCACATTTGCCTGTGCCATGGACTAATTGCGCAGGCAAAAATTAATAACCTTAACCCGAAGAATTCAAAAAAAGTTTAATTTTCCAACAATATTAATAAAAGCTTAAAATTCTTTAATTTTAATGGTGGGAGAATGAAGCATGTGATTATTGCTACTTTTGAGGGAAATGCTGATGCAATTTTTGCGGGAGTGAAGGAATTCCCAACAGAAAAAATAGTTCTGCTTGCCCCCGCAGAATTTGTTGCTGAAGCACAAAAAGTCAAAAAAGAAATGGAAAAATTCAGGATTGCTGTTGAAACAGAGGCTATTGCAAACGCAAATTCGCTTGAGGAAGTATTCACTGCAGTGGGCAGAATAAAGGCAAGAGAAAGGGAAAAACAAGTAATGATGAACCTGTCAGACAGCTCCGGCATTCTCGGGTGTGCTGCACTATCAGCAGCTTTCGTTAACGGGATAAAGGCTTTCGAAATAATGGACGACAAGCTCGTAATGTTCCCCATCCTCAAGTTCTCTTACTATGATTTGCTGAGTGAGAAAAAAATGCTCATTCTCCAGAAACTGTTCGAGCAAAAAAAAATTTCCTCGCTAGAAGAACTGGGAAAATCAATCAACCTTGGGCCATCGCTCATAAACTACCACATTTACGGAAACGAAAAAAACCCCGGACTGAAAGAACTGGGACTGATTGAGGCAAACAGGGAGAAAGGAAAAATAAATATAGAGCTCACAACCCTCGGAAGACTGCTTTTGAAACAAAAAATGGAGAAGAAAAACGAGAAAAAAATGATTATTGCCTGAACACAAAAAGATATCATATGTGTTGTCACGTAACAGCAAACGCCAGATGAAGTTTAGTATTACCAAATTATAACATGATATTGCTTTTTAAGAGCTTTGATTCATATCTTTTTTATGCTGGTCCGCTGGAGCAGGCATGCAAAAGAAATGTTTGCGGAGAGAGCAGTAAAACTTGGAATAAACTATGGAGAAATAGAGTTTATCATAAAAAAGCAGGAAGTAAAAATAAAGGAAGCCGAAAACAAGTTCAAAACAGTTTTCAAAATAATGAATGATAGGCTGACAGCAGTAAAAATAGAAACAAAGGAATTCATTCATATAGTAACGCTTTGGGAATC
>CAYJWT010000002.1:8330-10974 GCA_964373935.1 uncultured archaeon | reverse complement strand
AAAGGAGGTTGAGTCATGGAAAAAAAAGAAAGCAAAATAGAGTGCCATTTGTGCGGGGGAAAAGCTGTACTGAAGCTTGAAGACATGAAGCTGGCTGAAGGAAAAATAATAATAAAAGACTCACCCTACTTCGAATGCACAAAATGCAAAGAAGAATTTGCCACATCAGAACAGATGAATGAACTAAGCGGCCAAATCAGCACAAGATTCATATTTCAAAGGCCAATAATCAACGCAGGGAGAAGCCTTGCAATAACACTCCCTTCGGATATTGTCCAATATTACCATCTCAAAAAAGGCGAAAAAATCAAACTCATACCAGAAAACAAAAAACAAATAAAAATACAAATAGAATAAAAACACAAAATTTGGACAGAGAGCCCGGTGCGGGCGCCAAATCTGTAACAGGCATAGGTGATGCTTTTAGAGCATTAAGAATTGCCATTCTGTTTTTTCCATATTTTTGAAGCATGAATCTTCAAAATCACGTATTAGTGCCTAAAATCTTGCAGTTAATATTGCCTGAAGTCACATACTTTGATTGTCTGTAGTGCGGCTTCTATGTGGTTTTTGTTTGATAGCATATGTTCCTTATCAAGGGTTATTAGTGAAATGTTACGCTGTAATTTCTTCGATATAAAATACCCGTCAAGTATCACCTCAGTATCTTTTGGATAATTAATTTGATTTTCCAGTGTTTGAAACTCATTCGGATAATACTTTGAGTAATCTGATGGGCATTTGTCAAATCTCGCAATTTTTGCATTTTGTCTTGGTTGGCAGGTCAACATTAACTCAAATATTCCATTCCGAATTTCTTGTGCGATTTTCATCAAAAATTCTTGGAATGTCTGTGCATCCGCATTCACCACTGAGAAAATGGTGGCCGAGCAAGTTTTGATATACGAAACAATTATCCGTTGTTCAAAAGGCTGTTTGAATAATTTTTTTGCTTCAAAAATAAGGGAACCTTCTATATTGCCTGTTCTAATTACCGAAGGATTTTCATACATTTTCTGAAGAAATTGTGTATATATTCTCCTTGAATTGTTCATCACACTTTGGGCTTCAGAAAAAACCCTTATGCTTGTTATTCTATAGAATTTTTTGTCATCAAAGTACTGGTTTGCCTTTTCATAAAGCTCTTCTTTTTTCCATTTAGTCAAACCAGTAAGTACTACGCTAGTATCCAAGAAATGGTTTTTGTTACTCTTCATGCGTATAACCCAAAACAATTGCCTTCATAATCGTGTTTGCATCGGTTTGCGGCTCTATTTCTTTTAATGAAAGCCCGCTGTATTTTTCAAGCAATTCTTCATTGAATAAGGCAACTGTTTTGGTGAATCTTTTTACAGAGTCTGAAAAGTCATTTTCCCAATACTGCACTTTATCATCATAGAATTGGTCGTGGTGCTCGAGTCTTACTCCTTTGGCAAAGCAATCCCAGGCCTCTACGCTTACCTTATAGCATTCGTCCAGCAAAAATAGGTCTGTATCTTTATTCAAAGACAGACAGGTTGTTATTTCACCGACCATGTTTGCAAAGACCTGATTAAATTCCGAAAAAGTGTCGTCAAACGGCAATAAACTCTCGCACTCATATAATGATTTTACTACTCTTTCCTTATACCCATCTAGGAATTTTTTATTATCTTTCTCAATTTCTATAAGTTCTCTATATTCTCTAATTATTTCCAAATAATCAATTTTATAGTTTGGCATGAAAACATAAGGCGCACCAGCATAGATTTCCTTAACCTTAGATCTCAATCTAAACAAATCAGTTTCAGAAATTATTTCCTCTAAAACAATTTTACTATCTGAAAAATACTTATTTTTAATAAACTGTGGTTTTTTATCCAACTGATAAAAAATCAAGCCATTATCATTTTCTATTTTGCTAAAAATTTTAGCTCCAACTAATTTAATCAGCTCTTCTCGTATGGGCTCACAATAGGGACCATGCTTGTACCAGTAAAATTGCAAAGAATCTTGAATTTTTTGACTTTCAACTCTTTTTTTTAAGTCAAACAAAATTTTATGAAACCATGTTTCAGTTAAAAGAGCCTTCTCTTTCCTCTTGTGCAAATCTATTTCGCCAATTGCAAGCAATAAGTTCCTTATTAGCCCGGAGTCTATTGTTGCACCCATGTAAATCAATCAAATTTAGTCTATTGGGAAATTCATGTTTATTAATATATCCCGCACCTCATATTCCAGAAGAAACGTATAAATAGCCGAGCGAGCATATATTTATTCAATACTTATTGGCAGGGAAGTAGGCTTCCGAAATGGAAGGTTTGCTGCCCGGTGCGGGCGATAAGTTATTATTCAGGCGTAGCTTATTTCTTGCATGGTCAGGCTGGATGTAATCGGCTCAATGCAGTTGCTGCAGAAATACGGCATTTCCACTGTTGAACAGCAGGCAGCGCAGTCAGAGCAGGAACTGGACATCAACCCACTCATCGCAAACGAAAAAGAAATAATAGCAGTTGACGCCAGAGTAATCGTGCGAAAAAACATTCCGTGTATTTTGTAGTTTTAGAGTTTTTTTTCCATCCACACTATTTTAATATCTGTGCCTTTTATGGTTCCTTCTTTTACTTTGTGGTAACTGAGCTTTTCATAGAAAGGCACGGCATCT
>CAYJWT010000002.1:0-8320 GCA_964373935.1 uncultured archaeon | reverse complement strand
GGATTGGCTTCAAGCCTTAGAGAAGCGAATCCTTGTTTTCTAGCTCTTTCCTCTATTTCTTTCACAAGCATCGTGCCAATTCCCATGTTCTGGTTTTGTGGATGAACAAACAGACTTCTGAGTTCTCCTTCAATCAAGCCAATAACACCAATTATTTTGCCGTTTGATTCATAAACAAGCAAAGCATCAAAACGTTTCAGCCTGTCCAAAAATTTTTCCCAGCTTTCATGTACAATAAGAAAATCTTTCTGCTGCCGCGAAAGCCTGTTGTCTTCTTCAATTGTTAGCCTGCATATTTCAGCACAGGCTATCTCATCTCCTTTCCTGAAATTTCTTATTAACATAACTCAACCCCAGTGAAATAGTGTTAAAAATTGTTTCAAGCCAATTGCTTTAATGCCCGTGTGTATTTCTTCTGGCTGTTGTTTAGACCTTGGCTTGAACGTGCTTCAGTCAGTCCATTTTTTGGAAAACTACAGGGGACAGATCGACGGAGTAGAGCTTGTTTTTGCATATCCGAATGAACTACTGGAATTAGAGTTTGACGATAAGGCATTTGGGTTCCTTGGCTCGCTTCGATATAACTCCATACACATGCCTTTCAAAGAAGTAAGCTATGAAAATGACAAGGAAACAAGACGCCTTATTGAAAAGGCTGGAATAATATGCAAAGATGTTAAATGTGTAAATGCAGTTTTCCATCCGCAATGCATTCAAAACTATGAATTAATAGAATCTATGGGTTTTCCTGCCAGTATTGAAAACCTGGACAAAAAGCCAGGATACGAAGGATTCCAAACATCTGAGGAAATAAAAGCAATTCTTGATTTGCATCCAAGGCTTGGCTTGTGTGTTGACACTGCCCACGCAAAAAGCAACAATCTTGACCCAAGAGATTTTCTGTTGTTAAATAAACGAATTTCTTCTGTCCACATCAATACACAATGGGTGAGAAAAAGCGATAATGTGCAAAAAGAACACGGCTTTCTGGTAGAAATCATGGAAGAAGATAAAAAGCAATTTAAACAAAACACGCCCTTCATCAAGCTACCTGTTCCAAAAATCATGGAAGCAGACTTTTACCCGGAAAAAGTTTCACTGATAGAAAAAGAAATACAATTATTGAAACAGCTTGAAATGGTTGAAGTTGACAGGAAAGCAATAAGAATGGCGGCCAAAAGAGTATGGCATACAATTTAACAAAAGAATATTCAACTTTTTGGTTGAGTTTTTTTCAACCTTATGTATATTAATCAGGTTAA
Source organism: uncultured archaeon (assembly GCA_964373935.1). Classification (GTDB taxonomy): domain Archaea; phylum Iainarchaeota; class Iainarchaeia; order Iainarchaeales; family CAYJWT01; genus CAYJWT01. The sequence goes on along the minus strand of CAYJWT010000002.1, from coordinate 7,058 downwards.
CTGCGTTTCCTTTTAATGGGTTTTTTTAATAACTCTACAGCAACCCATTTGATATCACTGGGTTTTACGCTTGTTTTGCTTTTAAGCAACGCATTCGCAGACACATCTGTCCCTGTAAGCGAAACAATAGTAATTGATGGAATGCTGAATGATTCCTTTGAGAATGCCGGCTACTTTGACCATGAAACAACTTATGTTTCTGGAAGTACAGAACAAGGCAGCCTGAGTTCACCCCTCATTTCGCAGGACACATACCCTCTTGGAATTCCAGGCAATGCATTGTTTTCAGGGGAACAATTTTTTACTATGGCAAAGCTGTCTGAACAGCCAAAAGTTTTCTGGAGAAAAACAAAAATCGAAGAAGAAGGAACAATTGTGCTCACCCTTGAACATGATGCAGGAACAGAATTCGGCCTGCAGGCATTCAATTCATGCAAGGAAAACCTCTGCAATGCCACAGAAAATGGTAACCAAACAACTTGCACAATAAATGCAGGAAAAGACTATTACTATTTCAAAGTAACAAGCATTTCAGGAAATGGGGCATACACTCTTGACGTTGACTTTCTGCCAGGAACAACAACTGGGGAACCGCCAAAAACCTGCCTCCCTGCATTCATTGAAGCAGTTTCCCCTGCAATTGACCCCGAACTATTTGTTGGGGAACAGCAGGAATTTGAGTTACAGGCAATTGACCCGGATTATGGAAGTGCAAGCATCCAATGGCAGGTTGATGGAAATATTGTCCAGGAAAAAAATTTCACAATCAAAGAAGCATGCCTGCTGGACAACAACACTGACGCGATTGACCAGCAGAATAATCCTGAAAGCAGCCAACTGAACCTTGAAAACAGCCCAAATATTGACCCGAACGCAAACGCAGGAATGGGCACAAACACGCCAATATCCCAATCATTCATCCCGGCACAGAACGCCAGGATTACAAGCGTAAGCCTCCCGCTGAACTATTACACCGGAAGCCCGGGAAGCATTACCTTGAATATTGAAACTGACAGGAACAACGGGGAAACCCCTTCAGGCAACAAGCCAGACAATTCCTGCACTTCAACAATTGAAGCATTCACAACCCCAAAATACCCTGAAAATGCCTGGATCGAATTCCAGCTCGGAAGCAATTGCTTGCTGAATGCAGGGGAAAGGTACTGGATAGTGCTTTACTCCCAGAGCAGTTCCTCCAAAAACACCTACCTTGGCCACCTTTCAACAGCAAACAATTACCCGGACGGAGTGGCACAATATTATGACACTATTTGGAAAAAATGGAATGAAAACTATGACCTCATATTCAAAGTTTCGGCAATTGATGTGCAAACAAATGCGTCCTTTGGCAAGGGAATGAAACTTTCACAGTCCTTTGCCCCTGAAAAAACAGGGGACATTACTGGAATGCAGTTCTATCTTTCACATCTTGAAGGAATCCCAAACAGCCCTTCCGTAAGGATTGAAACCGATTACGCTGGCAAACCAAGCGGGGAGCCTGCAAACGAAAAATGCAGTTCAATCATTCCCGGCTTTTCTTCTCCCACTTATCCAAGCTATGCCTGGACACAGTTCCCTTTCCAGGAAGGCTGCCTCCTGAGAAAAGGAGAAAAATACTGGGCAGTGCTGGAAACAAGTGAAGCAAGATTTGTTGTAAACCTTTCAACAACAGACAATTATGCAGGCGGAAAAACACTGCGCGATGGCGGAAATGGATGGGAAGCAACAAGCGAAAGCTATGACCTCCTGTTCAGGCAGTCAGGCAAAGAATGCCTGCAGGAACAGGAAAAAACATTCAACGACATGTTTTACTTTTACTCCGAAAGTTATGGCACAGGGCAGCATACAGTAAAAGCAGTTGCAAGCGATGGAAAATATTCAAGCGAATACTCCTGGCTTGCGACAGTAAGCCAGCCGGAAATGCCCCCTGAAATAGTTTCATTTTCTCCGCAGGAAAACCCTGCAATAAACGAAGGAGAAACAATGGAGTTTTCTGTTACAGCAACAGACCCGAACAATGATGCACTGGTAATTGAATGGTTTTTGGACGGAAACAAGGCAGCAGAAAACACTTACAGTTTTACTTACCCGGCAGGATTTGATTCTTCCGGAACGCACGAAGTGAAAGTAACATTATCTGACGGTCTTTTCTCAGCAGAACATTTTTGGACTGTTACTGTAAATAACGTGAACAGGAAACCGGCAATTGATTCATTCACACCAAAAGCACTTGTAAATATGGAAGAAGGAAGCATACAAGAATTTGGAATAACGGTTTCAGACCAAGACAACGATGAACTTTCAATTGGGTGGCAACTTGACGGGCAAATGGTTTCAGAAAACACGAATAATTATTCGTATGCGCCGGGATTTTCCGATGCAGGGGAACACACAGTGAAGGCAATAATCTCAGATGGAATTGATTCAATTGAACAGGCATGGATTGTAAGGGTAAACAATACCAACAGGCCGGTGCTCATAAATCAATTCAGCCCTGAAAATAATCCGGAAATAACCGAAGGGCAGGAACAATTGTTCAGGATAGATGCATCCGATCCAGACAATGACACAATCACGCTGAAGTGGCTCTTTGATGGCAAAGAAACTTTAGGAAATTCTCCTGAATACACGCTTCAAACAGATTATGAAAGCGCCGGATTGCATACGGTAAAAGCAACTGCTTCAGATGGAAGCATTTCCGTGGAAAAAGAATGGACAATTAATGTGAAAAACAACAACAGGATTCCAAGAATAGAGTCTTTTATTCCTGGAGAAAATCCATCCATTTCGGAGGGAGAAAACACAGAATTCTGGATTATTGCAACAGACCCTGACCAGGAACAATTGCACATAGACTGGTTCCTTGACGGGAAAAAACTGCAGGAAAACTCTGCCACATTCACTTATACCCCGGGATTTGATTCTGCAGGGCAGCATGAAGTAAAGGCAGTTGTTTCGGATGGGGAAAGCACTGCAGAAAAATCGTGGGAAATAGAAGTAAAGAACATTAACAGGGCGCCTGAAATTACTGCGTTCTCCCCTTCAGAAAACCTTTCAATTATTGCAGGACAAAAACAGGAATTCAGCATAACAGCAGTGGATGCAGACAATGACCCGATAACCATTGAATGGCTTGTAAACGGAATAACTGAAAAAACAAGGACAGGCATTTTTTCCTTTGAAACAATTAATAGAAAAATAGCTGCAACTGCAGTGTTTGAATTAAAGGCAATAATTAGCGATGGAGCTGAGCGCATTGAAAAATCATGGCAGGTAGAAGTGACAAAGCCAAACATGCTGCCGGAACTGGAACTGCTCTGCCCTGATCCAGTGGCTGAGGGACAAAAAGTGGAAATTGCCTTTACTGCAGGCGATGCAGATAATGATGTGCTGGCATACTCGTCCAGCAACCCTGCTTTCACACTGAATGGCAATGCATTTTCCTGGCAGACAGGAACAGGAAATGCAGGAACTTACCATGTCACAATCACGGCAAGCGATGGAAAGGACAGCATTTCACAATCCTGTGCCATCACAGTTATTCCGGAACACATGGAATCATTCAATTACACCATTACTGCAACAGGCACTGAAACCTGGCAGGAAGAAACCCCGGGAACAGAAATATCGCTTACAACCAAAGGAAGGCAGTCCATGGCTGTCCAGGCAGACACCAAGCTGAACTATTACACCATGAATTCCGGTGGATGGAACTATTGGGGGACATTGGAGGTGAAAAAGGGGGATTTAATTGAAATAACCAAAAATGTAAGGAATCTCACAGTAAACAGGAACAATTCCTTCATTGCAAGCGGGAGAGGAAAAGGAATACGGGCAACAGCCCAGGCAGGCATGACATCCAGGACAGCGGAAAGGATAGCCACAAAGCAGGGCAGTTCAGGCATAAAGGAAAGCGAGGGAGAGAAACTGCTTGAAGCAATAACCATTGCATCCTTGCCGGAAAAGGGGGGAACAATATCCAGTGTCAGATACACGATTACAGACAATTCAGAACGCATTTACACATTCACCAAAGGCAACGAGGCATGGGCAGCTTTCTCTCCCCCTGAAAACAGCCAGGAAACAGTGAGCTTTACTTACACTATTACCGGAACCTGGAAGGAAACATGGACAGAAACAATTCCGGGACAGGAAATTTCCCTTACAAGCAACGGAGAACAGTCAATGACAGCAACAGCAAATGGCACGATTGAATACTATACCTACAAAAATGGTGTTTGGACAAAACAGGGAGAAGCAAGTGTGCAGCAGGGAGACAGTATAAGGGTTGCAAGGAGCGGAAAAAACAAGTATTTTTACAGGAACAATGTGCTTGTTTACTCGAATAGTGGCACAAATGTTTCAGGAATCAAAGCAGTGCAGCCTCCAACAAGTACGCAAAAAATGGAAACAGGGACTGCACAACAGGCAGGGAACGGTTTTATTAAAGCAGGCGAACCACCAAAGCAGTTAACTGAAATAACCATCCAGGCGCTCCCCCAAAAAGGCGGGGCAATCAGCGGGGAAAATTATACTATAACAGACAACAGCGAAAAAGTGAGAACATTCATTCTGGGAAAAAGTGTTTGGGCAGAAGGGGGGATTGAGTGAATTCCAAAAATTTTCTTGTTTTAATTGCATTGCTGCTATTTTCATTATTTGCAAGTGCCCAGGCCCTTCCTTCAGCCAAGCATTCCTTTGAATCTTCCGATGGCTGGGTTTTCGAGGTCGAGAATGGAAAAGCAACTGTAAAAGAAAAACAAGCAGAAATTCTAGCGGGTAATGTTTTTGGCACTGCAAAACAAGCCAGGAAAGCTCCCAAACATTCCCTGATTGATTTTGGAAGCAATGAATTCTATCTCGTAATTTTGGACTCCAATAACCAGGCAAGGGAAGCATTCGCTTCAGAAAACGGACTCGACCTGTTAAAGAAAAAAACAGCAAAAACCGCCCAAGAAAACATTTTTCCTTATAGTACAGCAGTTTTCAGCCACGGCTTTCCCCCGGATGCAATTTTCCTTTCAACCGGCACCGACTGCGAAGCCTGGCATGTAAAGCAGGAATCCTATAACAGGTTCTACCACAACGATACAGTCTTCCAGGGCAGTGTAAGCAACCCCGTAGATTTAACACAACAAAACAATTACGGCTATGCCCTGGTGGTAAGAGGGCCAGGAGGAACATGGTATGTCTACTACAACATGCCTGTCTTTGACAACAAGTGCATCTGGCCAGCCCACAACATGTACGAAACCTGTTCACTCAGAAAGCAAAAAGAAACAGAATGCGGGCAGTGTACAGCAATACAATGCAACTCCTATGACGGATGGTACGCAAAACAAAGAATGTGCTGGACCACCTCCAGCAAACTATTATATGACAAGGAAAACTACTACAACTTCTCCTGCTCCACAGCAACCTGGCAGTGCTACATCCCAGACAACTATTCCTACCCAACAAACGAAAACTTTGTAAAAACCTGTTCTCAGGCATGCGAGTACGGAAAATGCGTTAACGAAGCAACCTGCACCCAAAACAGCGACTGCGGAACAAACAACTGGACAGGCAACACATACTGCCAAGGAAACAACGTATACCGAGACTATACAGCATACACATGCAACAATCAGGGAACAAGCACAGCAACATGCTCTTCAAACAAAACACCCACACTCTACCAGAGCTGTAATGCAAACCAGCCATGCTCAAACGGGGCATGCACAGAAAACACCCTCCCAAATGGAAGTGAAGACTACTGCAAAGGCAAAAAATGTTCCAACGGACAAGGAGACTGCGATTCCGATAACGAATGCAGTGTGGGACTGAAATGCATAACAAACGCCGGAAGCAAGCACGGATTTGCAAGCACAGTTGACGTATGCGAAACCAGCGTACAACTATCACCAGAAACAGGATGGCAATGCAAAGACAACAAAACAATGGGATACAAGCAAACAAACGGAAACTGGAACCAACTAATAAACTGCACAAACGAGTGTGTAAATGGACAATGCACAGACAACAGCCCAATAACAACAGACACTGACCTAGACGGGTTTACAGATGAAGACGAAGAGCTTGTTGGCAGTGATCCGAACAATTTCAGCGAGACACCGATTAGTGTGATAAAACAAGATAAATGGTGTAATATTTCCCAAACATCCAATCCTTTGGATTTGCTGCTTTATTCTATTAGCTATTTCAAACAAAACAATTTTGTAATATACAAAGGAACTATTTTTTTCAGTGAAAACTGTGGAAGATATGCAGTAGAAGGACAAATCAAAGGGCTTGAAAATGGTTCAATTCAAGCAGGCATAGAAGAAAAAGAGTTTTGGGAAAGTGTTTCAACATTTTTATCCAACCTGGGAAAACACGAACAAGCCTCACAACCAACAGAGGACTTTATTCAAGAAACTCAAACACATGGCCAACAAGCCAATTTAATATACGCGTTTTTTAAAGACAAATTCATTGAAGCTGACAAAATAAGCTCAAAACTAACAACAGACACTCAAGACAGAAGAGTGTTCAACAGAGCATACGGAAGAGGCTGGCTAAAAGGCTACATAGCAGCACAAGCCACAATTGCCGCCATACCAGTAGGGGGAGTAATATCAAAAATAAAAATAGGGGCTTGGCCAATAGCAACACCCCTGATATCAAAACTTGGAATAATAATAAAAGAAACAAAAACACTCATCCCAGGCCTAGAAAAAACCCTAACAAAAATTGGAGCACTAGAAATAAAAGCAGGGAAAACAGCAAAAGAAGCAGAACAAACAATAGCCAGAACAGCACAAATAGCCAAAGAAATCGCAAAAACACCATTCGCCAAAAAAATAGCCACATGGACAGAACAAGAAAAAACAGGATTATTCAAATTCCTGCACGACCTAAAACATGGCACAAAAGAACAAATAAAAGGAGAAACAATCCTCCTATCAATGGAAAAAGCAGGATGGACAGAAGACATGCTAAAACAAGCAACAAAAATAGACGATACTGGAAAATTACTGAACGCAATAATAGAACCTAAAATACCCGGAAGCACAACA
>CAYJWT010000001.1:20433-31354 GCA_964373935.1 uncultured archaeon | reverse complement strand
CTTTCAGGGCACTTTCGAAATCGCCTTTGTTAACCTCAAGTTTTTCAAGCACTTCATGGGGGATGGTTTCTTCCTCAAGATTCATTTCCGGAAGATACCTTCTCAGTGCTTTCATTGCAGCCTCTTTTGCCAAAGCAGCAAGATCTGCGCCCACAAAACCGTGGGTTATGGAAGCGAACTCATCCAAAAAAAGCTCCCTGGCTTTTTCCTGGTCGCCATTCGCTTTTTTCAGGAACGGCTTGACATCCAATGGCATCCCCCTTGCATGAATTTGCAGTGTATGCTTTCTTGAAATCTTGTCAGGCACCCCAAACTCTATTTCCCTGTCAAAACGCCCTGGCCGTCTCAGCGCCTCATCAATTGAATTAACCCTATTTGTCGCAGCAATAACAATGACATTTCCCCTTGCCTCCAGCCCATCCATTAAAGCAAGAAGCTGGGCAACAACCCTTCTTTCAACCTCCCCAATCACATCCTCCCTCTTGGGGGCAATGGCATCAATTTCGTCAATGAAAATAATGCTGGGAGCATTGTTCTCAGCTTCCTTGAACAGCTCCCTAATCCTTTCCTCAGCTTCCCCAACAAACTTGGAATTATGCAAAACAAAAAGGCCTGGCCCTCCAATAAAATTGTTGAATGGTTCCACTGTCAGATCGAACAATTCCTGTTCCTGCACTTCCACCAAATCTTTCACAGTAACCCACGCAATATCGGAATTAACCAGGTTTTTTATTTTCGCATTATCTGTGTTTAAGTACTTTTGAATTTCTTCCAATTTTCTTTGTGTTAATGGGGCTCTTCCAGAAATGTACCTTTCTGTTGGGCCTTCGGGCAAACTTGCACTATAATGAAGTTTTTTTTCTTTTTTTATTTGTTTTAGTAGGGGAACAATACTTGGAATTCTCAAGTTATCACCGGTCTTTTTCCTTTTACCGAACCAATCTGAAATAACTGAATACTTTTTTGCAGCGGATTTTATTTGCTCTGCAAATAATTCCCTTGACTTGTTCCCAACAAGCACCAAAGCCAGCATGCCAGAAATCTTGGTTTTCCATGGAACAATCTTGGAAAGCATGCCAAGCTTTCTTAAAAGAATTGAGATGTCTTGTAAAACATTTTTTGTTGCAGAGTAAATCCTGATTGTTGGATATCCTCCTATCCCCTTGCTTACCGTGCCATTACCTTCCCAAAAGCCTTGAATGAAGGCAGCCGTTTCTTCCCTGCTCAAGCTAAAAATCCATTTAGGCAGGGAATAATTTCCTTTTTTCCCCCTGGGAAAACCAAACACTTTCTCAAACAAGTATTTTATTGTGCTAGAGTAAACCACCCCTTTTTCCGGTTTTAGCACTGCCTGCAAGCCAAACACATTGCTTACCATCCCAGAGAATTCTTTTTTCAGCACATCTTCTCTGTTCGCGAAATCTATTCCATCCCCGGAAATACAGCCTTCTGCATACATCAAACCAAGCAGCCTCATTAGCTTTGGGCTGCTGTTCCTTGGCAGTAAAAGCCAGGGCACCCTTTCCAGATTATTTCTCCGTATTGCTGTTTTTACCGCCCTAACTTCTGAAAATGCTCCATTGAAATCGGAAAGCCTGAAAACGCCATTGCCTGTCTTTACTTGTGTATTTTTTTTGTCAAAAACGCCCTCATAATTGAACTCATAAGGCTTGCCTTCTGGCAAAGTCCTTGCAATAGCAACCAGTTCCCCTTTCTTGAGCTCCTTTGCTATCTTCCAAACAATATTGCCAAATGAGTCCAGTGTAGCAAATGGCTGGTTAGAAGAAACAATTATTTCATCCTTAAAGCTTGTTTTGATTTGCAGAGCTGTTGCCTTCAATTTTGTGATATGAGTTATTTCCCCTTTGACAATTTTCAGGTGAGGGTCTAAAGAATATGCGCTTACCGGTTTTTTTAGCTCCACAATCTGCAACCTGCCACCATTAACAAGCCTTCCGCTATGCAGCGCTTGGTTAAACAATTCTCCAACTGTTTCAGTACCCTTTGGATTTGTTAGAATGCAGGTATCCTTTCCAACACACATTACTGCAGGGGCATTGATGGAAATAAAGTGTGCCTGTGTTTCATTCGCAACAGCTTTTGCAAGCATTGTCTTCCCGCACCCAGGGGGGCCATACAATAATACTCCCTTTGGCGGAATGATTCCAAGCTTCCTGAACAATTCCGGGTGCCTCATCGGCAATTCAATCAGTTCCCTTACTTTTTGCTTCTGCTCATCCAATCCCCCAATATCCTCATAGGTAACTCTTGGAATGCCCTCCAGTTCCCCCTTCACTGGCTTTTCCTTGAGAACAAACTGGGTGAAGTCAGTGATTTTCACAATCCCAGTAGGAGTGCTGTCAATAACCCTGTACACAAAACCAGACCCAAAAACACTGATCCACACATTGTCGCCTCTTGAAAGAGGCCTCCCCAAAAAACTCTTTTTCAGTATCCTGTCATAGCCGGAAGCAATAATCCTCACTTCCTGGGTTGGGGCAAGAACAACCCGCTTTGCCTCCTTGAAGTCAGCTTTCCTCACAACAATTCTTTCCCCCAAACCCACGCCAGCATTGTGCCTGATGAAAGAGTCCATCCTTATAATTCCCTTTCCCTCGTCCTCTGTCCTTGCCGGCCAGATTACAGCGCCTGTTTTCTTTGTCCCCTCTATCTCAACAATGTCCCCGGAAGTAACCCCCAAAGACTGCTTTGCTTCCTTGTCAAGCGTGACAATGTTTCTTCCCACATGGCTGGGATCAGGGTCCTCAACCTTGAGCGTTATATCTTTTTTTTGCACCATAAACTATTCATCCAACAAAAAAATATTTTAACTGTTGCCTGCCTGCATGCTGCTTCCAGGAAGCATCCTTACAGCTTCATCCACTTTTATTCCAGTCCTGCCAACCTTTTTCTCAAGCAACGCAATAACTGCTTTTGCCGTTGCAGGCGCATCATTTTTGCCCTGGGTTATTTTTACAATAACTAGGGATTGGTTTTTAATTGCTTGCTCTGGCCCAGAAACAATTTTGTAGCCAAAAGCATCTTTTTTTACACCCACTGCAAAATTCATCCCCGTTTTCCTGAACCACTGCCTTTTTCCATGAATCATGAAAGCCCCTGCCCCCAGTGATTCCCCTGAAGGCGCTTTCTTGGAAACCTGATTACTTTTCACAGCATAAACATCAATACTCGCAATTCCCTGCTTCCAGGCCCTTGAAAAAACAGCGGCAAACATTGCCGCTTCTTTTAATGTTGAAACAGGAGCATCTTTGCCCTCTGCTTTCACAACACACGCTCCAGCCCCGTGAATGTCGGCATGCAGGAAAAAATCATGCTCATCCAAGTGTTTTTTCACAATCGCCTCGTTGCTGTTTGAGTTCTTTCCAGCAATGACAAGAAAGCCATCGCTTGAAAAAAACCAGTGGAACTGCTCAAACCACTGTTGCTTCCTTTTCTTTTTTTCGGCAAAAGTTTTTTCCTCAGGCAAAGATTCCTGCATTGCAAGGATTCTTTTTTTTGTTTCCTCAATTGCCTTTCTAAGCCCCAAAAGCTTCCTTTTCGCCTTCTTTGCTTTCTCAAAATACCCTGCAGCGTTTTCCTCAATGCTCTTGCCCACGTCCAGCTCAATCTGCATTACTCAAACCCCCTTTCCATCTTTATGATCTTTATTATTGAGTCAGTCCTTGAAGCAGTCTTATAGTGGGGTTCGATCTCGTAAAAAATCTGCCGATCTCTTATGAAATCAAAAATCCCGGGAATGGCCTCATAATAGTTCTTTCTCACCCACTGGTGATAGGATTCAATGTCCCTGTGAATCTGCCTCACAATAATGTTCCAGTTTCCCGGCCCAATAAGGGAGGAAAACCTGTAAACATGAGGGTCGGACTTGTTCACCTCCAGCACCTTATCCATAACATCCTTTTTTGAAAAATCGCCCTGAAGCATTGAAATGACCTCAAGGTTATACCCCATTTTCCTCAAGTCAATCTTCGGCCCAAAACCCCCCAACAACCCCTCTTTTTGCATGAATTCAAGAGAACTCTTTATTGTTGCTTTATGGTAGCCAGTATAGCGCTTAACCTGCCTGATATTGGGAATAACAGAGTTCTTCTTCAAAAGGGAATCAAGGATATTCAGCCTGATATTATCTGTTAAATTCATGTTAGCACCCACACAAAAACCTCCTATTCAAAATGAACACCAAAATTTTATTAAATGGTATTTTTGGTACATACATTTATTAACAATATTTATATTTGTGGACAGTGTAAGTATTATTACAATTTTTGGAGGGATGATCCGAAGAGACTCAAGTTCACAGCTGAGGGAAGAGGGATAGGCTCACCGACTAAGCTTCTTTTAAAAATCTAGCCCTCTTCCTTTTTCTGTGGCTAGCAACCCCCAAGGGCTGAAAAAGCCCTATTTTAAAACAGTTTTCTCCGCTTTGGCATGTGCTTTTACCCAAGCATTTGCCTGCATGACATTAAACTTCCCCGCCCTCATTTCTTCACCTCTTGTTTTTGCGGTATTTTATCTTTGCCTTCAACAGCTTTTGCTTCCTTCTCCTTCTTTGCCCCCCAGTCCTTTTTGGTAAGACACCCCACCTTTAGGCACATCTCAAAAGAATACCTTGCCCCTTTTACTGCAATAACATGCTCGCTGCACTCTGGGCAGAATTTCCCCGCAATGGCGATAATGCCTTTCTGAGGCAGGGGAAAAGAATTAGTGCACTTGGGATAGGCACTGCACCCCACAAACCTTTTCCCTGTCTTTCCCCTTCTGATAAGCAGTTCTCCTTCACATTCTGCCTTGGTGCACTTCCCGATTATTGTATCGGCCCTCAGGGCATTCCTGAGCACCCTGCCAATGTCATCCTTGTTCCTCAGCAGTTCCGCGAGAATTTCCCCGAGAAAATCCCTTGACGCCTGCACAACATCTGACTTTGGCTTTTTTCCTGCTGCAACAAGGTCCATTTCTTTCTCAAGTTCTGCAGTCATTTTCGGCTTCACAATGGAAGAAGCATGCTTTTCAAGGGCATCAATCACCGCAAAAGCAATTCTGTTCGGGACAATTGTATTTAATCCGGAAATATATTTTCTTGCAAAAAGCTTCTGAATGATTTCGTGCCTTGTTGCCTTTGTGCCCAAGCCCAGTTCGTCCATCAGCTTTATGAGAGTGCCCTGGGAATACCTTGCAGGGGGCTGGGTTTCCTTTCCAAGCATTTTCAGGTTGTTCAATTGCACTACATCATTTTTCTCCAGCTTTGGGAGAAGCACTTCAAGGGTTTGGGAATAGGGATAGAATTCCTTCCAGCCCTTTTTCATGAAAACCCGGCCCCTTGCAATAAACAATTCATTGTTCAGGTCAATTTCCACTGAAACGTTTTCTGTGATTGCATCCTCGAAAAGCGTTGCAAAAAACCTTCTGCATATCAGCTCATAGATTTTCCAGTGCTGGGCAGAGAGCCTTTTCCTGTCAGCAAAAGCAACAGGGTGAACAGGAGGGTGGTCTTTTGTTTCCTTTCCAGCTGAAGGCACCATCTCTTTCTGGGAAAGAATTTTTTCCACGATTTCCCTGAAATCAGGAACTTTCGCCAGTTCCAATAGAATTTCATTTAGGTCAAGGGTTTTTGGGTAAACAGTATTATCTGTCCTTGGATAGCTTGTGTATCCCGACTGGTATAAGGATTCGGCAATCTCCATTGCCTTTCCCGCAGAAAACCCAATCGCTATTGCTGCACGCAGGAATTCTGTAGTGTTGAATGGAATGGGCTTTGAAAGGATTCTTTCCTTTTTTGAAACGCTCTTCACTTTCCCGATTTTGGGGATGGAGCAGAGCATTGCTTTTTCTGCCCCCTCCCTGTTCCAGAACCTTCCATTCTTGTGCTCTGCAGCAAAAACATTCTTGTCTTTCTCAAACTCTGCAATAAGCTCCCAATAGGGCTGGGAAACGAAAGCAAGCCTCTCTTTTTCCCTGTTAACAATGAGAGCAAGGCACGGCCCCTGCACTCTCCCGATGGACAGGAATTCTTTCCCCAGCCTTCCTGAAACAATGGACAAAAACCTTGTGAGGACAGCGCCCCAGATGAGGTCAATTTCCCTTCTCGCGTCAGCGGAATCAGCAAAATTGTAGTCAAGCTCTTTCAGGGAACTGAAAGCAGATTTTATGTCCTTTTCAGTTATCGCGGAAAAATAAGCGCGCTTTATTTCCACGTTGCTGTTTTCTGCCTTTATTGTGTTTACTGCCTCCAGCCCAATGCTTTCCCCCTCCCTGTCAGAGTCAGTTGCAACAATAACTTTCTCCACTTTTGGCGCAACAATTTTCAGAAAGGCAAGAATTCCTTTCTCTGTTTCAATGTACTCAATTGGCGCGAAAACAAGCTTTTGCAGGTCTGTCCCAATCCAGTAAGAGTACTGCTTTGGGAACTCCACATCCTTCACATGCCCGCGCAAGGGCACAAGCAGCTTTCCCTCCCCGAAAGGAAAAAACTGTGCCCCCCTCTCCGCGCTTGCAGCAATTTCCTTTCCAGCAAGAATGCTCGCAATGCGCTTTCCCGCAATCGCCTTCTCTGCAATAATCAGCTCCATGAAAAGAATTTACTGAAAGAAAAAAATTATAATAGAGAATGGCACAGGTTATTCCTGGATGCCGCCAAAACCGCTAAGAAGAATTGCAAAAAGCTGGGCAAAAAGCCTGCGAAGAATGTATGGGTTTCCAGCGAGGGCAAAAGTCACCCAAAGCAGAAGAACATTTGATAGACTCACGGGATTACGTGGTACACTACCAGCTAACGCAGAGGGAGAATACTCAATAAAAACTAGGAAAAGAAAAGCCGTGGGGGTAATGTGGATTAACCCACATCTAAAATTTTATTCCCAATTTCTGACTGGAATAAGTGAAAAACAAATGACATTGCTTATATCTGCACACGAACTAGGCCACGGACTTCTTAGTAGCGCAAGAAAAGGCGAAAACGTAGGCAGATTCCTTGATGAATTCTTTAGCACACTTTCCGCGTACGAATGTGCCAAAAAAAATCTTCCAATGTTTTATAAAAAATTGACCAAGATTAAAAATTATATTGTTGAAGTCGAATATGTGGCGGCTGCTGATTTGGCCGAAACCGTGATGGAATCATTCCAAAATGCAGGGCAGAGAAACAAAATTATACGAGAGCTATTGTTGAGTGATGTAAACACTTATTTTGAGGCAATAGATTTTCTAAGAAAAAAGGGGCTAAAAAATTTTAGGCGCAGATATGATTTTGAAATACTTTGAAACATCAATTACTAGCGCGCCATTGCCATTTCCAAGACTTTTCTTGTTTTTCCTGAGAAAACTTTTTTTGCGTTTGAAATCTCAATCCCCAATACCTTGCCGTCTTTTGAAACATCTATTACCAATCCGTTTGGCAATTCAATGCTTTTCCAGTACTCGCCAGCAAACAACTGTATCCCAAATATGTCTTCATCCTTGTCATACCAAGTTTCTTTTTTCATACGAACCATCTAATCCAAATAATAAGCGGTAATCAATTTAACCTTTTCTTTTCCAACCCATCTAAAAACAACTTTTAATGTTCTTCCTGTTTGAGGAATGGTGCACACTGCATTCAATGCATTTTCATGATGCTTGTCTTTTTGAAATTCAGCTGCATATGTAATTGCATACTCAACCATATAATTTTCAATGTTTTTGCGGAATTTTTTCTTTTCTTGCCAGTGCAGAGATTCTATTATTTCCAATGAAAAACCAACTCTCAATGTATAATTTGCTTATTTGGAATTTAAACAATTACGAGAGTAGGTTTCCCCTGAACAGCAATTCAGAACGTTTTCTGGAACGTTTGGGAGGGCAGGGATTTTGATTTTTTGAGTTCTGATAAAACAACCAGTGTTTTCAAATCAAGAATGCCGTCAATAGTCCCTATCTGGCTGATTATGCGCTCTGCTGATTCAAGGTCCTGAACCACAAGCTTTGCGATAAGGTTGTATTCCCCCAATACCTGGTATAGCTCAACAACAAAATCAAAGGAATTCAGCTTTTTTGTAAGGTCCTTGTTCTTGGAAATCTCTGACCTCATCTGCACAAAAATAGGGTTTTCAAACCCAAGCACCTTGTAATTCAGTTCAGCGGAAATGCACTTGATAACGCCCTTGCGCTTCAGGCTTTCAACCCTCTTTTTTATTGCAACATCAGTGAGGTTTGTGTCCTTTGCAAGGGACGAAAAGCTTGCCCTGCCGTCATCAAGCAGCTTCTTGATAATTATGTGGTCAACCCGGTCCAGGGAAACAGCATTCAAAAAAAACACACCTTCATTAATTATTCTAATAAAAGCTTATTAAAAAGTTTGTTTTCCGAAAGCAATGTTTTTAATGCTCTCATTTTAAGTATTGGTTATGGAACAAGAGAAGCCAATTGCAGAGCTTGTTGAAAAAATCGCAAAAGAATGCGAGGAAGCGGGGGCAGGGACATGGACAATAACAAGGATAGTGAAAGAGCTGTCCAGCCAGGAAACAGGGGATATTGAAAAACTGAGAAAACAGGCACTGGCAATACTCAAAAAAATAGACCCGCAAACAGCAAATGTTTTTGCGAGCTTCCAGAGAATGCATGTAAGGACATCCGCGCTGAAGATAGAGCCCTTTGACAGGGGCAACATCATTCACTCCCTGCTCAAGGAAACAAACGTGAACAGGGGAGTTGCTGAAAATATCGGGAGAGAAGTTGAAAACAAGATAAAAGACCTCAGCATTTCATACCTGAACACCTCACTCATAAGGGAAATGGTCAACGCAAAGCTGCTTGAATACGGGCACGAAGCAATAAGGGCACAGTATGCAAGGATTGGCATGCCTGTCTTTGAGGTTGAAAAAAAAATAAGCAAAAAGCCGCTTCACTTGAAAGAAATGATGACCGAATTCAGCCTGCTCAGGGTTATTCCAAAAGAACTCAGTGATTTGCACCTCAATGGAGATATTTTCATTGCCTGCATTGAGGATTTTTCAACAAGGCCGCTTGCATGCAGCATCAATGCAGAGCAAAAGCAAACTGCAGAAGAAACAATACTGGAAACAGTAAGGCAGGCGGGAAAAACGGCACGTTTTTTTTCATGGCACCCGAACATTAATGGGCTAAACCTTGCGCTTTCGGGAAAGACAAAAAAAACCAGGGCAAAAGAAACAGCAAAAACGGCAGCCATTGGAATGAACTGCATCCATTCAGAAAGCGCAAGAAAGGGATTTCTCACACTCCATGCCTTCACCCCGGAAAAATTCGAGGGATTGGAAATAGAAAGGGAAACAGCAAACAATATCCTCAATGCAATGCTTGAAGCAAGGGAACAGCTTGGGAAAAAAACAGAAATATGCGTTTGCATTGACTCAAAATACAAGCTCAAGGTCCTGAGGGAAGGAATATTCAATGGGCTGAAAATACTCAACTGCAACAGCCAGGAAACAATAATGCTGAACAATTACCCTGCAAGAAAGCCACTGCTGGCAATGTTTGCAGTGAACCTTGAAAAAATGGCCCTTGAATCGCAGAACAGTGAAAGAAGGTTTTTCGAAGCAGCAGAAAATGCCTTCGAGGCGGCAGCAAAACTGCGGGAAATAAAGATTGCCGAAATGGAAAAACGGGAGTACCTGGAAAAAAACGCAATAACTTTCAGGGAATTTGATTCTGCAATAGCCCTGCATGGGCTTCCTGAAGCAGCTGCCTGCTTTGCGGGAGAGTCAAAAAAGGATTTCTCCGAATTCTGCGAAAAGGCATTCAAAAAAATTTCAGGCACGCTTGAAGAAAACTGGATTTTCACTGGCCTCTATGACAGGAATGCAAAAAGGCACTTTGAGGAAACAAACAGCAATTTAAGGCAGGGCCAGAAAACACAGGCAGACGCCATGCCACTCAGGGCATTCCAGAAAAACTATTTCGGCAGGGCCATTGCGCACAGCGAAAAACAGCTGCAGGAGCTGATAGACAGAAACATCCCGCTGATAGAAGTGAGAATGGAAAAAGAAGCTATGCCAAAAAAAGAACACGGCTAGATTTCCACAATTTTATGCCTGAGAAAAACAAGCAATTCGCCAGGATAAAAGAAAAAATTACTTCGTTTTCAGCTCGTGCTCCCTTATGAGGGAAAACTTGTCAACAATGTAAAAATAGGTTTTCATTACCTCAAGGAACGGCTGGACAAACAGCATTGCAATGAAAAGGGAAAAATAGTTGCCCAGCAAGAATGCCTTGTCAGCCTGGAATTCTATTATCTGCAATGCAGCCAGCAGAACTGCCCCCACTATAAGCACTAGAGCCAATGTTTTCGGGTGTTTTGAAATGAACTCAAAATTCTCCTGCAGGCTGTGCAGCAGGCCTTGCTCATCAACAACAATTGCCTGCGGCACGAAAAGAAAAGCAGCGGCAAGAACAAGCATTACCAGCGCGGAAAGCCATGCTGGAAGGGAAAGGGAAATGAAAATAAGCTGGAGAAGGTAAAGGGCAAGCGCAAAAAAAACAAAAAACCCAAACAATTTGAAGGAAAACTTTTTTATCGCCTCAGTAATGTAATAGCTGAGCTTCACAGCACTCAATTCTTTCCTTACTGAAAAAACAATGACAGTGACAAAAAAAGAGTAAAACAAAAGGAACGCAATTACTCCCAGAAGCTGGGACAAAAGAAGCCCAATCTCTGGAAGAGAAAGGGAATAGGCAAGGAAAATTGTGCCTGAACTGACAAAAATATTTGAAAAAGAGGAGAAAAAAACCACTGAAACAAGCAGAAGGGCAAAAATCACTGCTGCCTTGAAATTCCTCAGATAAAGCGAAAAGCTCTTGGACAAAAACACGGATTCCATGCTATATTTCTCACCCCTTCAATTTTAAAATAATATTCATTCTGTAACCCTGCCCCCTAAGTAGGTTGGGA
>CAYJWT010000001.1:0-20423 GCA_964373935.1 uncultured archaeon | reverse complement strand
GAACGCCTGCTGTATTATAACTTCTGCAAATTTTCCTCTCAAATCCTGTTCAACAACAACAGGCTTGTAGCTGCCTGTCCTGCCGACAAAGTTTCCTTTTCTTCCTTTTTCAGTGACAAGGATTTTCTGTTTTGCCCCAACAAGCTTTTTGTTGTTCCCAAAGGCAATTTCGGAGCATACCCTTGTTGCAATCCTTGACCTCTCTTTCTTTATTCTTCCATGCAACTGCTCTTTCATTCTTGCAGCAATTGTGCCTTTTCTTTCCCCATACCTTGAAATGTTCACCACATCCGGCCTTGTTTCTGAAAGCAATGCCAGGGTTTGCTGGAAATCGTGCTCTGTTTCAGAGGGAAACCCCAAAATAATGTCGGTTGAGAAAGTCATATCAGGATAATAACTTTTTATTTTTTTGACTAATTGTTTATAATATTCAACATTATAATTTCTTTTCATCATCTGCAATATTTTATCAGATCCTGATTGCACTGGCAAATGCAGAAACCTATAAACTCTTTCATCTTTAAACAACCGCATTAACTCATCAAAGTATTCCTGCAAGTACTGGGGGGACATCATTCCAATCCTTATCCTGAAATCTGCCTCTTTTGAAAGCAGGCCATTCACCATTTCCGCAATATTTGCTCCCAGGTCAAAGCCATAGCACCCATTGTCCTGGCTGGTAAGCCAGAACTCTTTTATTCCACTGCGAAGGCAGTCAGAGAATTTTCTGCTGATTTCTTCGGGAGAATGGCTTTTCAGATGCCCCCTTGCAATCTTTGTGCCGCAGAAAGTGCAGGCGCTCAGGCAGCCCTTTGAAATGGGAATAATGGAAACAAAATCATTATACCGCACCTGTGGAACAGC
Organism: uncultured archaeon; assembly: GCA_964373935.1. GTDB lineage: Archaea > Iainarchaeota > Iainarchaeia > Iainarchaeales > CAYJWT01 > CAYJWT01. The sequence goes on along the minus strand of CAYJWT010000001.1, from coordinate 19,559 downwards.
AGGAGAATATGCCTGCTGCCTCAGCTGCAAATGCCCTGCAATCTGTTGCAGCCCTGTTCCAAACTGCACAAGGTTTGGGGAAACCCGGGAAATTGCCTGTGAATTGATTTTGGGCAGGCATCCCACAACAAGCAATTGCGCCCCATTTTCCCCTGAAACAGCATTCAGCTTTCTTATCCTGTTCAGCATGCTGTTCTCTGTTTCTTTTTTCACCCCACAGGTATTGATGATAATGCAATCAGCATCCTTTTCCTTTTCCACAAGAACAGCATTATTCTGCATCAGGAAACCCTTTATCTGCTCTGTTTCAGCAAGGTTGGCACTGCATCCATGCCCCTCAACAAAAACCCTTTTTCCTGAAATTTCGTTTTTCTTTTGCAGCGGGGCAATGGAAAACAATTGCCCCTCAGGTGTCTGCACTCGCATCACCTCACAGGCGCTCTATTACTTTTCTCGAAACCCAAGCAAGAACCCCAGACAGCATGAAAAGATAAAAAGCGCTTCCCCTTAACTCTGCCCAGAAGTCAAACTGCGGAAACTGCTGGCCAGAAAACCTTGCTGATTCAGCGGCCAGCCAGAAAACAGCAATGTACAACGCAAGCAGGGAGACAATTATCAGCAGCAACGGAAAGAAAGGCGACGAAGCAAACTTTGTCTCAAAACGGGAGTTAATCCATTCAATGGCAAAATAAATGAAAAAAAATCCGACCGCTGGAAGCAGAAAATACATCGGGCTCTCAAAGGCAGGCAATGGCAGTAAAATATTAAGCACAGGAATTCCAGCAACAGCAGGAGCAATGGCAGCCCTGCCAAGGCTTATTGCAAAAACAACAGCATAAGAAATAATGAAAAGGAACAACAGGATAATACTCTTGTTTATTTCCCCCTTTTCTTCGCCCATAATGCAATCACTTAATTAACTCTGCAATAATAAGCTTTTAATGTCTTCCGAGAAAAGCTTTTTTTATGGCAATAGAACTGCCCTGGATAGAAAAATACAGGCCTGCAAAGCTTGAAGATGTTGTTGGCCAAAAAGAAATAGCTGAGAGACTACAGAACTATGTGAAACAGCATAACTGCCCAAACATGCTTTTCTCCGGAACAGCGGGAATTGGGAAAACAAGTGCAGCAGTCGCACTTGCAAAAGAGCTGTTCGGGAAAGAGTTTGAAAGAAACTTTTTAGAGCTCAATGCATCAGATACCAGAGGAATTGATGTTGTAAGAGGGCAGATAAAGGACTTTGCAAGAACACTTGCCTTCAACGCTGACTTCAAAATAATTTTTTTGGATGAAAGCGATGCACTCACTACAGATGCCCAGCAGGCGCTGAGGAGAACAATGGAAAAATACACGAAAACATGCAGGTTTGTTTTAAGCTGTGTTGCCCCAGATACAAGAATTGTTTTGCCGGAAGAAGTGGAAACAACAATCGGAGAATTCATGAAAAAATTCGAAGAAAAAAAACAAAGCCAAGTAATAACAAAAAACAGCGATGGCGGAATTGAAAAAGACCAAGCGATCTGCTGCATTCAGCAAAACCCGAAAACGCTCGGAAAAAAAGTTTTTGAATTAAAAACAAACACTGGAAGAAAGGTAAAAGCAACAAAGGACCATAGGTTCCTAACAAACAGCGGGTGGAAAGCGGTTCAAGACATAAATCTGGGGGACAAGCTTGTTGTTTTCCCGCACCTTGAAGGGACATTGTTTGAGGAAAACAACCAGCCAATAATTGACTTGAACGCATTCAAAGAATTCTTGTTGGAAAAAGAAGCACAAAAAGGCTACAAAAAGCTTGGGGAAGCTGAAAGATTTGGGGAGTTGGAATCAAAAGAAAAGCAAAAGATTATTGACAAAGCAAAAGAATTGCTGAGAATAGTTCAAAGCAACGAAGGATTGACAAAAAGGGAAAGCATTGTCTTGGGAATAATCAGCAAAAACAGGAGAATCTCAAGGCAGAAAATACAAGAAAAAATAGGCCTTTCGAGAATTCGGACCGCGCAATTGCTGAAAGAGCTGGAAAAGAAATGCTTTGTGAAAAGAATAATCCAAAAAAAAGAGCATTCTTTCGAAGCTATTGAAAAACAGCCCATTCAGATTAGAAACAAAATGGACATTAGGAATATTTTGGAAAAAGAATTTGGAGTGAAAATATCCTATTGTGGCATAAAAAAGCATTTGGAAAGAAAGACAAGTTTTCAGGGTGGCTTCGAGGGCATTATTGAGAATCTCAATGAAAAAGGATTGCTGGGGCTGGGTTATGGGTTTGAAAAGATTGGCGCATTTACAAGAATATTCGGCTTTCTGTATGGCGACGGGCATATTACGAAAAGAAGGGAAAGGCTGATTTTTACAGGAAACCAAGATGCCTTGCAAGAAGTCAAGAAGGATCTGGCTGTTTTGGGCTTTAGTGGCTCTGAAATAAGCACAAAGCAGTTAAACAATATTATCAGGGGAAGAGCTTTTGCTGGAAAAACAACTTCTTTCTATGTTGACTCAAATTCATTAGTAAAAATGCTGGAATTCTTAGGCGCTCCAGTTGGAAACAAAATAGTTGCCCCTTACAAAGTGCCAAACTGGATAACGAATGGAACAAGGTTTGTAAAAAGAGAGTTCTTAAGAAGCCTTTACGGCTGCGAAGGCTATTCTCCAAAAATAAAAAACAAGAACTTTGCATCCTTATCGCTAAGGATGCATAAGTCAAGGCATTTAAAACAAAACATGATAGAATTCATGGAACAAATAGGGGAACTCCTAAAGGAGTTCGAAGTTGAGTCTTACATTAAAATTAGAGTGCTTGGAAACCAAAGAAAAGACGGCCACGTTACTGATGAATATGGAATTATTCTAAAAAGCACAAACGAAAACATGTTTCGTTTTTTCTGCAGAATAAGCTACGCCTATGAGAAAGAAAAGACTAACAACGCGAGGTTGGCGGCAGAATATTTGCGGTTCAAGCTTTATTGCCTAAAAATGCAAAAACAAAAAGCATCAAAAATAGTGTGTGAGAAAAACAGCAGGTTGAGCAAAGTTGCGATTGCACAAAGGCACGGCTGCAGCACGGATTTTGTAACAAACACGTTCAAAGGAAAAGAAGCTCGCTTGCTAAGAAGTTTTCCTAGCTATGAGAGCTGGAAAAAAGAAACCAATGCAGGAAACGGTTTTGTCTTTAACGAAGTGGTTGAAATAAAGGAAACCGAATGCACGGACGTAAGAGACATTACCTGCACAAAAAACCACAACTTTATAGCAAATGGAATAGTATCACACAACTGCAATTACTCAAGCAAAATAATAGAGCCCATCCAGTCAAGGTGTGTTGTTTTCAGGTTCAGGCCGCTTCCAGCAAAAGAAATAGAGGAAAGATTGCTGGAAATTGCGAAAAAAGAAAAAATCCAGGTTGATGAAAAGGCACTGAAAGCGATTGTTTACGTTTGCATGGGAGACATGAGGAAAGCAATAAATGTCCTGCAGGCAGCGGCATCTATTGGGGGAAAGGTTTCTGAAGCAACAGTGTTTGATGTCAGCAGCAGAGCAAGGCCCCAGGAAATAAAGCAGATGATTGAACTGGCATTGAACGGAAAGTTCCTGGAAGCAAGAGAGCTGCTGGACAAGCTGATGTACGAGCACGGAATGTCTGGGGAAGATGTCATTACACAGTTGTACAGGGAAACAATGGCAATGGACGAAACAGAACTTCCGAGCAAGAAAAAGATTGAACTTGTTGACATAATTGGGGAATACAATTTCAGGCTGGTTGAAGGGGCAAACGAACGAATACAATTAGAGGCATTGCTGGCACAGTTCATGAAGTACGGGAAATGACATGGAATTAACCGATTTCTTTGGCAGGAAAACCAGGTTTTCAAAACCACTCTTTCAGTGTTTTCTGGTTCTTTATTTTGTCAAGCAGTTTTGAGTTCTGCTTGTACAGTTTGAAAGGCACTTTCAGTTTGCTTTCAATATAGGATAATGCAAGGCCCAGTTCTGAAAAAGAGATTGGCTTTTGGGAAAAAGCGTTGCGCACGTTCTCCCTAATCTGCCACACGCCCAAAGGTTGATTATAGTCAGAACCAATTTCCCTGAAAACAATGCAGGCAGACTGCCTTTTTTCGTTGCACAGGTGCTCTGCAACAGCCAGGCGGGCAGCGTAATACGCGCCTGTAATATTATCAGCATACTTTTTCCTGCCTTCGTAAAATTCGTGGTCTTGGATTACATTGATTTCATTCTTTTCCGCAAAAGCAGCCCATCCCCCTCCCGGCATCCAGGATTCCAGCATTTCAAAAGACCATGCGGAGGGGATAAGGAGAACATAAAAATTATTATGAAGGAAATCCGAATTGAAGACAAGGTGTTCGGAAATTTCTTGAAGGCGTTTCACTTTCTCGTTTATTAAAAACCCCGAGACATTGCTGTCAATTGCAGTGATGCTCCACCTTGTTGGAACAAGCTTTCTCTGCTTTTTCACACCCAGTGTGCCTGCAGAAAGAAGCTTGTGGAGGAAATGAACAGGGAAATGCTTTGAATAAAGCCCCATTATTGCTTCCTGAGATTTTGCGTCAACATCATCGTAAAAGTACTGGACTTTTTTTGGAATCCTGGGGTTTTCCGTCAGGCGCATTTTCTCCAGCTTTGCAGTGGGGCCCAGTGGTGCAAGAGTGTCGTGAAAGGAAAGCCTTGCTTCAGGGGCTTTTTCCAGCTTGAATTCCGCATTCACAGGCTTTCTTGCCATAACAAGCTCCTGCATGTCTGAAAGCTCTTTTCCAGGGTTGTTGGCGGAGTGCACGTTTTCTTTTTTGCTGCTCCTTATGAGTTGCTCGCGGAAGGAAACAATTTCCTCTGGTTGCAGTCCAAACCACCTTTCAGGGTTGTCTAGCAGGTCAGCATCCTTTTCAATTGAGGGAGGGCTTAATGGAGCAATGGAAACATTGGGGTAATTCTGCCAGGAAACAAAAACGGACGGAGGGGAACTCCCTGAAAACTCCTTCCCTTTTACCAAGGAAACCTGCTTTTTGTGCGTTTCAAACTTTTCAAGAATGGGGCATTTCGGCAGCTTGCACCACAAACGGCCCTTGCATTTCACACAGAGAGAAGCTGGAATGGACATGCAAATAATAGTGAGCAAAAGGGGAAATAAATGTTTCTTACAGCAAGTCAAGAAGTGGCATAAAAATAAACTTTCCTTTCCTGTAACCAAGAAAAAGCATGTGTTGGCGAGAAATTTTTGCCCTTTCGCAAACCATCCTTTGCGCCAATTCGAAATGTGCCATACCCACATCCCACCTAACGCTTTTCTTAAGTAACTCCTCACGCCTGGCACCCATGGCTTCATCTATTGTGGGCGCGTTTGATTTGTGCATGGCAACGAGATATCTTGCAATGGGATAAGCATGCGGAGCAACCAGAACATAGTTTACTGGAGAAAATCCGTGATTATGCTGTTTCACCTTTTCCCCTATTTTGGCGATAGTTCTTTTGGCAGTGCCTGCATGAACCCTTTTAATTACTAATTCGATTTTTGGATAATTGCGAGAAACATTCATTTGCCTTACTCGCCTCCCTGGCTTGTTGGTAACTTTTGCTGGAAATACTTTATAAGAGGCTTTTTTCAAATTCAGAAACAGAAAGTCACGCCTTGGATCTATGTTCTGCATTCGCCCCAAAAGTCGCGAGATTTTAGGGGCTGCCTTCCTTAGCCTCCCAATCAATTCTTTTGGCAGTGGTTTTACAGGAATAAAAATCACCAGCTTTCTATTTTTAGCATTTTTATTCTGGAAAAATGCTTTGTGTTCCTTGTTACCAAAACCAAACCTTTTGAAATACAAATAGAGGCAATAAACAAATCCCTCTCATCAATTAGATTGCCCCTTGTTGAAAGCTCAGAAAAAACTTGGCTTGCAAAATCCGCAGATTCCAAATCAAAATATAAAACTTCCAGTCTTGACAACAGCCTCAAAGTAGCATTAATATTTTCTTCAACATTTTTTGAGAGCCTTGCTCCATTCAACAATTCAAAGGCAGTTATTGCAGTAGTTGCCGCCCTGCCTTCCTTATCAATCATACCCAGTTTTGTTTTTGCCTCTGGAATTCCCTTTAATACACCTACAAGAAAATCAGTATCCAAACACTTCATGCAACCAACTTCAATAATTTCTGTGAAAGCCCTTCCATTTTCTTGAAACAAGTTTTTCTATTTTGCCCCACTCTTCATTGCCTACACTCCAGCTTCCAAAACACTCAGACAAGGAGCCCCTGGCTTTCGTTAAGCGGAGAATGACCTCGGAAAAACTCTCTTCCTTAGCTTTTTCTTTCCTGAGAGCATTATAGGCAGATTCTTTTATTGTAATAGTCTTAGTCGCCATGTAAACATATGTGTACACGTATGTTTAAAATATTATTGTCCAACACATTATTGCATGTTCATCAGGGATTTGAAGAAATGCAGGGAATTCATTGCAGGGGACAAGACAGTTCTCAGGGAATTGTTCAACCCCTGAAAGATGAAATGGAGCTAAGGTACAGCCTTGCGCATGCAATAGTTAAGCCGGGGCAGGTTACGCAAAACCACAGGCTGAAAACAAGCGAAGTATATTATATCCTGCAGGGAAAAGGAATAATGCATATCGGCAGGGGAACTGCAGAAGTAAGGGTGGGGCAGGCAATCTATATTCCCCCAAATTCTGAGCAGAGGATAAAAAACACTGGCAAAACAGCCCTTGTGTTCCTCTGTATTGTTGACCCTGCATGGAAAAAGGAAGACGAGGAAATACTTCCGGAAAAGTAAAAAAATGCCGCTATTTTTATTTTCTTTCTTTTTAATATTTTATTGTATGATAGAGCTGGAATTTCCTGATAAAAGCAAACAGAAGTTCAAGGAAGGAATTACTCCTGGAGAAATAGCCAAGGGAATAGGGCAGAAGCTGGCAAGGGATGCACTCGCAGCAAAGCTGGATGACAGGATAATTGAACTGAACGCCCCCTTGAACGAAAGCGGAAAATTCAGGATTCTCACTTGGGAGGATGCAGAAGGAAAGCAGGCTTTGTGGCACACTGCAGCGCATGTACTGAATGAAGCAGTGAAAGAAATTTTCCCAAACGCAAAACCCACGATAGGGCCGCCAATAGAACAGGGATTCTATTACGATTTTGATTCCGAAAAGCCATTTACCCCTGAAGACCTGGAAAAAATAGAGAAAAAAATGGCGGAAATAATAAAACAAGACAAAGAACTAAAAGGAAAACAGGTATCGGCAGAGGAAGCCAAAAAAATTTTTGCAGACAACCAGTACAAAAAAGAACTGATTGAAGAGTTTGCAGGGGAAGGGAAAAAGCTCACTGTTTACTACCAGGGCCAATTCTGTGATTTGTGCAGGGGAGGGCATGCTGATAGAACAGGCAAAATAAAAGCAGCAAAGCTATTGAAAACATCGGGCGCATACTGGAGAGGCAGCGAAAAAAACAAAATGCTCCAGAGGATATGCGGAATAGCTTTTCCCCAGCAGAAAATGCTGGAAGAGTTTTTAAATCAAAAGGAAGAGGCAGAAAAAAGAAACCATTTGAAACTGGGAAAGCAGCTGGAACTGTTCACAATGCAGGAGGAAAGCCCTGGCTCTGTCTTCTGGCTGCCGAAAGGAATGGTTGTTTACAACGCGCTTGTTGGCTTCATGAGAAAAGAATTACTGAAGCTTGATTACAGGGAAATCAGCACTCCGCAGCTAATGAAAAAAGAATTGTGGATTGCCTCAGGCCACTGGGAGCACTACAAGGAAAACATGTTCTTAACAATGGCGGAAAACCACGAGTACGCAATAAAGCCCATGAACTGCCCGGGCAGCATTCTGGTGTACAAAACAAAAAGGCACTCTTACAGGGAACTGCCACTAAAACTAGCGGAGTTTGGAATAGTGCACAGGAAAGAACTATCGGGAGTACTGAACGGATTGTTCAGGGTGAGAAAATTCACGCAAGACGATGCCCACATTTACTGTTCAGAAGAGCAAGTCAAAGAGCAAGTGCAGGAAATAATTGATTTAATGGAAAAAGTGTACAAAGTATTCGGTTTCAGGGAATACAGTGTCGAATTAAGCACAAAGCCGGAAAAAGCAATGGGCGCAAAAGAAACATGGGAAAAAGCAGAGCAGGCGCTGAAAGATGCCCTCAATGGAAAAAAAATAAAATTCAGTACAAACGAAGGGGAAGGGGCATTCTACGGCCCGAAAATAGACATGCACATAACAGATTCGCTTGGCAGAAAATGGCAGCTGACAACAATACAGCTGGACTTCCAGATGCCGGAAAAATTCTCGCTCACATATATTGGGAGCGATGACAAGGAACACACGCCAGTAATGATACACCGTACAATACTGGGGTCAATGGAAAGATTCATGGGCATACTGATAGAGCACTATGCAGGAAAATTCCCGCTATGGCTTGCCCCGGTGCAGGCAGCAATCATTCCCATTTCCGACAAGCACAAAAAATACGCTGGAAAAACAAGGCAGGAAATCTTGGAGGTAGGAATAAGGGTTGAGATTGATGACAGGAAAGAAACAGTGGGATATAAGGTGAGGGAAGCGGAAATGCAGCACATCCCATTGATACTGGCAGTGGGAGACAAGGAAACGAAGGGGAAAAGCGTTGCAGTGAGGCAGCCAGACGGAAAACTGAAAACAAAAAAACTGAAAGATTTTGTGAAAGAAATTTTGGAAAAGATTGCAAAAAAAGAATAATCTCAGAACTTTTCAGGCGCCTTTTCAGGGAGCGGGGCAATCTCTTTACCGGCATAACAATCTTTTTGCCTGAAATATATAATAACCTTTATATAATACAAGGTCTTTTTTTATTCTGAGAGCCATGGCTGAAGATTTTCTGGAAGACATGATAAAGGAACTTAAGGAAAAAAAAGGCCGGAAGCAGGAAACCCCTGTGGAAGAAAAGCCCGGGAAAGGGGAAAAATGGCCTGAAATAGAAAAAAAGGCAGTAGAAAAAATAGTGCAAAGGGAAGCAATTGAAGCAGACTCAAAGGCGGAAAAAGCGATTGCTGAAATAGAAGCAGGCAAGGAAAAGGAAAAATCATCCATAGAGGAAGAGCTGGAAAAGGAAACAGGCAAAAAGGAAATAGACAGTTATGGGAATGTGATTATTTACAAGGTGCCAGAAAATTCTCTCCTCATTTATTTTGTGCCAGTGCCAAGGCCAACTGCCTCCGAAAAAAACGTTATCAACAGCATTAGGGAGGCAGCAACCAGGCTGATAACAATTTCCCCATACAGAATAAGGGATATAGAACAGAGAAGGACAGTGTACAAGCAACGCATACTTGAAATACTCAGGGAAAGCCCTGAACTGCATATCCCTGAAAAAAGGTTCGAGTTCTATGCTGAAGCAGTTGTCAGGGAAATGGTGGGATATGGGATAATTGACTCTCTTGTAAGGGATGACCAGCTTGAGGAAATAATGGTAATATGCCCGGGAAAACCCGTGTTTGTTTTCCACAGAAAGTACGAAATGATGTCAACAAACATAGAGTTTTTTTCAGACAGGGAAATACAGGACCTTATAAACAAGATTGGAAGGGAAGTGGGAAGGAGGGTTGACATTTCGGCCCCACTGCTTGATGCACGGCTTGCTGACGGAAGCAGGGTCAACGCAACAATCCCTCCTGCCTCTGTTTCTGGCAGCACTCTGACAATAAGAAAATTCAGGGAAGACCCATATTCAATAATTGACTTAATCAACATGGGAACCATGAGCCCTGAAGCAGCGGCATTCCTGTGGGTGTGCTCTGATGGGCTGGGAAGCAGGCCGGCAAACGTTCTTATTGCAGGCGGCACTGGAAGCGGAAAAACAACCCTGCTGAATGTCCTTGCAAGCTTTGTGCCGCCACAAGAAAGGATTATTTCAATAGAGGACACAGCAGAACTTAACCTTCCATTGGACCACTGGATTAGGCTTGAAGCGCGACCGCCTGGGCTTGAGGGAAAAGGCGAACTTACTTTGGATATCCTGACAAAAAACGCCCTGAGAATGAGGCCAGACAGGATAATTGTGGGAGAAATAAGGCACGATGAGGCATTCACTCTTTTCACTGCCATGAACACTGGGCACCCTGGGAGCATGGGAACAGTGCATGCAAATTCCCCCCAAGAGGCAATTGTCAGGGTAACAAGCCCCCCCATGAATGTTCCAGAAATAATGCTGAGCGGTCTTGACATGGTGATTGTGATACACAGGATACACGACAAGAAAAAGGGAACAATAAGGAGGATAACAGAAATAGCAGAGGTAACAGGAGTAATCGAGGGAAAAACAAAAACAAGCACGATTTTTGAAAGAGACCCTGTTGAAGACAGGATTTCCAGGACAAGCATTCCCAGCAATTACATGAGAAAACTGCAAGCATTCACTGGCGCTGGAAAAAAAGAAATTGAAAGCATTCTGGCAAAAAGGCAAGCATTCCTCAAAGAGCTTTCAAAAAAGAAAATGAGGAAAATTTCCCAGGTTTCAGGAGAAACAAGGGGATTCTTTTCTAGAGAGAGGGAAAAATAAGAATAATATTGCAAAGAAACGGCGGGAAGAATAAATGGCAGACATTGAAGAAATAAAAAAGAAAATCCAGGAAAAGCGGCAGGAAAAAGAAACAAAAACAGACGAGGAACTGCTTGAGGTTGCAGCCATAGACATGGAGAAAATAGACAAGATTGTTGAAAGAATGAAAAAAAAATACCTGGATGAAGGGGTGGAATTTGAAGAGGTTGGGGGACGGCTGAAAGAACTCAGGGGCATTATTGCAGAAGGACAAGCTGGAGAGGTTGAAATACAGAAGGTTGAAGAGCTGCGTGAATCAAAGCGCCCTATCGCAAAGTTTTTCGGCAGCATTTACCTTTCTCTGAGGAAAATAATTGGGCCACTGTCAAAGCCCTTTTCAAGCGTGAAGCGGATGGAGCAGCTTAGCTATTACCTTTATTCCGCAAACATGAGGTTTTCTGCAAAACAATTCCTTGCAATATGCCTGGGCGCAGCAACGCTTGCCTTCATTGCAGGCATTCCTCTTATAGCCATGCTTGTTGCAACAATGAAAATGCCATTGGCAACAAAAGCATTGCTTGTAATAATTTTCCCTTTCGGAATAGCATTCCTTGTTTTTGCCATTGGAATGATGATACCCAAAAGCATGGCAAAGAAAAGAGGGGAAGAAACAAGCGTGGAACTGCCGTTTGCATTAAGGCACATGGCAACAGAACTCAAGGCGGGAATAGGATTGTACAGGACAATACAGGCAATTGCTGTTGCAGGGTATGGGCCGTTGTCAGAGGAGTTTGCAAGAACTGTAACAGAAATAGAAGAGGGAACAGATGCAAAAGACGCATTAAGGCACATGGCACTCAGGACACAGTCCAAGGCACTTAGGGTGGCGCTCATGCACATAATAAGGTCGCTTGAAACAGGAGGCAACCTTTCCACAATCATGAACGAGATAGCCGAGGATGTTTCCTTTGAACTGCGCCTGAAAATGAGAGACTTTTCCCAGAAAATGAACTTTTTCGGGGTGGTTTTTATTTTCACTGCAATCGTGTTCCCAGTAATAATAACAATCCTTGGCATAATAAGGAACAGCCCCATCTCTGCAAGCGCAGTTGCGTTCCAAAAGATTCCCCTGACAGTTGGGAACATTACCATAATATTTGTTGTTATTATACCGCTGATATTAATAATGCTGATTGGCTACATTAAAGCAATCCAGCCAAGGGTGTAAGAATGAAATTACCAGAAAAAATAATGGATTTCCTCAAGGGAAGAAAAAAAGAAGAGGGAATGGGGGCAGCAGGCGAAATGTATCAGGAACAAGAGGAAATTCCTACTGGGAAAAAAAGGAATATCCTGCGCCTTTATCAGGATATTCTTGACCAGGCAGGATTCAAAATAAAGGCGTTTCCATGGATAGTAATAGGGATTGCTGCAGCGGCTTCTGGAGCAGTGGGAAGCAGCATTCTCATAACACTATTCCTGCCAAAAATTTCAATGTTTTTCTCTCTCATTGTTTTCCTTGTAATACTGGACCTTGTTCTAGGATACCCCTACATTATTGCGCTCAGAAAAATTGACGCAATAGAGGAAGCATTGCCGGATGCGCTAAAGCAAATGGCAGATGTACTGAAAGCAGGCGGCACCTATGAATTTGCCCTCAGGGAAGTCGCAACATCAGAATATGGCCCATTAACAAAAGAAATAGAACTCGTGCTGCGGAAAATAGAGGAAGGCCAGAGCCTGGAAAACTCGCTCAGGGACTTTTCAGACAACATAAACTCGCGCCTCATAAAGAGGTCTGTTACAGTAATAATAGATGCCGTAAAAGCCGGAGCAGGGCTTGCGGAAGTGCTGGATGACATTGCGGATGACATCAGGGCAATGCACAGGATTGAAAGAGAGAGAGTTGCTGAAACACAGCTTCAGGTATTGTTCATGGTTGCAGCAGGGGCAATAGTTGCACCAACAATACTGGGGCTTGTTTCAAGCGTAATTGACCTGTTTATCAGCGCTGCAACAAGCCTTAACGTAAGCGAAAAAAGCGTTGCAGAAGCAGTGAGCGCAAAAAACGCGATACTCCTGCTGATACAGGCATACATATTCATAGAAGTTGTTTCGGCATCAGTAATGATTGCCATAATGAGGCATGGAAAAATAGGCAAGAGTATGGTTTATATACCAGTTCTTTTATTAATAGCTTATGCAATATATTATGCTTCAAACCTTATGTCAGGATTATTGCTCGGGGGATTGCAGTGATTGACAGCAAGGCACAGGTTTCACTGGAAGTGCTTATAATGATTGGTGGAGCAATATTGTTGGCAACCATAATAGGATTATACCTTAAAGGGCTGTCTGGACAGGTAACAGGCAGAATTGCACAAGACACAAAGGATGTCGTGCAGGGCAGCCAATAAAAAAAAAGGGGAAAAAAAAGCAGTAGTAAGATTTATTAAGCCCGTATAACATACTAATAAAAGCCAAAAAATTATTTTTATTGGAAAAAAAAGGAGGTTTTTCATGAACAATAAAGGACAAGGAGCGCTGGAATACCTGTTGCTGATAGGCGGAGCAGTGCTGGTGGCAGCAGTTGTACTATCATTAGTGACAAATCTTACGGATTTAGGAAAGAGCACAACAGAGGCAAGAAACATTGATGCACTGTGCGCTCCAATACCAGAAAATAGATGTGGAGTGGCCCCACCAACTGGAGTGGACCCGGATGGCGAATCAGCAACTTATGATTACACTAACTGCACATGGGACACAACACTTACCAGATGCGTACCAGTAGGATAAACCCTTCAAGTGAACTCAATGGATTCAAGGGCACAGGTTTCTTTTGAATACCTTCTTACCGCAATGTTTGGCATAATGCTTGCGATTGCGGCGGCAGTTCTGATTGAGGCAGTGAGGGCAGTTGCCCTTACTGCACAGGCGCGAATTCTTAATATAAGAGAAAAAACTATCGCTTCACTCTTATGACAGGGTTACATGACAATACTGGCAGGGTTCTTTCTTTCAATTGTTTTTCTTGGCATTGCATCATACACTGACATAAAACAGAGGGTTGTGCCTGACAAGCTGAGCACTGCAATGGTGTTTTCAGGGCTTGCAATACACCTGTTTTTTTCAGTGGCCGAAAACAATTTCATGCTGATTGCGGCCAGTGCAGCGGCTGCAGCAGGAACATTTTTTTTCGGATATGTTCTTTGGAAAATGGGGGTGTGGGCGGGGGGGGATGTAAAGCTTTTCACAGGAATTGCCGCACTCAACCCGGTGAACCCAAGCATTCTTTCGCATATTGGCATTCTTGACAAGGCAGTGTTTGGGAGCATTGCCCTGCCTGTTTTCCCCCTAACGCTTTTCATTTTCTCTGTTTTTACCATGGCGCCTGTTGCATTACTCGTGGGCGCAAAAAAACTAATGAAAAAAGGAATTTCAGTAGGCACGTTCTTCGGTGACAAAAAAATGGCCTTTTTCTCTTGCGCAAAATGGGCGATGTTTCTTTCAGGCACAACCCATTTTTTGCAGGGCGCAAATTTTTTTTTGGCTGTAACAATAGTGCTTGTTTTCGGCGCTCTCGGGAAAAAAACGAAGGCGATTGCAGCAGCAGTGGTTTTTGCGGCGGCATTGTTTTATTCCCCTGTTCAGTCAGCAATGGTTGCAGGAATTATGCTTGTTTTCTTTTTTTTCCTTTTCTATGCTGCAAAAGCATTCACTGGAGCAAAAAAAAACCTTAGGGAAAAGAAAAAAATAACAGGGCTCGAGGAAGGCACAATTCCTGCTGAAACAATCGTGGAAAACAATGGCAAAATTGAAAGAATACAGCCATTGTCGCTTGAAAAGGTGATTGAGGCAGCAGCCAAAAGCCCAAAAGAGCTGCTTGCACTGCTGCAGCCCAAAGGAAAAATCCTTGCGTCCCACAGGAAGGCAAGCGGGTTAACGCTGGAGGAAATAAACAAGCTAAAACATCTAGTAAGGAATAAAAAGCTGGATGACCATATTATGGTGAAGGAAAGCGTTGCTTTTGTTCCAGGTGTTTTGTTTGCATATGTGCTTCTCAATGTCATTGGGGATTTTCTATGGAAAATAGTGCTCTGAACAAAAAAGGGCAGGTTTCCATTGAGTTTCTTTTTATTTTCATGATTGCGCTTGTTTACATTTACAGTGTTGTGCAGCCGGGCATTGACATTGCATCAGAAGCCCTTGAAGATGTTTCAGGGACAAGCCAGGCAAAACTTGCAGCCGAAAAAATAGCAAACGCGGCAAATGAGCTCTTTGTTTCAGATGGGGAAGGCAAAAAAACCATCCACATCCTCGTGCCAGAAAATGCGGTTGTTTCCTGCAACCCCGCCGCAGGGGAAATAGAATTCAGCATAGCCCTCAGCGAAAAGCTTGCAGGCATCACAAGCCCAAAATGCTCAGGAAGAACATGCAATGGGAGCATTCCGATTGTTTCAGCCAGCATCACTTGCTCTGGCGATTTTGCCGGAAAAAACTTTTTCACCCTCCAGCTCGTCAAAAATGCCGCAGGGGAAGTTAATGTCAGCTAAAGCACAATCAAGCTTTGAGGCACTGCTTCTCCTTTCTCTCATATTTGTTGGGATACTGTTCATTTTTTCGGTGTTTTTCCAGGTAAAAAATTCAACAACCGCAATGGAGCTTGCGAAAATAGCTGCGGTTGAAAAAATTTCGGCCCTGCCAGGGTTCCACTACATTGAAAGGATTGACTTTGTTGAAAGCCCAACTCAGACTGGAATGGAAATAACCCTGACAATAAAAATACTGCCAGTAGGGCATGGCCTGACTTCGGAAAGCTTTTCTGAAGAACAGGAATTCATCAGGCAGCAGACAAAATACGAGACAGTAACAATAAACCCCGCCTGAAAGCATTCGGCTATAAACGAAAAACCAGGCAACATTATAATCTTTTCTCTCGCGACAATTTCTGATGCAGGAACAGGACTTCTGGAAAATTGCCGCAGCAACAGGGGGCTTTGGGATCATACTGCTTTTGGCTGTTGAACAAGGCTTCCAGCCCGAAACAACAAAAATAGGCGAAATAACAGAACATTCCAGCGGAAAAACAGTTAAAATTAAAGGCATCGTTGAGTGGAAAAGGGAAAAAAACAATGCTGTTGTTTTCGGGCTGAATGACGGGAACACCATAAAATGCGTGCTCTTCGGCAGCAATAACCCAGCAGCCATACCTGCAAGAAAAATTGTGATAGTTGAGGGAAAAGTGCAGGCGGAAAAAAATGAAAACATCATAATTGTGAAAAGGATTGAGGAATGGAAGCAATAGTTTTCTGGGTAATTGCAGGATGCATCCTTGGCGCAACTACAGGCCTGCTGCCGGGCATTCATGTTAACACTGTTTCCCTGATTGCTGTTTCCCTTTTTGAGGCAAACTCGGCAGAGGTTGCCGCAATGATTGCAGCAATGGCAATAGTGCACTCTTTCACTGACTTTGTGCCCAGCATAATGGTGGGAATTCCAGACAACGAGAGCTATCTTTCATTGCTCCCTGGGCATAGGATGGCTGCAAAAGGAAAAGCACTGCTTGCAGTAAAGCTGACAGTGCTGGGGGGCATGATTGGGGGAATTATTGCAATTGCCATTGCCCCGTTTTTCTTCCTGTTCTTGGGAAAAACAGAGGAAATCATTGCAAGGATTGTGCCAATAGCGCTTGCACTCGTATTGCTGGCAATGGTTTTTTCAGAAAAAAACAAAAAAGCCGCAATAAGTGTTGTTTGCCTTTCAGCAGTGCTTGGCATAACAGTGCTGGACACAAAACTCCAGCTGAAAGAGCCCTTGTTCCTGCTCATAACAGGGTTTTTTGGCACAAGCGGTTTGCTCCACAGCATGAATGCAAAGCAAAGCGAAAGAAAGCAGGAAACAAAAAAAACAGATTTTTTTGCAAAAAAAATTCTTTCAGGCAGCATTATAGGGGTTGCAAGCGGGATGATTGTGGCAATACTGCCAAGCATTGGGGCATCACAAGCAGCATTCATAGTGAAAAGCCTTGCTGGAAAAATAACAACATACAAATACCTTGTCGTGCTTGGCGCAATCAGCTGCTCAAATGCAATCTTTGCCTTTTTTGCCCTGTTTGCAATTGGAAAAACAAGGTCTGGCACAGCAGCAGCCATAAGCAGGGCGATTGAGGGGGGGGAACAGGAACTTGTGCTCATTGTGGCAGCAATAATAACGGCAATAGGGATTGGGGCATTAATCACAATAATTGCAGCAGAAACCGCAGCAAAAAATCTTGAGAAGGCTGACAGGAAAAAAACATCCATAGCGGCTATTTTTTTCCTGCTTTTTTTGGGGTTTGCTTTCTCAGGCACTGCAGGCATTATTGTGATTGGAACAGCAACAGCAATAGGGCTGGCAGCACTGCATTCTGGCATAAA
Organism: uncultured archaeon; assembly: GCA_964373935.1. Lineage (GTDB taxonomy): Archaea > Iainarchaeota > Iainarchaeia > Iainarchaeales > CAYJWT01 > CAYJWT01. The sequence goes on along the minus strand of CAYJWT010000001.1, from coordinate 2,610 downwards.
AAGGACAGCATGCATGTCATTCCTTATTGTTCCAACGCTAATATTTTATTTGCACACATATTACAGTATCTTATGAAAAAAAACCTGAAAATAAAAAAGCAAGCCCTTGAAAACATTGCTTTTGCGGCACAGAAAACATTCCCAATGGAATTCATTGCCCTCCTTGGAAGCAAAAAAAACAACGGTGTTGCTGATGAACTGGTCATATTGCCAGCGGTTTTCGGGGAACAGCATGCCCTGCTTTACTCTGGCAATCTTCCTTTTGACAGAAAAATACTCGGAAGCGTGCATTCCCACCCCAGCCCCAACAATTCCCCATCACAAGCAGACCTGGACAGCTTCAGGAAACTGGGAAACATGCATTTAATCATATCATACCCTTTTTCCCTTTCAGACATTGCCGCATTTGACAACAGCGGAAAAAAAGTGCAGATTAAAGTGCTTGAATAATAGGAACATCATAATTAAATACCAAAAAAGCGATTATTGGTTTCATGAAAGGGCAGATAAGCTTTGACATTCTCCTCACTGCAGTTGTACTGATTGCCGTTTTTGGCACCATGATGACAGTTAATGGCTTTCTTGAGCATAAACAGAAAGCGGAAACCGCAAGAATGCAGGAAAGAAAAATAATTGCAGGGATTTCAGACATGTTTGCGGGGGCAATGCTGCTTGCGGAAACTGAAGCAGGCAGCAAAATATCATACTTGGCGCCGGAGATTTTTCTCCCTGGCGAAGGGAAAACCGGGTGCGAAATTTTTTTCCTCCCACCAGATGACAACATCACAATAAGGGCAAACATTGATGGAAAAACTGTCGAGGAATCCAGAAAAGTGATTTTTGACAGTGCTCTTGATTACCAGGAAAACGACTGTGGCAGCATGATGACAATAAGCAGGGCAGGGTGAAAAACATGAAAGGACAGGTTTTTTCCCTTGATTTCCTGCTCTCCCTTGCACTGGTGTTCCTTGCAACAGGCCTGCTTTTACGGGCAGCGGAGCTTTCCTCTTACGATAAAAAAGATGAACAAACGTTTTCAGAAATGACAAGCGTTGCAGAAAACGCGGCAATCCTTCTTGCAGCAAACCCGCGCATAAACTGCATGGTTGACACAATTGACGAAAAGCTGGTCAACTGCATTGACCTTGCATTGCTCACAAACGCCAATGCAAGAAACAACCTTGGAATACCCACAGGATACGGTTTCAGGGTTTCAGGGCTAAGCTCTCAGATCGCCAGTGGCAACCAGGAAAACAAGGACTTTATAGAGGCAAAAAGAACAGTATTGCTGCACAATGGCGTAATAACCAAAAGCGAATACAACACAACCTTCAGAAACACTCCTCTTTCGGTGGTGACAATAAGAGTATGGCAGGAATAAAAGGGGTTTTCCTGAGCATGGATTCAATGCTTGCGCTCTTGCTTGCAATAGCAGCAATAGCCATGCTGTCAGTGCCGCAGGAAACATCACACCCTGAAACAGGGGCGTTTGAATCAGTGTGGGAAAAAATGCAGGATATTTCCGCAGTCAGCATTTACCTGAGGAAAACACCATCTGATTTTGGATTAAGGGAAACAAGTGCTTTCACGAAACAGCACTGGAAATGCAGCACGGAAACACACCCGATTGAAACAAGCCCTTTCAACAATTCCCCGGATTTACAGAAACATTATTACTGCGAGGAAGCATAATGCAAAAAGGAACATACTCTGTCTTCATCGGCATGATGGCAATCATAATAGCGATCAGCATTCTTGCATTTTCTTCGTCAAACCAGCAGCAGGAAACCCTGGTTTACAAGAACACAGCCTTTGACACAAAAAAAACAGCGAACAATGCTGTCCTTCTGCTGGACAAGGTGCTCAATGATGCAATAGCTGATACAGTGTTCGCAAACAGATGCTCTGAAACAAATGCAAAAATAAACGAAAGCTTTACCGCGTATTTTAATTCTGCCATGCAGAATTTCAGGGACTGCAGTGTTGCAATAAACGGCATAACGCGCGATACAACAATAATCAGCGGGGAAACAGTTTACATAACTGATTTTTCAGTCGAGTGCACCAGCGCGATAACTGGAAAATTTGACATGCTTTACAAGGAAAGGAAAGCATTCCAAAGGCATGCAACACAGGCAATAACCGGCACAACCTGCACAATAGAGGTTTTTGACGGGGCAACAAGGGAACTGCAGAAAACAGGAAGCATGCCATAACAATTTTTTTCTTTAACCACAAAGTTTTTATTAACCTACTTATTCTACTTATTTAAGGTGATGTTTTTGGTTAATATGACCATGGCGGTTCCTGAAAAACTGCACAAGATCATGAAAAAGCACCCTGAAATAAAGTGGACTGAGGTTGCAAGGCAGGCAATTGAAAAGACAGCAGAAATGCTGGAAGCAGAAGCTAACCCTCTTAGGGCTTATGCTTACAAAAGGCTTGTGGAAGAGGGGGAAGATGCAGAAAAACTCTTCAAGTTTTGAGCAGGGCGACATTGTTATTGCTGACATTTTATATTCGGCACAGGCGGGAGTAAAAAGAAGGCCAGTTTTAGTGCCTATCCCATTAGTCCTGTTGTCCTCCATGTTATGATGCTGCATGCCAGGT